>NZ_JAMYRZ010000012.1:0-159339 GCF_040321675.1 Mesorhizobium sp. M0296
AGCTCACGGCCGACGGCAAAGCCTCAAAACTCGCCATCACAGCCATCATGCGAAAGCTCATCATCCTCGCAAACGCACTACTCAGCGACAATCGGACCTGGACACCATCTCTCCCTTGACCAACACGGATACTCCAGAGCGGCAGAGCGGGGAGTTCCGAAAGCCCGGTTTTGCGCCGGATGCTCTAAGCGAATGTTAATCACCCTGGCCCAGCATGCCGGCAAAGACTGTGTCGACGGGCACGGAGCGCTCGACTGGCAAGCGACCTGTCCCTGACCACCAAGGAGCCGCGCAAAACGTGGAGCGCCGCCGCTCGCCTGTTTGCCTGGTTCTCTTCGCCGATGAAATTGGAACCGGAAGCTGTCCGCGCCCGGCTTCTCGACACCACCTTCGACCGCAAATTCGCAGTCCTGTTCGGCACCATCAGCGTTCTGTTGGTTGCGGTCAGCGCCGCTCTTGCCACCGGGGATTGGTGGCCCTACGCCTGGATTGCCGCCGACCTGATGCTTTTCACCGTCCGCGTTCTGCTGATGCGGGAATGCGAGCAGGCCCGCAGGCGCGGCTCGAAAGGGCCGCTGGCGGGCCTGATGGCAGCCAGCGGCGTCTGGTCGGTTGTTTTCGGCCTCGGCTGCTATGGCTGTGTTGCCAGCGGGAATATGGCGCTTTCCGTACTTGCCGCCTTGAATGTCGCAGGCGTCGTCGGCGTAGTGTCGTCACGCAATGCGGCGACCCCGCGCTTCGCCATATTCGTCATGTTGGTCGTAAGTCTGCCTTACGTGGTCGGTGCATTGTTTTCTGCGGCGCCCGGAATGCCGATCGTCGGAATTCAAACGCCGTTATATGTGGCCGGCGTCATCATCGTGCTGCTTCAGAACCACGCAATCAATGCCCGCATGATCCGCGCCGAACTGGACAATCGCGACCTGGCCATCAAGGACGCGCTGACCGGCCTGCCAAACCGCATCTTCCTGCAGGAGAAATTGCGCGACATGTGCCGCGACCTTGCGGCGCCGGCCGCCAATGGCGGCAAGCCGTTTGCAGTGCTCAGCATGGATCTCGACGGTTTCAAACAGGTCAACGACCGTTTTGGCCACGCCGTCGGCGACGTGCTGCTGCGCAAGGTGGCCGAACGATTGAAGCGCGGCTTCCGTCCGGGGGACGTGGTCTTCCGCATTGGCGGCGATGAATTTGTCATCCTTTTGCCCGCAACCTCGGAGATCGAGGCCACCCACCTGGCAAAACGGGCCATCGAAAAGGTCTCGGTGCCTTTCGACCTCGGGGTCGGTTCCGCCATCCATGTCGGCTTGAGCGTCGGCAGCGCCTTCGCACCCGCCGACGGCGGCGATCCGGAAATCCTGCTCACCTGTTCCGACCATGCGCTCTACGAGGCCAAGCGCACCGGCAAGGGCCGTTACTGGGCGCCTGTGCGGGCTATGATCTGACGGTCGCGACAACGGCTTCCGGCGTCTGGCAGGGCGATCCGCGCCTCTTCTGCTCGGCCGCGCGCACCAGTGCAGTGACATGCTTCAGCAACGGCGCCGGCGTGCCGGCCTTTTCGGCCAAACGCAGGACCGCGCCTTGCAGTTCGCCGATCCCCGTCGGCCGGCGGCGCTGAAGGTCATCCCACATCGACGAACGCGCGGCAGGGTCGATGGCAAGCATCCGCCGCGCCAAGAACTTGAACAGCCAGTCGGGCAGGCGAAGCACTTTCGGCAGCAGCGCGGGACGCAGGCCGGCGATGCGAGCGGGTTCGATGCCCGTCGCCATCATTGCCGCCAATGCTTCGTCGATCTGGCCGGCCAGGATCAGCCGCCAGCGGCGATCGGCAAGCTCTGCCGCCAGCGGCAGGCCGGAAAGCGCCACCAGCGCGTTGTTGAGGTTGAGCAGCAGCTTGCCCCATAGCATCGCTTCGATGTCACCATGCGTGGCGACGGCAAAGCCCTCAACGTCAAGCAGTTCGTCAAGGCCTGTCGGACCCTGTTCGATCATCACCTTGCCGCCGCTGGCGCGGTGCAGACGAAGCGGCAATTCGCCCTCCGCCGATTGGACCACGTTGAACGGCACCATGCCCGCGAGCACCCGCCGGGCGGCGAGATGGGCTCGCAACTTATCGGCATTGTCGACGCCGTTCTGCAGACTGAGTACCACCGCATCCGGTCGGGCATGGGCCGCAATAAGCCCGGCCATGTCCTGCGTCGCGCCGCTCTTGACCGTTAGCAGGATGACATCGGCACCGGGGAATGCCGCGGCCGGATCGGCGGTGACCGACAATGCCTCCGGCTTGACGGATCGGTCGCGGCCATCACGGTCGGTGATGCGCAATCCACCTTTTTGCAGCGCTTTCTCGATGCGAGGCCGCGCCAGCAGAACCACCTTTCGCCCGGCAAGTATCAGGCAGCCGCCGGCGTAGCATCCGATACTGCCGGCACCGGCGATTACGATCGTCTTGCCATGCGTGATCATGCGATGGCCCTGTCCTGGTCGAGAGGCCTTGCCGCAACTATACGGCATGAAAACCATAATGTCGGCGGCATGGCTGGCCCTTATGTCTGGCCGTGACAGGCCTTGCGCTTTCGACTATCGCTTTTGCCCATGACGCTGCCTACCGATCCGACCAGAAATCTGGCTGCTCTCATCCGCTGCGCTTCCGTGACGCCCGCCGAAGGCGGTGCGCTGAGCGCGCTGGAAGAAATGTTGAAGCCGCTCGGCTTTGCCGTCGAGCGCCCGGTGTTTTCCGAATCCGGCACACCTGACATAGAGAACCTTTACGCGCGGCGTTCCGGCAACGGCCCGCATCTGATGTTTGCCGGCCATGCCGATGTGGTGCCGGTGGGCGATGAAACAGCCTGGACGCACCCGCCCTTTGCCGCCGACATCGCCAATGGCGAGATGTTCGGCCGCGGCGCCGTCGACATGAAGGGCGGCATTGCTTGTTTCGTCGCGGCGGTAGCGCGACACATCG
The DNA here is from genome assembly GCF_040321675.1 of Mesorhizobium sp. M0296. Taxonomy (NCBI): domain Bacteria; kingdom Pseudomonadati; phylum Pseudomonadota; class Alphaproteobacteria; order Hyphomicrobiales; family Phyllobacteriaceae; genus Mesorhizobium; species Mesorhizobium sp. M0296. The sequence continues at coordinate 2,963 of NZ_JAMYRZ010000012.1, forward strand.
CGCAGAAGGGCGGCCCGAAGGGGTCGGTCTCGCTGCTGATAACCGGCGACGAGGAAGGGCCGGCGATCAACGGCACGACGAAACTGCTCGAATGGGCGGCTGCCAAGGGTGAGAAATGGCATGCTGCGATCGTCGGCGAGCCGACCAATCCCGACGCGCTCGGCGATATGATCAAGATCGGCCGGCGCGGCTCGCTCTCCGGCACGGTCATCGTCAACGGCCGGCAGGGACACGCCGCCTATCCGCAGCTAGCCGACAATCCCGTGCGCGGCCTGGTGACGCTGGTCGACGCCTTGCTTGACCCCGTCTTCGACAACGGAACAACGGATTTCCAGCCGACCAATCTTGAGGTCACCTCCATCGATGTTGGCAACCCTGCCACCAACGTCATCCCGGCGAAGGCAGCGGCTACCTTCAATATTCGCTTCAACGACACATGGACCGCCGAGACGATCCAGGCCGAGATCCACAACCGCCTCGACCGGGCGGCGAAACGCAAGAAATACCGCGCCGGCAAGAAGACGCCGGTCGACTACGAGATCGTCTGGCGCGACGGGCCGAGCCATGTTTTCCTGACACGCGACGACAGGTTGATCGAGACGCTTGGCGGCTCGATCAAGGCGGTGACCGGCAGGAAGCCGGCGCTCTCCACCTCCGGCGGCACCTCCGATGCCCGCTTCATCAAGGATTATTGTCCGGTGGTCGAATTCGGACTGGTCGGCAAGACCATGCACATGGTCGACGAACGCGTGGCGATTGCCGACCTCGAGACGCTGACGCAGATTTATCTGCGCTTCGTTGAAGACTGGTTTGCGCAGGACATATCCTAGTGATGCTTTCAGCGGATGAAACCTACGCTTCGCTTGCCGGTGCCTGGCGGCTGATGCTCGGCAAGGCCGACGGATTTCGCCTGCTCGACCTTTCGGCGGACGGTTTCTGGAACTCCTTTTTTGCCATCGTCGTCGCGGCGCCGGCACTGATCGTCGGCTGGGTCGGTATTGCCAACGAGATCGGCGATCCCAACGCATTCGTCGGCCGTTTCAGCATGTTGATCCGCCTGGCCACCGTCGATATCGGCGCCTGGGTGCTGCCGCTCATAGGCCTCGCCCTGGTGGCGCCGCGGGTCGGCGTCGGCGGCCGTTTCGTCCATTATGTCGTGGCCAGCAATTGGGCCTCGGCGATCATCGCCTGGATGATGCTGCCATCGGCGTTGATCCGGCTTTTCCTGACGTCGGCCAACGAAGTCTCCGGACTCGTGTCGCTGCTGTTGTTCGCGCTGTCGATGGTCTTGACCTGGCGGATGACCAACGTTGCGATCGGCAGGGGAGCGGCCACCGGCAGCGCCGTTTTTGCCGGCATGTTCGTGGCGTCGCTGATCGTCCTGTTCGGACTGCAGGCGCTGCTCGGGATCAGCGTTCCGGATCAGCCAGGCGTCGGATAATTGACGCCGACGAGAAACAGCCCGTCGGGCGGCGCCACCTGACCGCAGGCCGCACGGTCGCGCGCCTCAAGCGCCGCCTTGAGGTCGGCAACAGTCCAGCCGCCTTCGCCGACACGTTTGAGCGAGCCGACCATCGAGCGGACCTGGTTGTGAAGGAATGACCGCGCCGAAGCGCGGACTTCGATGAAATCGCCGGTGCGGCTGACATCCAGCCGGTCGAGCGTGCGGACGGGGCTGGTGGCTTGGCACTGGGTCGAGCGGAAGGTGGTGAAATCATGCCGGCCAAGCAGCACCTTTGCCGCTTCGTGCATGGCACCGGCATCGAGCTGCTTCGGTACCCACCAGATCTTGCCCTTGTCGAGCGCCGCCGGCGCGCGGCGATTGACGATGCGGTAGACGTAGTGGCGGCCGATTGCCGAGAAACGCGCATCGAAGCCATCCGGCACGACGGCGGCCTTCAGGATGGCGATGCGCACCTTGGCCGCCTGCAGATGCGCGTTGACGGCGTCGCGCACCTTGTCGCCGGGCCATGCCTTGATCAGATCGACATGCGCCACCTGAGCGGTCGCATGGACGCCGGCATCGGTGCGGCCGGCGGCGCGCAGCGAAACCTGCTGACCACAGAACTTCTCGATCGCCTGCTCGATCGCCTGCTGCACCGATGGCTGGTTGGCCTGGCGCTGCCAGCCGGCGAAGAGACTGCCGTCATATTCGATGTCGAGGCGAAAACGCGGCATTCCCGGATCGAGGCGAAATCAGGCGGCGAGGGCTGAGCCGAAGGCCGAGGCGTAGACCAGCCTGCCGGTCTCCGGCGCCTCGCCCCAGGCAAGCGCCTGCAGGGCTTCGCCCTGATAGTCGCTGTCGAATTTCGCGGCACGGGCACGACTGTAGCCGAAACGCCCATAATAGGCCGGATCGCCGAGCACCACGGCGAGCGTCTCGCCAGCAGCCTTCAGGCGGATATGCGCCTCGCGGACCAGGGCACCGCCGATGCCGGTGCCGTGGAACGACGGCTCGACCGCCAAAGGAGCCAAAGCCACCGCCGGGAAGCTCTTGCCGCCATTCTGCACGAAAAGCCGTGAAAACAGAATATGGCCGACCACTTGCCCGTCTTCGTCCGCCACCAGTTCGACGACGGCATCACCGCCGGTGACCAGCGCGTCGACCAATCCGGCCTCCGCCTGCTGGCCGAACGCGTGTTCTTCGACAAGGCGGATCGCCTCACGGTCCCGCGGCGTCGCCGCGCGTATGGACATCATGCTCATGACAATTTCATTCCTTTTTCGAGCTTGGCCCCGCGCAGAAACTCCTGCGCGGCAATGGGCCTTCCGCCCGCACGTTGAACTTCGACCAGCCTGATCGCGCCTGACCCGCAGGCGACCGTCAGCCGGTCATCGAGAATTCCTCCCGGTTCGCCGGCGCCTTGCGAGAGCGTCGAGCGAAGCAGTTTCAGCCGTTCCACGCGGCCGCCGATTTCGGCCTCACACCATCCACCGGGAAAGGGCGACAGGCCGCGAATCTGGTTGTGCACGTCGCCGGCAGGTCGCAGCCAGTCTATGCGAGACTCCGATTTATCGATTTTCTTGGCATAGGTCACCCCCACCTCCGCCTGTGTGGTAAATGTCAGCGTATTCCGCTCCAGCCGTTCGAGCGCTTGCACGATCAGCGAAGCACCCAAGACCATCAGCCGGTCGTGCAGATCGCCGGCCGTCATGTCGGGTCCAATGGGACATTTTTCAACCATTGCCACCGGCCCGGTGTCGAGGCCTTCCTCCATCCGCATCACCATAATGCCCGTTTCGGTATCGCCGGCCATGATGGCGCGCTGGACAGGGGCAGCGCCGCGCCAGCGCGGCAATAGCGATGCGTGACCGTTGAGGCAACCGAGCCGCGGCGCCTCGAGAATGGGTTTAGGCAGAAGCAGCCCGTAGGCGACGACCACGGCGACGTCGGCACCCAAGGCGCGGAACGCCTCCTGCTCCGCCTCGCCCTTCAGCGACACCGGCGACCGCACCTCGATGCCAAGCCGCTCCGCCTCGCGCTGCACCGGCGACGGCGTCAGTTCGAGCCCGCGCCGGCCGCCGGCGCGCGGCGGCTGCGTGTAGACGGCCGTCAACCCGTGCCCGGCCCCGGCAATCGCCCGCAGCGTCGGCACGGAGAATTCAGGCGTACCCATGAAGATGACACGCAGGGGCATTCGTCGACGCCTACCCCACCATCTTGCCCGGCGCCTTGTCCCTGGCGAGCTTCTTGAATTTCTTGACCACCATGTCGCGCTTCAGCTTGGAGATGTAATCGATGAACAGCACGCCGTTGAGGTGGTCGATTTCATGCTGCAGGCAGGTCGCCATCAGGCCCTCGGCCTCGATCTCCTGCAGCTTGCCGTCGCGATCGAGATATTTCACCCGCACCGCCGCGGGGCGCTCGACCTCGGCATAGTAGTCCGGGATCGACAGACAGCCTTCCTCGTAGACCGAACGCTGGTCGGAGCTTTCAAGGATTTCGGGATTGATGAAGACGTGCGGTGCCGGCGTCTCGTCCTCTTTGGCCAGGTCGATCACCAGCATGCGCAAGGGTTCGCCGACCTGGATCGCTGCGAGGCCGATGCCGGGCGCGTCATACATGGTGTCCAGCATGTCGCCGGCCAGTTTGCGCAAATCCCCGTCGACACGCTCGACCGGTTTTGAAACCTGACGCAGGACGGGATCGGGAAGGATGATAAGCGGCTTGATCGACATGGCGTCTCACCTAAGACCTCGCAGGAAAAGCGTCAACCGGGGCGCCTCCGGGCCGTTCACGTTTTGATCTGTGCCGACGTTCCGAATCATCTATGCTGTCGGCATGAACGAACTGGCCACCATCCTGTCCGAACCTGTCGCCCGCCTCGGCGCCACCACGCTCACGCTCGGCCATGCCCTGGGTTTCGGCGCAATGCTGTTCCTTGGACTGTTCGTGGCGCTCGTCGTTGCGCTCTGGCGATCGGCCAAGGCGCGTGCAGTGGCGGCCGCCGAAGCCGCCGACCACGCCCGCGACGCCGAGGTGCGAATGGCCGGCATCTTGGCAAGCCAGGCGGAAATGCAGGGCCGCATGGGCGCCATCGCCGAAGTGTTCGGGGCGCGCCAGGCGGAACTGACACAGTCGATCGGCCAGCGTCTCGATGCCATGACCGGCCGCCTGGGCCAGACCATGACCGAGCAGACGAGATCGACGCATGAGAGCCTCGCCAAGCTGCAGGAACGGCTGGCGATCATCGATATCGCGCAAGGCAATATTCAGTCGCTGGCCGGCCAGGTCGTGCAATTGCAGGCGATACTTTCCAACAAGCAGACGCGCGGCGCCTTCGGCCAGTCGCGTATGGAAGCCATCGTCGCCGACGGATTGCCGCACGGCGCCTATGAATTCCAGGCGACCTTGTCGAATGGCAGCCGGCCCGACTGCCTGGTGAAGATGCCGAACGGCGCACCGTCGCTTGCCATCGACGCAAAGTTTCCGCTCGAGGCGTGGAATGCCATCCGGGCCGCCGAAGGCGCCGACCTGCAGAAGACCGCCGCACAGGCTTTCCGCCGCGACATCGAGGTGCATGTCCGCGATATTTCCGAAAAATACCTGATCCAGGGCGAGACGCAGGACACCGCCTTCATGTTCGTGCCCTCGGAATCGGTGTTCGCCGAAATCCATGAGAATTTCGAGGCCGTTGTCCAAAAGGCGCATCGATCGCGGATCGTCATCGTCTCGCCATCGCTTTTGATGCTGTCGATCCAGGTCATCCAGGCGATCCTCAAGGATGCCCGCATGCGTGAGCAGGCGCACCTGATCCAGGGCGAGGTCATCCGGCTGATGGAAGATGTTTCCCGGCTCGACGAGCGGGTGCGCAAATTGCAGACGCATTTCGGTCAATCGGCCAAAGATATCGAGGACATTCTGGTCTCGACATCGAAGGTGACCAGGCGCGGACAAAAGATCGAGGCGCTGGAGTTTGGCGTGCAGCCGGCGGAGGACACCGCTGGTTCGAATGGCAGCGGAGCAAAAGCGGAAAGCAGCCCGCGCGTCGCCGATTCGAAAACCGGGCAGTTGAGGCTAAGGGTCGTCGAAGGCGACGATTGAGAGCTACGCCGGAACCGGAGGCTTCGCCCGGGTCTGGCGCTACTGCTCCTCGATGATGGTTGTGCCTTCGAATTCCGGCAGCCAATGCAGCGCCGAGCGGTGCCAGATCTGCTTTCTCGGCACCAGTTGCTCGCGCTGCCGTGCCGTGCCGACCCTGATACCGTAAACCTTCGGTCCCTCGCCCGCCGACGTGGCGTAGAGATGCGAGCTGCACTCACCGCAAAATGCCTGGGCGCGCTTGGCGCCGCTCGAACCGGTCTTGATATAGATCTTCGGCGTGCCCTTGGTGATCCTGTAATTGTCCTCGGACGCCGGCACGGTGACGCGAAAGGCCGTTCCGGTTAGCTTCTGACAATCGATGCAGTGACAAATGGTGGTCTTTTCCGGATCGACTTCGGCCTCGTAAGTGATAGCGCCACAATGACACGCGCCGTCGATTTTCATCTTCGTTCCTCCTGGAGCTTTTGCCTGCGATCATAGCCGGGACTGCCCGATGGCGCATCGATTTCCTCAAGCCATTTTCCTTAGGCCGGTTCTTGTCCGGATGCCCCCGCCAAGGCCTTGCTCCGGCGTTCCCAGGTGCCGGTGGTCTGCGGCTTGACGAAGAGCCGCGTCACCTCCGGCATCTCCGCCTTCAGCCGCGTCTCGAGGCGCTCGACACAGGTCTCTATCTCCGGCGCCGACAAATGATCCTCGAACTCGATGCTCAAAGCGGCGACGATCTCCTGCGGACCCATATGCAGCGTCAGCACGCCATTTGCCCGTTGCACCGCCGGGTCCTGCTGGATGATGGCCAGCACCTCTGTTTGCACCTCGGGCGAGGCCGGCTCGCCGAGCAGCAGGCTCTTGCTTTCGCGCGCCAGGAAGATCGCGGTCCCGCCCAGGATCAGCGCGATGCCAATCGACGCGGCGCCGTCGAGCTTCGGCATGTCCAGCAGTTCCGCCGCCGATATCCCGGCGAAGGCGACAACGAGGCCGAGAAGTGCCGCGCTGTCCTCGAAGAGTACGGTGTAGACACTCGGATCCTTGCTGAGCTGCACCGCCTCAAGCCAGCCGTGGCTGCCTTTTTGGTGGCGGAATTCCTTCAGCGCCACCAGCCAAGAGGTGCCTTCGAAGAGGAAGGAAAGGCCAAGGACAGCGTAGTTCACCTTGGCGTTGGCGATCGGCTCCGGCGCCATGATGTGCGTCACGCCTTCGTAGAACGATATGCCGGCGCCCAGTGCAAAGACGAGGAGCGCAACGATGAAGCTCCAGAAGTACAGCTCGCGGCCATGGCCGAGCGGATGCGTGCGGTCGGCCGGCCGGGCGGCACGGTGCATGCCGTAAAGCAGCAGGCTGCCATTGCCGGTATCGACGAGCGAGTGGACGCCTTCCGAGAGCATTGCCGAGCTGCCCGTGAACAAGGCAGCGGCAAATTTGGTCAGTGCGATCGCAAGATTTCCGGCGAGCGCCGCATAGATCACTTTTTTCGACCCGCCATGCGCCGCCATGGTGTGCTGCCTTGGTTGATGCACCGAGATTGGCGGAGCGCCCGCCCACGCTCCACAGCTCTCACAACGCCCGAAGTGCCCAGTTGTTCACAAGGTCAGTTGTTCAAAAGGGCGGCGCGGGGCTATTCGACGACCTCGTCCGTCCAGACCTTGAAGCCAGCCAGCGCGCCCGGCCCAAAAATGTGGGTCAGCGGCACATCGGCGGCATCGCGTCCGGAGGCAATCAGGATGCGGCCGATGCGCGGCGCGTTGTTGCGCGGGTCGAACGCGTGCCAGCGGCCGCCGAGATAGACCTCCATCCAAGCGGCGAAATCCATGTCCGACCACGGCTTTGGCAGGCCGATATCACTGATATAGCCGGTGCAGTAGCGGGTTGGAATGTTCAGGGCGCGGCAGAAGGCAACAGCGAGGTGAGCAAAGTCGCGGCATACACCACTCTGCTCGCGATAGGCCTCGGCGGCGGTGCGCGTCGGCCGTGCATTGAAATAGTTGAAGACGATGTGGTTATGGACGAAGTCGCAGACCGCCTGGACGCGCGGAATGCCGAGCGGGGTGCTGCCGAACAGCCGCCACGCTTCGTTCGACAGCACGTCGCTCTCGCAATAACGGCTGGGCAGCAGGAACAGCAGCGTCTCCGACGGCAGATCGCGCACCTCGTGCTGCCACGCCGTCAGCTCGCGCGTCTCGAAGGAGCCGGGGTCGCGGATCACCGCGTCCGTGCCGAACGCAAAGCGCCCGGCCGGCGCAACGAAACGGCTGCACCAATTGCCGAAACTGTCGCGGTAGCTTTCGATCGGCACCGGCGGGTTCGACGTCAGGAAGTCCGGCCGCTCAAGATCGGATGCGCGCGAATAATGGACGTTTAGCATCGCGATCAGCGGTGTTTCCTGCGGGAAGTCGAAGCTCATCTGGCAACCGATGTGGATCCGCATTGTCGTCCTGACCGGCCTGCCCGATCATCAGCCGGCGAAACGCAAGGGCTGATGCTGCAGTGCGAAGAAGACCATGGCACGGACCGCTGCGGTTTACGAGGGAATTAGAAACCGGTTGACAGCCATCGGCCAGGGCGACTGCACGGCAGCGGCCTCTTGCAGTCGAGCGTTTTCTCTTGTTTCACTTCGCCAGACATCAACTGGAGGAACGAATCATGGCTAAGGGTGCGATGAAGGCAGGCAAGGAAGCCCGCAAGCCGAAGAAGGACGCGAAGAAACCCGCTCCGGCGCCGGCCCTGAAGGCACCGCCGGTGAAGGCGATGAAGCTGAAGGACAAGTAGGGCCGCAGCTACCGTTTCGGCTTATTTCGACCGGCCGCAAACGCGGCCGGTATGATTGTTCATTAAGCTCACGCGCATCCCCTGTGGATGCGGCGAAGACAGTTTTTGCGCGTTCAAGCAATCGGCCGGAAGCCATCGAAACGGAGCGTTCCGATGTCGTGGATTTTCCTGTTCCTCGCCGGCCTGTTCGAGATCGGCTGGGCGATCGGCCTCAAATACACCGACGGATTCTCGAAGCCGCTGCCGACCGTCCTGACGGTAGCCTCGATGATGGTCAGCCTGATCTTGCTCGGCCTGGCGCTGAAGGCACTGCCGGTCGGCACCGCATATGCGGTGTGGACCGGCATCGGCACCGTCGGCACGGCGCTGCTCGGGATATGGCTGCTCGGCGAGCCGGCGACCGCGATCAGACTAGCCCGCATCGCGCTAATCGTCTGCGGCATCATGGGACTGAAGCTCGCTGCTTAGTCGATTCTGACAGACGAACGCGTTCGGGGCCGCTGCAAGGCGGCCCTGATTCTTGAATTCGGCTGATCGGCGCCGGAAAGCGCTATCGCGCGGAGAAGCCGGGCGGCGTCCTGCCGGTGCGCTGCTTGCGCGCCGCATAGCGCGCATCACGCTTGGCCTTGCGTTCGGCCTCGTCGGCAAGAAAACGGGCGATGCGCTCGTTCTCTTCAGCTTCCCGGATCTTCGCTTCGGCCTGTGCGGCTTCTTCCGCGGCAATGCGTGCCGCTTCGGCAGCTGCCTCGCGCTCGGCCTTTTCGGCCGCTTCGCGCGCCAGCTTTTCCTGCTTCAGCCTGGCCTTTTCGGCCTCGCGTATCGCGCGGGCCTCGAGGATCGCCTTGCGCTCGGCCTGTCGTGCCAGCACCGCTGGATCATCTGCCGCCGGCTTTGCCTTGAAGCGCTCCAGAAGCGCCTTCTTTGCCTCGTTTGCGGCATTGCGCCGCTCGAAAACGTCTTTTTCCCTATAGATAGCCAAGTCCACTTCCCTGAAGTCAATTTGCGAGGCTTACATACGCGCGAAAACCGAGAGTTCAAGCGCCAAAACGGTATGCCAGCCATGAAATTCTGATCTGTTGCAGCCGGGAGACGCCATTTCGATTGAATTCGGCTGAAAGGCACCCGCACTGTTCACCATCCAGGCATCTGGCGGGGCGGCGGACTGATCGCTACGTGTAGCGCCAAGACAAAACGCTGAGATGACACACTATGGAACTCGGTCTCTACACCTTCGCCGACGTCAGCCCGGAACCAGGTCCCGGTGCGATCGGTGCGCATGAGCGGTTGCGCAACCTGATCGAGGAGATCGAGCTCGCCGACCAGGTCGGGCTGGACGTCTTTGGTCTCGGCGAGCACCACCGTCCCGACTATGCTGCCTCGGCTCCGGTGGTGGCGCTAGCGGCGGCGGCCGAACGGACCAAGCGCATAAGGCTGACCAGCGCTGTCACCGTGCTGTCCTCCGACGATCCGGTGCGCGTCTTCCAGCAGTTTGCCACCCTCGATCTTCTGTCCGGCGGCCGTGCCGAGATCATGGCCGGGCGCGGCTCGTTCATCGAGTCCTTTCCGCTGTTCGGCTACAATCTCGAAGATTATGACGAGCTCTTCGCCGAGAAGCTCGACCTGCTGCTCGCCATCCGCGATCATGTCAAGGTGACCTGGTCGGGCAGTCTGCGCGCGCCGATCCACAACCGCGGCGTCTATCCGCGGCCCTTGCAGGACAAATTGCCGATCTGGATCGCCGTCGGTGGAACACCGCAATCCGTCGCCCGCGCGGGTGTGCTCGGGTTGCCGCTGGCACTGGCGATCATCGGTGGCGAGCCGGCGCGGTTCGCACCGCTGTTCGACATCTACAGGGATGCAGCCAGGCGCGCCGGCAACGATCCGGCAAGCCTTGCCACCAGTCTCAACGTGCACGGCTTCATTGCCGACACCACGGACCAGGCAGCCGACGATTTTTACGGGCCGCAGGCCGAGGTGATGAACCGCATCGGCCGCGAGCGCGGCTGGGGGCCGACATCGCGGGCGCATTTCGACCAATCGCGCGGCCCAAACGGCGCGCTGTTCGTCGGCAATCCAGAACAGGTGGCCGAGAAGATCATTGCCCAGCACAGGATATTCGGCAACGACCGCTTCCTGCTGCAAATGGCGATCGGCACCATGCCGCACGCCAAGGTGATGAAGGCCATCGAACTCTACGGCACTAAAGTGGCGCCGATCGTGCGCCGGGAAACTGCGAAGGCCGTTCCCGCCGTGGCGGCGCCGGTTGCCTGATTCCCAGTCACCTGATTCATTGCCAAGGCCGCGAGGCGGCCTTGCCGGTGACGCCGGCTAACGGAACCTTGAAGCGACAGAGGCGTTTTCGCCAACGGTCTGCACCAATCGCGGTGTGCCGCCGAGGGTCAGAATGAAAGCCGAACCCGACGCTTCGGGCGCAAGCGCTGCCGAAAGCCCGGATCCGCGCGTCGAGGCGCGGGCGGATGCGCATCTGATGCGTTCGCTGCTCGTCGGCATCTTCATCCTCATGGCGATCTACGCGCTTTACTTCGCCCGCGCCTTCTTCATGCCGGTCATTCTGGCTTTCCTGCTGGCGCTGACGCTGACGCCGATCGTTCGCTTCCTGCGCAAGCATGGCATGCCCGATGTCATTTCAGCGACACTGTTGGTGCTGCTTTCGTTCTGCCTCGTCGCCGTCGCGGGATATCTGCTCAGCGGCCCGGTCATCGACCTCATCAACAACACCTCGACGATCGGCCAGCAGCTTACCGAACGTCTGGCACAACTGCGCCGTCCGTTCGAACGGATCGTGGAGATTTCGCGCCAGATCGAGGGCCTGACACAGACATCCCAGGAGCCGGGCGTTCAGAGGGTGGCGACGGCGCCATCCGGTATTCTCTCGCAGGCCGCCGGCAATGTGCTGTCGGCCGGCGCCAGCGTTACCATCGTCTTCGTCCTGTCGCTGTTCCTGCTCGCCTCGGGCACGATGTTCTATGAAAAGATCGTCCAGTCCTTCCCCAGTCTCAGCGAAAAGAAGCGGGCGCTGCGCGTCGTCTACGACGTAGAACGTGAAATCTCGCATTATCTGCTTACTGTCACGGTCATCAATACATGTCTCGGCGTGGTCATCGGGCTCGGCCTGTGGGCGCTCGGCGTGCCCAACGCGCAGGTCTGGGGCGCGGCAGCGGCTCTGCTCAATTTCCTGCCCTATATCGGGGCGCTGACCACCATCACGCTGGTTACGATCATCGCGCTGATAAGCTTCGACACGATGTCCTATGCGCTGCTGGCGCCGGCCTTCGTCCTTATGTGCGATGTCGTCGAAGGCCAGTTCGTGACGCCGACGGTGGTCGGCCGCCGTCTCGAAATCAACGCAGTGGCGATCCTCATCGCCATCGCCTTCTGGTCGTGGCTGTGGGGTTTTGTCGGCGCGCTGCTGGCGGTGCCGCTGCTGGTCGTCATCAAGGTGTTCTGCGATCATTTCGACGGTCTCAGCCATGTCGGCAATTTCCTGGCGGCGCAACACACGGCAGCGATCGAGGACGAAGAGATTCCCGAGGTGAAAAAGTAGCGGCTTAAAGGGTCAAAAGCGTCCCCCCGATGGGGCAGATCACGACCTTGCATCGGTCGCACGTCCGCCCTCAGCGCTCCATCAACATTTTGAATTTGCCGCCTCGGCAACGGCTTCCTACATCCCTTCGGCCCACAGGAAACCCGCGCCGATGACCGTTCTTTCCGTTCTCGACCTGTCGCCGATCGTCGAAGGCAGCAACGCTTCACAGTCACTCGCCAATTCGCTCGATCTCGCCCGTCATGCCGAGCGGCTGGGTTACCGGCGCTATTGGCTGGCAGAGCACCACAATATGCCGGGCATCGCCAGCGCCGCCACCTCGGTGGTCATTGCCCATGTGGCCGGCGGCACCAATACGATACGCGTCGGCGCCGGCGGCATCATGCTGCCCAATCATTCGCCGCTGGTCATCGCCGAGCAGTTCGGTACGCTTAACGCTCTGCATCCTGGCCGCATCGATCTCGGCCTCGGCCGGGCGCCCGGCACCGACATGGCCACGGCACGGGCGCTGCGCCGTAACCTCGACGCTGGCGCCGACAATTTCCCGCAGGACGTCGTCGAGCTGATGGGTTACTTGCAGCCGGCCGAAGACGGCCAACGCATCCGCGCGGTGCCCGGCGAAGGCGAAAAGGTGCCGGTCTGGATTCTCGGTTCCAGCCTCTACGGCGCGCAGCTTGCCGCCATGCTCGGCCTGCCCTACGCCTTCGCTTCGCATTTTGCGCCGGCCGAGCTCGACCATGCTCTGGAGATCTACCGCTCGCGTTTCCAGCCTTCGGAGCAGCTCGACAAGCCTTATGTGATGCTCGGCCTCAACGTCTTCGCCGCTCCTTCCGATGCCGAGGCGCGGCTGTTGTTCACCTCGCTGCAGCAGGCCTTCGTCAATCTGCGCACCGGCCGGCCCGGCCGATTGCCGCCGCCGGTCGAAGGACACGAGCGCGACCTCGATCCAATAGCCAAGACCATGCTCGGCCAAGCGCTTTCCTGCGCCGTCGTCGGCTCCCCGGAAACGGTCAGGCAAGGCATCGAGGCGTTTGTGCGCCGCACGGGGGCCGACGAGCTGATGGTCACAGCGCAGATTTTCAACCATGCGGCGCGGGTGCGCTCGTTCGAGATCCTGGCCGACGCTCACAAATCGCTGTCTGAAGCTGCCTGAGAGTTGGTTCGCCACTTGCCACTGTTGCGGGCAAGGCCCGCCTTAGGCAGGGAACATTGCGAACAGGTGTGCGAAGACATAGCGAACATTTCGCGCGTTTTACGCGGAGGTTTTCGATCCGTCATGCTCGTCCGTTAGCGGGAAACGCGGCGTCCACTAAATGACGATCACCTTGGTGCCGATTGTGGCGCGGTCATAGAGATCGATGATGTCCTGGTTCATGAGGCGAATGCAGCCCGCCGACACAGCTTTGCCGATGGACCACCATTCAGGGCTACCGTGCAGGCGATATCCAGTGTCACCTTCCTCGTTAAAGAGATAGAGCGCCCGCGCCCCGAGCGGGTTCATGAGTCCGCCCTCCATATGGGCCGGTATGATGCGGCCTCGCTTCTGCTCGCGCACGATCATCGCAGACGGCGCGCTCCAATCCGGCCATTCGCGCTTCCTCGCAACGTGAGCAGTGCCATGCCACTCGAAGCCCGCCTTGCCGACGCCGATTCCGTAGCGCAGCGCCTGACCGTCTCCCAACACGTAGTAGAGGAACTTCGCTCCTGTATCGACAATGATGGTGCCCGGCGCCTCTTCAGTCGCATAAGGCACTGTCTGCCGATGGAACTTTTGGTCGACCTTGTAGATCGGAACCGGCGGAACGCGGAAACCGGCGTCGGTGAGGCCGCCATAGGCCGAGGGGAAAGTCTTTAATGCGCCGCCGGTGGTGCAGCCAGAGAATGCGACCATCCCAGCAAGTCCCAGCCCGATTAGGATCGATTTCACGCGCATGACTCAAGCCGGCGCCCGTGTGGGCGATCAGCCGCATCTCGTCATATTCCTAAACCGACATGCTTCGATTGCCAAGATTTTCCTGACTGTCGGCTGGCTGATTGTTGGCCACTTGGCTCGATCGGCGCCGCGTCCTTCAATTGCTCGGTTTTCGAAAGACGAACGCCCGTAGTGGCTGCGAAGGCCCGGGGTCGGCAGGACAGAGGGAGCGCTGTCCGTCCGGCATTGCAAAGTTTCTGAACAGAGCCCAAGCGCTACGCGCTGACACTCTGCGCAGTCGCACCTAGCGGACGGCATGAATTGCGGATCATCAAGCGTCCCTTGAGCGTCAGCTTGCGCGGCGGCGCATCCCTGTTTCCGGCGAGCCGGTCGAGCAGCAGATTGGCCGCCTGTTCGCCAATCGCCTGCACCGGCTGTGCGACCGTGGTCAATTGCGGCCGGAACACATCCGACCACGGAAAGTCGTCGAAGCAGGCGACCGAAATATCCTCCGGACATGACAGGCCGATATCGCGAATGGCCTTCATGGTGCCGATCACCATCGGGTTGTTGGCCGAAAAGATGGCGCTCGGCCGGTCGTGCAGCGAAAGCAGCTGCATGGTGGCGTTGTAGCCGTCTACTTCATGGAAGTTGCCGAAGCGGACGAGTTCGGCCTCGGCCGGCAGGCCGGCGGCCTGGAGGGCCTCGCGGTATCCCGCCATGCGGTCATGCATCGGCGAGATATCGAACGAGCCGGAGATGTAGCCGATGCGCCGATGGCCGAGATCGATCAGGTAAGTGATGGCGTCGAACACCGCGCGCTGATTGTCGAGAACGACGGCATCGGTGTCGACACCCTGGCAAACACGGTCGAGCAGCACGACGGGCACATTGGCGTCGTCGACAATCCGTTTGAGGATCGCGCCGTCACCGACACGCGCGACGATCAGTCCGTCGACCATGCGGTCGAGCAGCAGCCTGATCTGGTCGTCCTGCGTGTTCAGGTGCTCGTCGGTGCAGCACAGCATGACGGCGTAGCCGGCCCTGTCGAAAGCCTGCTGGATGACCGAAACCACGTCGGTAAAGAACGGATTGGTGATATGGGGGACGGTAAGACCGATGGTGCGTGTGGTGCCCATCTTCAGGCTGCGGGCAATGGCGTTGCGCTTGTAGCCGATGTCGCGGATCGCCTGTTCGATGCGCTGGCTGAGCTCGGGGCTGACGGTCGCGGTGCCGTTGATCAGCGCCGATACGGTGGCCACGGAAACACGCGCCGCCTCGGCCACATGAAGCATGGTCGGTGCAGTGGATTTGCGCTGCTTTTTTCGTCCTGACGCTGTCATTTTCGAAACGTTTCACCACTCCGCGGCAGCAATACGTACGGAATCTTATGATTTTGCGCAAGAATTGAAATGGAACAATCTTACGCTCCAGATATTGGCTTGACATGATCGAAACGTTTAGATTAGCGTTTGAGGCGTTAGGTGACGACGGAGGGAGGCCGTCCTTGTCATGCAGCACGGCAATTCCATCCCTGCGGAAGGCGCTACGGCGGACGGCTCGGCTATCGTGCTGAGGGCCGAGCACATCTCCAAATCCTTCGGCGGTATCGCGGCACTCGTCGATGTCGGCTTCGAGCTGCGGCGCGGCGAAGTCCATGCGCTGATGGGCGAGAACGGCGCCGGCAAGTCGACGCTGATGAAGATCCTGTCCGGCGTCTACACGGATTATAACGGAACGGTCAGTATCGATGGCCACCCGGTGCGCTTTACCGGCGTCCGCGAGGCCGAGCGCGCCGGCATCGCCATCATCCACCAGGAGCTGAACCTCGTCCCCGAACTCAGCGTCGCCGACAACATTTTTCTCGGCCGCGAGAAGCTGATCGCCGGACTGATCGTCGACCGCAAGACGAGCAGCCGCGCCGCCGGAACGCTCTTGGAAAGGCTCGGCATCGAGCTCGACCCGGATGCACGCGTCGGTGCCTTGCGCGTCGGCGAACAGCAACTGGTCGAGATCGCCAAGGCGCTGTCGATGTCGGCACGCATCCTGATCATGGACGAGCCGACCTCCGCCCTTTCGCCAGCCGAATGCCAGCGGCTGTTCCGCATCATCCGCCAGCTCGCCGACAGCGGCGTGGCGATCGTCTACATTTCGCACCGCATCGACGAGGTCATGCATCTGGCCAGCCGCGTCACCGTGTTTCGCGATGGACGCCACGTCCTGACGCGGGTGATGGACAAGCTCGACGAAGACGCCATAATTTCGGCGATGGTCGGGCGAAACCTGCTTGCTTCCTCCCAGGAGCACCGCATCCCCGGTGGCAACACCGTCCTGTCCGTAAGCGAGCTGTCGCTGTCGAAGCCCAATCGCCATGGTTGGCGCACCGTGCTCGACGGCGTCAGCTTCGATCTTGCCGCAGGAGAAATCCTCGGTATCGGCGGGCTGCTGGGCTCGGGCCGTACCGAAATCCTGGAAACCATCTTCGGGTCCAGCGGCGGACGCGCCGGCGGTGAGATCAGGCTCGATGGCGAGGCAGTAGAAATCCGTTCGCCGCGCGATGCGCGCCGGCTCGGCATCGCTCTGGTCACGGAAGACCGCAAGACGCAAGGCCTGCATCTCGAGGCCTCGATCACCGACAATGTCGCGCTGCCGCTGGTCGGCGCGCTGGCGCGGTTCGGCGTGCGCTCGCTGGCCGGTGAGCAAGGGCTGGCACGGGACGCCGTCAAGGCGCTCGGCATTCGCTGCGAGACCGTCGAGCAGCCGGCCGGCACGCTGTCCGGCGGCAACCAGCAGAAGGTCGTCATCGGCAAATGGCTGGCGACGAGGCCGCGGGTGCTGCTGCTCGACGAGCCGACACGCGGCATCGATGTCGGTGCCAAGCGGGAAATTTACGATCTCATCTTCAAGCTGGCGCGAGACGGGCTGGCGATCGCCGTCATCAGCTCGGAATTGCCGGAGCTGCTGCATCTTTCCGACCGTATCCTGGTCATGGCCGACGGCCGCCAGACGGGAATCCTGTCCCGCGCGCAAGCCAGCGAGGAGGCCATCATGCGGCTTGCGGCGCCGCGACGGACGATGACGAGGCCTGCCGCATGAGCATTTTGCATATCCTGTCCCGGACGAAGCTCTATTGGGGCCTGATCGCCATCTTCCTGATCGGCGTGCTCGGCTCGCCGATCAGCTCCAAGGGCAACAACATCTTCCTGTCCTACGGCAACCTGCTCGATGTGCTGCGCCAGGTGTCGACCACCGGGCTGATTGCCACTGGCATGACTGCGGTGATCATCACCGGCGGTATCGACCTTTCCGTCGGGTCGCTGATGGCTATCTGCACGGTCGTCTGTGCCATGCTGCTGACGGTCCCCGGCGTGACGCCGGCGGTGGTGCTGGGGGTGCCGACAGTTGCCCTGGCAGCCCTTTGCCTCGGCATCCTCGTCACTCGTTTCATCCTGCTGAACATCGAAAAATCCCGCGCCGGCGCGCAGGCCACGCACGACATCAGGTTGGACAGCGTTCGCGGGCTGGTGACACCCGGCATTGTCGGGGTGATCCTGTGCAGTCTGGTGCTGTGGTTCCTGCTGCCGCAGGTGGGCTCAAAATTCGGCGTGCTCGGCGTGCTGCTGGTGGCGCCTTGCGTCGGCCTGCTGTTCGGCGCGCTCAACGGCTTCATCATCGTCGCCGGGCGGCTGCAGCCCTTCATCGTGACGCTGGCGATGATGGTCACTGCGCTCGGCATCGCCCGGCTGACGGCCGGCCAGAACAATGCGGTGCTGCCGGTCTACACCGGCTCGAATGCCACCGCCGATTTCGAAATGCTGCGCTCGCTGGTATTCGGCGTGATCCCGATGCCGGGCCTGTTCTTCCTCGGCGCCATCCTGATCTACGGCGCCGTGCTGCGCTTCACCCCGTTCGGCCGCTATGTCTATGCGATCGGCGGCAATGAGGAGGCGGCACGGCTGTCGGGCATCGCCGCAGGCCGCGTGAAGATCGCCACCTATGCCGTGTCAGGGCTGCTGGCCGGCATCGCGGCGGTGCTCTATGTCGCGCAGTACCGGCAAGGCAAGCCGGACGCCGGCGCCGGGCTGGAGCTCGACGCGATTGCCGCCGTGGTCATCGGCGGCACCAGCCTGATGGGCGGACGCGGCAGCCTCACCGGGACGTTCTGCGGCGTGCTGATCTTCGGGCTGCTCTCCAACATCCTGCAGCTGCACAACATCAATTCGAATCTTCAGCTGGTGCTGAAGGGGATGATCATCATCGGTACCGTGCTCGTACAGGAGCGCAGTGCCGGTGATCTTCTTTTCTATCTGCGACTGCCCGGTGGGCAAGCGCACAAGGAAACGGCCGCGGCAAAGCGGCCGTCGCAAGAGACCGCGTCTCTGAATATTGGAGGAAACAAGAAATGAAACGACGTGAATTGTTGAAGCTCGCCGGGCTGACAGCGGCACTCCTGACCACGACCGCCATGCTTGCCGGCGGCGCCCATGCGCAGGACAAGAAGTGGAAGATCGGCTTCTCGCAGGTGACGACCATCGAACCCTGGCGCGCCCAGTTCAACAAGGACATCCTGGCCGAAGCGGCCAAGCATCCGGAAGTCGAGCTGATCATCACCGACGGCGAGGACAAGACCGAGAAGCAGGTCGCCGATGTCGAAAACCTTATCCGTCAGGAGGTCGATGCGCTCTTGGTATCACCGAAAGAATCCGCCGGCCTGACCGGTGTCGTGCAGCAGGCGATCGATGCCAAGATCCCAGTCTTCGTGCTCGACCGCAACGTCGAAACCAACGACTACACGCAGTTCGTCGGCGGCGACAACAAGCTGATCGGCCGGGCTGCCGGTGAATATGCCGTCGAGCTGCTTGGCGGCAAGGGCAAGGCCGCCGGCAACGTCGTCGAGATCTGGGGCGGCATGGGCACCCAGCCGGCACACGACCGCCATGACGGTTTCCATGAATTCACCGACAAGGAGCCGGGCATAAAATACCTGCTCGACCAACAGTCGGGCGACTGGAAGCAGGACCAGGCCTACAACATCATGGCGACGGCGCTGCGCAACAACGAGAAGATCGATCTCGTCTACGGCCACAATGATCCGATGGCCTATGGCGCCTATCTTGCCGCCAAGGACGTCGGACGTGAGAAGGACATCAAGTTCATCGGCATCGACGGCCTGCCCAATGAAGGCGTGCAGCTCGTCGCCAATGGCGAGCTGACGGCGACGTTCACTTATGTGACGCCGGGCGCCGAAGGGCTGCGGCAGGCGATCAAGTTCCTGAACGGGGAGAAGGTGGAAAAGACCATCACCCTGCCGACGCAGAAGATCACCAAGGAAAATGCCGCCCAGATCCTGAAGGACAACGGCCTCTGAGACGAGGCTTTCCTGCCGGGCGCTCAGCGCCCGGCAGGAACAACAACCAAATGCCGGCAGGCAGCAGCTCAAGCCAGCTTGGCCAGCAGCTTCATGAAAATGGCCGCTTCCTTGGCGGAAAGCGGCGCCAGCGTTTCCTGCGTAATCTCACGGGCAAGCGGAATCAGCTGCTCGATCGCGTCGCGCCCCTCGGCGGTCAGATTGACCAGCAGGCGCCGTTTGTCGATTTCGTGTTTGCTAAGTTCGACAAAGCCACGCGCTTTCAGCCGGTCGATGACGCCCTTCACGGTCGCCGCATCCATGGCGATCAGGCTGCCAAGCTGGTTCTGCGAGGTCTCGCCGACGTCGCGCAATTTGGCCAAAGCGGCAAATTGCGGCGGCGTCAGATCGGCGATGTGTGCGGCGAAGATCGAGACATGGCGCTGATGCGCCTTGCGCAGGATGAAGCCGACCTGCTCCTGCAAGCGATAGTCGTTTTCGTCAGGCTCCTCGGCCTCGACCAGCTTGAGCAGATTGTCCTCGGCGCTCACCGCAGCCCATCCCATGCCTTAATGTCCTTGGCCGCCAGCCCACCCATGCGGTCGTGCACGCGCGGGCCGCAGGTCATGGCTAGGCAAAACAGGATCTCGTCGGGACGGGGGCCATCGCTGATGCCGATTTCCATGGCATCGAAATGGCTGCGCACATAGGCGGCGTTGATGTGGCCGAGCGGCACATCGAGCCGCGCGCCGAAGCCGCCGACCTTCTTCGCCGAGGGCACGATCGCCTTGGCGTCGCCGAGCCGTTCGCGCATGGCATAGCCGCCCGGCACATGCCACAGCGCGCCATGCTCCAGCTCGCCCGCCATGCCGACGATGGCGCCCTTGCCGTAACCGTCGATCTGTTTGATGTCGCCGCCCAATGCGGCAATAAGCCTGTCGGAGAGCAGCAGCCCGAGCGGCTTCAAATCCTCCATGGCGCTCTGCAGTTCCTCGACGTAACGGCCGGCGAACGGGTTCTTGACCACAGCCATGGCCGCCGCGCGGCGCCGCGGCACCTTCGCCACCGGCCCGCCTTCGTGAAAAATCTCTTCGGTCAGCACGGCGATCTTGCGGATCGGAAACTCAGGCATGAGCAATTTCCCTCTCTAAAACTTTATTGGCGAGCGCCATCGGACCTGCGATGCGCGCCTGACCGCCGAGGAAAAGCGCCGCGGCGGCAATCAGGCCGCGCCGCCGAAACTCCTCGGCAACGGCAAATCCGCCTTCCAGCGCAATAGCGATTTCAGCGGCGGAAAGCAGCCCCACGCCCTGCGTCACCAAACGGTCGCCGAGGTCGCTGTCAGGTGCGAGATCACGCGCCCGTACGCGCCTAACGGCCGGATGACCGGGCAGGTCGACGGCGTTGGCGATCAAGGTCGCGGCGGCATCGGCTTCAGCACCCGTTCGCGCCAGCACCGTGACCGCGTCGGCGATGCCCAGCGAAAAGGAGCGGCCGCGCCAACCGCTTGTCGCGACACCGCGGATCCCGTCTTCGGGGCGGATCGTGAGACGATCTGCCAACCCATGACCTGTCCCGGCAATGGCAAGCGTCATCGACTGCCCGTGGCCGAGATAGATCGCGCTGTCGCCGCCATTGTTGACATAGGCGCGCTCGAGCGGGCGGCCGGCAAGCAGCGCGCCAAGCACTTCGTCGGCTACCGAGCCGGCGACGGCCGCCATCGGTGTGATGAATTGTTTCGCTAGCGGAACGACCGCCGCTTCCATGCGGCGCGCCGTCGGGCCAGCGAAAGCACGTGGCCGCGAGGCGGCCGGGCGCCGCAGTTCGGGCAACTCTTCGACCAGTTCGGGCAGGATTGTCTGGAAGCGCGCCACTGCCTGGCGATATGCGGCGCTGCATTCACTCGCCTCGCCGAATGCCTCGACGATCAGGTCGATCGGCCCATGATTGAGATGAAGCCTCCGGCCGTCCTCGAGCCAATGCGCCTGCGGGCCGTTCATCGCCCGGCCCCGTTTGCGACCGCGCGACGCAACTGCGCCAGCGGCGGCCAGGGATTGTCACGGGGTGCGGCCGTGCCGCGGCGCGGATTGAGATATTCGCCGCCCTTGGCCAGGATATCGTCGACGCTGCGGATTTCGCCTTCGTAGCCGCCAAGCCTGACATAATCGTCGTGGCGCATGGTGAACTCGATCGGCGCCACCAGCGCCGGGGTCGGCACATAGCCGAAGGCGCCTTCCGGCACGCGGGTGACGTCGACCATCAGCGTGATGCCGCCGCCCGGCCAGACATAGACCGGCGCGCCGCCGACCGTCACATAGGTCGTCAAGCCCTGCACCGAGCGGGTCAGATTGACCGGGTTCTCGGTGACGCCGGCGCGCAGCGAGCCGCCGGCGCCGCCGACGAAAAGCACGGTGCAGAGCGCCGGCTCGCAATTGTCCTCGATCAGTTCGACCGACTTCCGCAGCCGCTCCGGGAACGGTTTCTGGACCGGCTTCAGTTCGTCGTCGAGCTCGTAATAGGCGAATTGCTCACCGGTGGTCGAGACCATCAGCAGCGACATGCCGGGGCGCGCACCCTTTTTGGCGTTCCATTCACCAAGGATCGACAGCGGGTCGGAAATGCTGGTGCCGCCCCAGCCGAGGCCGGGCTCCGACACCTTGAAATAACGGCCCGGCGTCGAACGGCGGCCGATGATCTTGATGCCGGTATCCTGCCAGCCAAGCACCTTGCCGGCCTGATGCTCGGAGACGACGCCGGTGATGTGGTCATCGACCACCACCACCTCGTCGACAAGGCCGCGCCATTGGGTCGCGAACATGCCTATAGTAGCCGAACCGCAGCCGACGCGCATCCGCTGCTCGAGCTTGCCGTCGATGACCGGCGGCTTGCCGGCTTCGACGATGACGGTGGCGCCGCCGTCGATGACGAGTTCAACCGGTTTGCGGTTGCACAGGGCGAGCATGGCGTCGCAGGTGGCGCGCCCTTCAGCCTTCGAGCCGCCGGTCAAATGATGTACGCCGCCCAGCGACAGCATCTGCGAGCCGTATTCGCCGGTCGTGACATGGCCGATCGCCTCGCCTTGGGCACGGACCGTCGCCGTTTCGGGGCCGATATGACGGTCGGTGTCGATCTTCACCTTGACGCCGCAATAGGAGAAGATGCCCTCGGTGACGACGGTGACCAGATCGACGCCCTCGACCTCCTGGCTGACGATGAAGGGCGCCGGCTTGTAATCGGGATAGGTGGTGCCGGCGCCGATGGCGGTGACGAAGCGGCGGCCGGTGTTGACCAGTTCGCCGTCCCATGCCTCGCCTTCTTCGGCAAAGGGTACGATTGCGGCGCCGGTCTCGGCCGCGTGGTCGAGGATGGTCAGTGGATCCATCCGCACGATCCTGCCGCCAACATTGCCGTAGCGGTCGCAGGCGCCGGTGCGGCCATCGGCGATGTAGCACATGACCGGACAGGCATCGCAGCGGATCTTCTCGGCCACCAGCTTCTCGCCGGGATCATGCGTCTCGAAGCGTTCGGCAAGCTCGCTCATCGGCGCGCCTCCTTGTCGAGGATGGCGGCGCGGATGCGGGTCGGCGTCGCCGGAATTTTGGTGACCAGCACACCGGTGGCGTGGCGGATGGCGTTGAGGATCGCCGGCGCCGTCGGGATCAGCACATGCTCGCCCAAACCCTTGGCGCCGAAGGGTCCTTCCGGGTCCGGAACTTCTATCAGGATGGTCTCGATCGGTGGCACGTCGCCGATCGTCGGGATCAGATAATCGTGCAGGTTTTCGGTGCGGCCGGGGATGAATTCCTCCATCAGCGCCATGCCGATGCCCTGGGCGATGCCACCCTCGATCTGGCCCTCTGCCAGTAAAGGGTTGATGGCCTTGCCGACATCGTGAGCGGCGGTGATTTTTATAAGCTTCACGGTGCCGAGCCTGAGGTCGACCTCCAGTTCGGCGATCTGGGCGCCATAGCCATAGACGGCATAAGGCTTGCCCTGGCCCTTGGCATCGAGCGGCAGCGTCGGCGGGTCGTAGCTTTCCTCGGCGCGGAAGACAAAGCCTTCGGGGTCTGCCTTCAGCGAGGAAAGATCGACGCGGCGGGTCGCTTCGCCTTCCCTGATGCTCAGACTTGTGCCGTCCAGCGCAATCGCCGCCTTTTCCGAGACATTGGCGAAACGCAAGATCTTCTCGCGCAAGGCGCGGCCGGCCTTTTCGGCGGCCTTGCCGGTGACGAAAGTCTGGCGCGAGGCCGAGGTCTTGCCGGCGTCGGGGGTGATCGCCGTGTCAGCGCCTTTCAGCCGCAGCTTTTCGAGCGGAAGACCCAACGCATCGGCGCAGATCTGCGCGATGACGGTGTTCGAGCCTTGCCCGATATCGACCGCACCCTGATGCAGGACGACTTCGCCCGATGCCGAGATGCCGACCTTGATGCTCGACGGATTAGGCAGCGAGGTGTTGCCGCAGCCGTACCAGCAAGAAGCGATGCCGACGCCGCGTTTTTTGATGCTGCTGCGGGCGTTGAACGCTTCGGCATCGCGAACGGCACGCTGCCAATGTGAACGGAGGGCCTCCAGGCAGTCGGCGATGCCGACGCCCGACTCGAGCCGCTGCCCGGTAACTGTTTCGGACCCGTTCCGAAGGCAGTTCTTCAGGCGAAAGTCGAACCGATCTATGCCGAGCTTGTCGGCCAGCTCGTCATAGAGGGTCTCCTGCATGATCGTCGCCTGCGGCACGCCGAAACCCCGAAAGGCGCCGGCAATCGGGCCGTTGGTGTGGATGGCGCGGCCTTCGGCGCGATAGTTCGGCGTCGCATAAGGGCCGGAGGCGTGCACCGGCACGCGGTTGGCGACCGTCGGCCCCCAGCTGGCATAGGCGCCGGTATTGAAATCGCCGGCGAAGACCATGCCGGTGATGCGGCCGTCGGCATCGGCGCCGATGCTCGCTCTCATCAGAGCCGGATGGCGCTTGGTGGTCGAGATCATCGATTCGGTGCGGCTATAGGCGAGCGCCGCCGGCCGGCCGGTTTTCATGGCGACGAGGCCGATGAGCGGTTGCAGCGAGACGTCGAGCTTGGAGCCGAAGCCGCCGCCGGTGGCGGTCGGCACGATGCGCACCTTTTCCGGGGCAAGGCCGAGCACTTTTGCCGTGTCGTCACGGTCCATATAGGGCGCCTGCGTGCAGGCGACGACGACCAGCGTGTCGCCGTCCATGAAGGCATAGCCGGCTTCCGGTTCGATATAGGCATGCTCGACATAGGAGGTGTCGATGGCGCCGGAAACGACGAAAGCCGCACCGGCAAGCGCGGCTTCGGGGTCGCCACGCTCGACGAAGCCGGAGGTGAGCAGGTTCGAGGGCCGGTTTTCATGGACCAGTGGCGCACCGCCGGCCTGCGCTTCGCCAGTTTCCAGAAAATGCGGCAACTCGGTCCAACTGACAGGAAAATCGGCAAGGTCGAGATCGAGGATAGCCTCGCGTTCGCCGGCGACCAGCGCCACCGCCTCACCGCGAAAGCGCGAAACCCCTTCGGCCAGCGCCGGCTGGTCGGCGAAGGGCGCGATGACGCCGAAACAATTCTTTCCCGGAATGTCGGCGGCGGTGAAGACGCCGGCAATGCCGGAACGGGATTTCACCCAGCTGCCGAGATCGCCAAAAGTGAAAGCGGCATGATAATGCGGCGAGCGGACCACCAGCACCGACAATGCGTCGGCCGGGAATGAATCACCGCCGAATTTTTCGCCGCCAGTGACTTTCGGAAGGCCATCGAGGCGGATCGGGGAGGAGCCGACGGCATGGCCAGAGGATGGCATGCGCTGATCGAGGCCGTCGGCGTGGCGCCAAGCATCCATCACCGCGGCGACGATCTTGCGGTAGCCGGTACAGCGGCAGAGCACGCCGCCCAGCGCATCCTGCGTTTCGGCCTCGCTCGGGCAAGGCGTCCTGTCCAGGAGTGCCGTTGCGGCGACCAGCAGGCCGGGCGTGCAGGCGCCGCATTGCGCTGCGCCATGGCTGAGAAACGAGGCCTGCAGCCCCGACAGCCGGCCATTGGCGAGGCCTTCGACGGTCGTCACCACGGTGCCGGAGGCGGAAGCCGCGGGAATCAGGCAGGCGCAGACCGGCTCGCCGTCGACCAGCACCGTGCAGGCGCCGCAATCGCCGGCATCACAGCCGATCTTGGTGCCGGTCAGCCGCAACTCGTCGCGCAGCACCGCAGACAGCCGCCGCACCGGCGGCACACAAACGCTGACGGCGGCGCCGTTGACTTCGAAGGCTATGTCGGCGCGCTCCATGCCCATCAGGCCGCCGCCCTTTCGTCGGGAACAGCGCCCATCGCACCAAGCACGGCGCGGGCGACGATCTCGCGCGCAGCGTCCAGCCGATATTCGGCGCTGCCGCGCACGTCGCCGATCGGCGACAGCTCGTCCATTGGTGCGGATTGGATCGCAGTGGCCAGCGCTTGGCCGACGGGCCGGCCGCGCAGCGCCGCCTCGACACCCGCCAGGCGCCTGGCGACAACCGAGCAGGAACCGACGGCGACGGCCGCGTTCCTGACCATACCATCTTCGACGGCCAGGCGTGCGGCGGCCATGGCGATGGAGATGACGAGATAACGCCGCGCGCCGAGTTTCACGAAGGCGGAGCTGCCGGCGGTCGCGGGTTTGGGAATGCGGATTGCCGTGACCATTTCGCCGGGCTGCAGTGCGGTGCGACGGTTGCCGAGGATGAATTCTGCAAGGGGCAGATGCCGGGTCGCCACAGCGGAACGCAGTTCGACTTCGGCATCGAGCACCAGCAGCGCCGGCACGCCGTCGGCGGCCGGCGAGGCGTTGCAGAGATTGCCGGCAATCGAGGCAACGTTCTGGATCTGCACCGAGCCGACTTCCCGCGCCGCCTGCTTCAGCGCGTCGAAAGCCGCCGGCAGAGGATGGCGGACGAGATCGGTCCAGGTGGTGCGCGCGCCGACGAGCCAATGGTTTTCGGCTTCGGCAATGCCGCGCAATGCCACCAGGCCATTGATATCGAGGACATTGTCGCGGAAAGGCTTGCTGCCCTGTGCCGGATAGAAGTCGGTGCCGCCGGCGAGGATGCGCCATTGCCCTTCGCCCAGCAAAGCGAGGGCATCGTCGACCGTGGTGGGTTTTGCGTAACGGATCACGCTTTGCCTTCCCAGAATGGGCTTCCCGAGAGGGGATCCTGCCGAAAGATTTTCCCGAGCATTCAAGGCAGGAAATTCATTCGTATGCAAATGATATCAAGCCGGCAGGAATTGTCAAAGCCAGAGTTTGCACGGCTGTTGGCACCGGTGCACCCGGAACGCATTTGTTATGCCATGAGAGGTTGACGCAGCCGGCCATCTGGTCAAGTTTCTGCGTCCGGTCGCGTTTTCATTGGAGCCTAAGCTCAAGACCAAGAAAATAAGGAGGCTCCATGGCCGACGAAGCGCTTGTCGTTATCGACCTGCAGAACGATTTCTGCCCGGGTGGCGCCCTTGAAGTGGCCGGTGGCGACGAAATCGTGCCGTTGGTCAATGACCTAATCCGGCGGACCGAGCACGTCCTGCTGACGCAGGACTGGCACCCTGCCGGCCATTCGAGCTTTGCCTCCAGCCACCCCGGCAAGCACCCGTTCGAAACGATCGACGTGCCTTATGGCCACCAGACGCTGTGGCCGGATCACTGCATCCAGGGCAGCCTGGGATCGGATTTCCATTCGGGCCTCGCCTGGAGCAAGGCCGAGCTGGTGATCCGCAAGGGGTTCCGTCCTGCGATCGACAGCTATTCCGCATTCTTCGAGAACGACCGGACGACGCCGACCGGCCTTGCCGGCTATCTCCGGGATCGGAACATCGAGACGCTGACCCTGGTCGGCCTGGCGACGGATTTCTGCGTCGCCTTTTCGGCGCTCGACGCGGTCAAGCTCGGTTTTGAGACGTCCGTGCGGCTCGACGCCTGCCGCGGCATCGATCTCAACGGCTCCGTGGAGAGGATGCTGGGCCGGATGCGCCATGCCGGCGTGACACTGATTTGAACGTCATCCAGCCGAACCTGACAGACTTTTGAGGGGCTTCATGCGGTTTGCGGCGTTGACGGCAAGTGCTGCACTTATTGCAGCAATCTTTTCTCCGGGAGCGGTTCTCGCGGCCGAAGCGCACGAATTGCCGGGCGCCGCCATGTCGCTTTGGTGGGTGCTGCCGTTTGCCGGGCTATTGCTTTGCATCGCGACCGGCCCGCTGCTGTTCCATCATGCTTGGGAGCACCATTACGGCAAGATCGCTGCCTTCTGGGCAGCGTTGGTGATCGGGCCGCTGGCCATCGCCTTCGGCATCCCGTCCGCCACGCAGGCGGTGCTGCATGCGCTGCTCACCGAATACATGTCGTTCATCATCCTGCTGTTTGCGCTGTTCACCATTTCGGGCGGTATCTTCGTTGCCGGCAACATACACGGCACGCCGCTGGTCAATGCCGGGCTGTTGCTGGGAGGGGCGCTGCTTGCCTCGATCATTGGCACAACCGGCGCCTCGATGATCCTGATCCGGCCGCTCATCCGCGCCAACGACAACCGGCGCTTCAACGCCCATGTCGTCATCTTTTTCATCTTCCTGGTGTCCAACATCGGCGGGTCGCTAACGCCCCTGGGCGATCCGCCGCTGTTCGTCGGCTTTCTGCGCGGCGTCGATTTCTTCTGGACGACAGTTCACCTGCTGCCCGAGACGCTGTTCGTCGCCGGCGTGGTGCTGGCTGTTTTCCTGGCGATCGACATCATCATGCATCGCCGGGAGGAAGGCGCGCCGAAGATCAAGGATCCGACGCCCGACAGCAAGGTGCGCATTCGCGGCCTGGCCAACATCCCGCTGCTGGCCGGCGTAATCGCCGCGATCCTGATTTCCGCTGCCTGGAAGCCGGGAGTGAGTTTCTCTTTTCAGGGCGTCAGCCTCGAGCTGCAGAATCTGGTGCGCGACGCCGCCATCCTGATACTGGCCTTCACCTCGCTTGTCGTCTCGCCGAAGGAGTTTCGCGGCGCAAACGCCTTCAGCTGGGGGCCGATTGCCGAGGTGGCGAAGCTGTTCGCCAGCATCTTCATCTGCATCGTGCCGGTCGTCGCCATATTGCGGGCCGGCCTCGACGGCGCGCTGGCGCCGTTGGTGCTGCTGGTCAGCTCGCCGACCGGCGCGCCGGACAACCTTGCCTATTTCTGGCTGACCGGAGCGCTGTCGTCCTTCCTCGACAATGCGCCGACCTATCTGGTGTTCTTCGAGCTGGCTGGCGGCGATGCGCAGCATCTGATGACCGAGTTCGCCTCGACGCTGGCGGCGATCTCGGCCGGCGCGGTGTTCATGGGCGCCAACACCTATGTCGGCAATGCGCCGAATTTCATGGTCTATGCCATTGCCAGGCATCGCGGCATCAAGATGCCGAGCTTCTTTGGCTATATGGCGTGGTCGGGCGCGGTGCTGATCCCGACATTCCTGCTTGCCGGCTTGCTGTTCTTTGCCTGATCATCCGACGCCGACATAGCGACGGACCGTGGAGGGATCGGAACGCAGTTCCTCGACGCCGACCGTCTCGCGGTCGCGGCCGTTTTCGATGAAACAAACGCGGTCTGCTACCGACAGCACGGCATCGACGCGCTGCTCGACAAGAATTGTCGACACGCCAAGCGCGCGCAGCTTCGACACCGTTTCGCGGATCTTGGCGATCATCGACGGCATCAGCCCTTCGGTCGGCTCGTCGAGCAGGAGCACCTGCGGTTCCAGACACAGGGCGCGGGCCATGGCCAGCATCTGCTGCTCGCCGCCGGACAGCGTGCCGGAACGCTGCCTGAGGCGCTGGCGCAACAGCGGGAAGAGATCGAGCACGTTCTCGCGCGTCGCCTTGCCCTTGTTGCGGGCCATCAGGCCGATCTCGATGTTTTCCGCCACCGTCATCTCGGCGAACAGCCGCCGGCCCTGCGGCACGTAGGCGACGCCGGCCTTGGGCACCTCGTGCGCCGGCAAGCCGCTCAATTCCCGCCCTTCGAGCCGGATCGAGCCTGAGCTTACCGGCACCAGGCCCATGATTGCCTTCAGCGTCGTCGTCTTGCCGGCGCCGTTGCGGCCGAACAGGCAGAGCACTTCGCCCTCGTTCAAGACAAGATCGAGGCCATAGAGCACCTGGACCTCGCCATAGAAGCAGTCGACCCCGGAGATCGTCAGTGCCTTGGACTGGGCCTCAGCCATGGGTCGTCCCCAGATAGGCGTCCTGCACCGCGGCATTGGCGCGGATCTGCTCGGGCGTGCCTTCAGCCAAGATCCTGCCGGTGTTGAAGACGGTGATGCGGTCGGCGAGCCGCATGACCACCGGCATGTTGTGCTCGATCAAAAGCACGGTGGCGCTATCGGCGATCTCGCGCACCAGCTCGATGAAATTATCGATCTCGCTGTCGGCAAGCCCTTGCGTCGGTTCGTCGAGGATCAGCAGCCGCGGCTTCAGTGCCAGCCCCATAGCCACTTCCAGCAACCGTTGGTGACCGTAGGACAGCTGCCCGGCCGGCATGTCGGCGCGGTCGGCAAGGCCGGTACGCTCGAGCGCGGCCATGACGCCGGTGTGCACAGCACCCTTCGAGCGGCCGTCGGTCAGCGTGCGCTGCACCGGCAGGGCAACATTGTCGTAGGCGCTGAGATTGGCAAAGACGCTGGTGATCTGGAACGTATAGGCGATGCCGAGGCGAACCCTGGCGTAGGCAGGCAGGCTGGTGATATCGGCGCCGTCAAAGATGATCGTGCCCGACGAGGGCTGGATGCGGCCGCTGACCAGGCTGACGAAGGTGGTCTTGCCGGCGCCGTTGGGGCCGATGATGGCGCGAATCTCGCCCGGTATCAGCGCGAAGTCGACGCCGTCGACGGCACGCAAGCCGCCGAAACTGCGCGACAGGCCTTTGGTGGTGAGCAGCGGCATCATGGCAACCACCCGAGCCAGCGCTGGCGGATGCTGCCGAGAATGCCTCTCGGGAAGAACAGCACCAGCAGGATGAGCGCTATGCCGACGATCAGCAGATAGGCCGAGGTGTAGCCGCTGGCGACGTCGATGACATAATACATGAACAGCGTGCCGATCAGCGGACCGAGCGTGGTGGCGGCGCCGCCTAGCAGCACCCAGAGCAGCGGCAGGATGGAATATTGCACCGAAGCGAAGCTCGAGCCGACATAGCCGAACAGCAGCGCATAGGCGGCGCCGGAAGCCGCGCAGATGCTGCCTGAGATGACGACGGCGGCGAGCTTGCTGGAGAACGTGTCATAGCCGAGCATCTTGGTCCGCTCCTCGTTCTCGCGGATGGCGACCAGCACGCGACCGTAGCCGGAGCGGACTATCGCCAGGCTTATGAGCAGCACGATCGAGAACAGTGCCAGCGCGCTCATATAGCGCACGGTCGGGTTGGTGAGGTCGAGCGACGTGCTGCCCAGGACAAGGACACGCATCGGCTGCGGCACGACCATGCCCTGGTCGCCACCGGTCCAGGCAGCGAAATAGAGGATGACCAGATAGAATACCTGCGCGAACATCATGGTGACGATCATGAAGGCGACGCCGGAGGTGCGCAGCGCCAGCAGCCCGATCACCAGCGCGAGAAGCGCGCCGCAGGCAAGCCCGGCTGCGAAGGCGGCCGGCACGCTCCAGCCGAGATGGATGACGGCAAGGCCGGCGCCATAGAGCCCGGCTGAAAAGAACATGGCATGGCCGAGGCTGAGCAGCCCGACATAGCCGAACAGCAGATTGTAGCCCATGGCGAAGACCGCCAGCACCATGATGCGGGCGAGCAGGCCGTGATGGTATTCCGGCAGGACGAAGCTAAGCCCGAAAAGCAGGGCGATGACGCCGAGGTGCAGCGCATATGGCTTTGCCGGCGAAGCATCCTTCATCGCGATGTCGTCCCGAACAGGCCTTGCGGCCGGAACACCAGCACCATGGCGACGAGCAAGGTGGCGATGATCTTGGCCAGCGTCGGTGAGAAGAACACCGAGATGATGCCGTCGGAAAGGCCGATCAGCACCGCGGCGACGACCGTGCCGCGCAGCGAGCCGAGGCCGCCGATGATGACGACGATGAACGACAGCAACAGCGGGTCCTGCCCCATCAGATAGTGAGCCTGGCTGATCGGCACGATCAGCACCGCGGCGACAGCAGCCAGCATGGCGCCGAGCGCGAAAACACCGGCATAGACTCTGGTCACCGGGATGCCGAAGGCCTGCGCCGTCTCGCTGTCATATTGCGTGGCGCGCATGACGAGGCCGATTTTCGTGCGCGTCAGCACCAGCCAGGTCGCGACCAGCAGCAGCGCCGACGCGGCGATGATCGACAGCTTGTACCCGGAATAACCGAACCACGGCAGGAGGATGCGGTAGCTGAACGGCGGCTCCACCGGCCGCGCCTCCGGGCCGTAGAAGGTCAGCGCCAGTTGCTGGATGATGTAGAGCATGCCGATGGTGGCGACGATGGTGGCTTCCGGATTGTAGTTGAGCCGGCGCAGCACCAGCCGTTCGGCGAGCAGCGCGATCAGGCCGACGATCAGCGGCGCCAGCACCAGGGCGGCCAGGAAGCCGAGCGCCGGATGGCCGGATACCGCCGTTGAGATCGCCCAGGCAAGCACCGCGCCAAGCATGAAGAACTCGCCATGCGCGACATTGACGACGCGCATGACGCCGAACACCAGCGACAGGCCAAGCGCCGTCAGCGCCAGCACGGCGGAGGTGACGAGACCTTCGAGAGCGGCGAGGAGCAGGTGAGGTCCGAAGTGCATCGGCTAAGCACCGGCGGATGCGCGAGGCACCCCCCTCTGGCCTGCCCTCTTTGCCAAAACTTGGCATCTCCCCCTCGAGGCGAGAGATTGGCTGTCATCACCGCTTTCGCCAATCGTCGAGGTCGGAAAGCGGCCGCCTTCGCAGGCACTGCCAATCTCCTCCCTTGAGGGGGAGATGTCCGGCAGGACAGAGGGGGGTGGGCCGAAGCGCACTGTGCTTAATGAAACCAAGCTCACAGCGTCTGCGTCGTGTAATCCCCCTCAGGCTCGTAGAGGCCGTCCTCGATCTTGGTCTTGTGGACGACATTCAGCCGGCCGCCTTCGACCTTGGAGATGTTCTGGATACCAAAGCACTGGTGGATCTTGCCGTTGAACGTTTTCGGTCCCTGCGGATGCTCCGGCCCCTCGGCGAACTCGGTCAACGCCTCGGTCGCCTCGACCAGCTTGGCGCGGTCTTCCGGCCCCTTGTAGCCGGCATCCTCCATCGCCTTCTTGACGACGTAGAGCGTTTCCCAGCAGCCGAACATATGCGCGGCGGTGGAGACGTCCTTGGGGTCGCCGACAGCAGCACCGTTGTCGTCGATGCCGACGGCGGCGCGGTAGGCCTTCTGTGCGGGGGAATCATCGGGCTGCGCGTAGCGCGGCGAACCTTCCCAGAAATGGCTGCCGTCGAGGAATTCGAGGCCGGGGCTGTTGATGTCGGTAGCTTCGAGCGAATCGATGAAGCCGAACAATTGTGGCCGATTGGAGCCATAGAACTCGCCGAGCTCCTTGACGAAGGTGAGCACCGCCGGGCCGACCATGACGTGGTAGATCACCTCGGTCTCTGCGGGGATCTGCGGGAAATATTTGGTGAAGGAGGATTCCGTCGGGGGGATGGCGATCTGGGCGATAACCTCGGCGCCTTGCGCCTTCAGGGCCGGCGGAAGGTAGTCGCGATGGTCGTAGCCGAAGGCGAAATCGGGGAAGATCTGCGTCACCTTCTTGCCGGCATTGGCGGCAATCCACGGCGCCATCGACTGAATCTGGCTCTTCACATCGGTGATGCCGGGCTGGAAGACGTAGCGGTTCAACTTGGTCGAGGCGACGTGGTGGCCTTCGCTGACAACGAAATAGGGCATCTTGGCCTCGCCGGCGGCCGGCGCCGAGCCGATGACGACATGCGAAAACAGCGTGCCGTAGACGATATCGGTCTTGTGCTGGGAGGCGAACTTGCCGACGACTTCGGCGCCCCGGCCGGGATCGGTGCCGTCATCCTCGATGATCACCTCGACCGGCCGGCCGTTGATGCCGCCGGCTTCGTTGATCGCCTTGACCGCGGCGGCAGTGGTCCTCTCGTACCAGCGGCCGTAGGCGGCGCCGATGCCGGTGCGGTGCGACTGGAAGCCGATCTTGATCGGCGCCGAGCTCTGCGCCTGGCTGTAACGCACGAAACCCGGCGCGACGGCAAGACCGGCGCCGACGGCAAGGCCCTTCAGCGCCGTGCGGCGGGTGAGAGCGTATCTGGAGAGATCGAAAAACCCATTCTTGTCAGTCACGGCAGTTCCCCTTGTTTTTGAGCTTTGACCAATGGCTGTAGCAGGCAGGCCACTCTTGTTAAGAGGGGCGAAAATTGCATGTGTACAAACTAAATCACCAAAGCTCTGACGTGGCAAGCGAGCTTTCCCCAAGGTTCGATTGACGGGCATCGCACACCTCGTTCATCCGGCGCTCGGCGTCGCAAGCAGCCATAGGCCGAGGACGGTGTAGGCGATCATCAGCACGGTGAGCGGGAACTGGCTGAGCGCGGCGCGAGCCGGAAGGGCGTGCAGCCTCCAGGCCAAGCCATGGGCGACAAGCACCGCAAGCATGTGGCCGGCTATGATGACGCCAGCCTGGAGGTTCCACAGCCACCACGCCGAACCGGCACCGGCGACGACGCCGGCTTCAATTGACATGTCGGCGGTACCGAACAGGTTCCAGCCCAGCGCAAACGGGTCGGAGAGAGCGGCAATCGCATATTGGCCGTCGACCAGCAGCGCCGTCAGATAATGCGCGAAGTGGTAGGCGAGCGCGATCGGTACGATCGACCAGACCAAAAGCCCGGCGGCGTGACCGAGCGAATGCTTGCTGCCGGCAAGGTTCTGGCCAAGAAAGACGGCGAGCGCGAACACGGCCGCAAGCACGGCAAAGGCCAGCACAAGGCCGAAGCTGCCGATGCCGATCAAAGCGGTGCGTCCCGGAAATTCCAGCGGATTGATGCCGAACCAGCCTAGCCAGAAGAAGGTTTTCGACAGGCCGTCGAAGGACACCGACGACAGCGCAAGCAGCAGGAAAGCGACGCCGCTGAGCGGTAGCGGCGCGGCAGCGAGCAGCTTGGCGCCCGGCCAGCAGAGTTTTAGCCGGCCGTCTGCACTACGTTCGACGATGGCGAAGCGCGCCACCATGGAAAAGAACACGGTCAGGAACTCACCGCGCAGGGTCCAGTCGCGGTAGCCGAAGACCTGCATGGCGGCGAAGCTCAGCAGCCAGTAGAGGCCGGCGGCCCAGGCCAGCCGCGCCGGATCGTCGGGCGCAGGGTCGATCAGCTCGAACCAGGCGAAGGCGAAGAACAGCAGGAAAGCCGGCCAATAGCCGAGCCGTTGGGGGAGCAGATACGGCTGCGTTCTACCGGACAGGCGCGAGACGACGCGGCACGGCCCGTACCAGGGATTGAGCCATGACCAGAGATCGCCGCCGAGCCCTTGCAGCAGGGCCAGCCCAACCCAGAGCAATGTCCATACGGTCAACGGCAGCGGATTGGAGAGCGGATCGCGGCTGCCGAACAGGCCGGCGGCAGTGAGGATTGCAAAGCCGGCAAAGGATACCAGGCTGACGGCAGTCCGCGCGCCGTCAGCGAAGGCGAAAAGCGGCAGGCGTTTGCGCCAGCAGCGGTCGAGGGAGTCCGGCGGCAGTAGAGCCAGGACAAGGAAGCTGGCGGCAACCGCGAGCGCGCCACCGACGACGTAGTAGCCGGTGGGAAGCAGCAGCACGTGGCCGCGGTCGGAGGCGTGGGCGAAGGCGGGCGTGGATGGGAATGCCAAGGAAGCGACGAGGCCGGGAAAGGGCCTGATTGCCGAAATGCAGCGCTCTACAGCGCCCCCCTCTGTCCTGCCGGACATCTCAAGCGGGGAGATCGGCGGTTCCGCGGTCGGCTCTCCTTCTGCAACTTCAGCAATTGGCGAAAGCAGCAATGAGGGCGCAATCTCCCCCCTCGCGGGGGAGATGTCCGGCAGGACAGAGGGGGGCGCGAAGGAACTCATACTACGCAAGAGTTCCCCTACTTCACACCTTCACCAACTGCTCCACGCGGTCCTTCTGGCCGAAGATGCGCAAATAGCGCGAGATCTCTTTCTCGTCGCCTGTCGACTTGGCCGGATTGTCGGAAAGCTTGACCGCCGGCCTGCCGTTGGCTTCGGTGACCTTGCAGACCAGCGAGATGGCGTCTAGCCGGTTGGTCTCGGTCGGCGCGCAGCCCTCGAAATCGTTGGTCAGGTTGGTGCCCCAGCCGAAGGACATGCGCACCTTGCCGCGGAAGTGGCGGTAGGTTTCCTCGATGGTCTCGACCTCCAGCCCATCCGAGAAGATGAGCAGCTTCTGCTTGGGGTCCTTGCCCTTTTCGCGCCACCAGGAAATGATTTTCTCGCCGCCTTCGATCGGCGGCGCGCTGTCGGGGCGGAAGCCGGTCCAGTCGGCGACCCAGTCCGGGGCATCGCGCAGGAACGCCGCGGTGCCGAAGGTGTCCGGCAGTACGATCAGCAGGTTGCCGCCGTAGTAGCGCTGCCAGTCCTGCAGCACGTTGTAGGGCGACTGTTTCAATTCCTTTTCCGAATTGGTGAGCGCGGCGAACACCATCGGCAGTTCATGCGCATTGGTGCCGAGCGCCTCGAGATCATTGTCCATGGCGAGCAGCACGTTGGAGGTGCCAGTGAAGGCCTCGCCGATGCCCTCCTTCAACGCTTCGACGCACCAGCGCTGCCACAGGAAAGAATGACGGCGGCGGGTGCCGAAATCCGAGATGCGGATGCCGGGCAGCGCCTTCAGCCGCTCGGTCTTGGCCCACATCTTGGCCTTGGCGCGGGCATAGAGCACGTCGAGCGCGAACGGCCCGAACGCCCGCATGGCCGCGCGAGATCGAAGTTCATTGATAATTGCCAGCGCCGGGATCTCCCACAGCGTCGTGTACATCCACGGACCGCTGAAGGCGAGTTCGTATTGGCCGTCGCGCTTGGAAAGCTCGTATTCGGGCAGCCGGAAATTTTCCAGCCAGGCGAGGAATTCCGGTTCGAATATCTGCTTGCGGCCATAGAAGGTGTTGCCGCCGAGCCAGATCATCTCTTTCTTAGAGAAGCGCAAGGTGCGGGCATGGTCGAGCTGCTCGCGCAGCTCCGTCTCATCGATCTCCTCGGCAAGGCGGACCGACGTGGTGCGGTTGATCAGCGAGAAGGTGGCGTCGACCTTGGGATACATGCCCCAGATCATCTGCAGCATCAGAAGCTTGTAGAAATCGGTGTCGAGCAAGCTGCGGACGATCGGGTCGAGCTTCCAGGTGTGATTGTAGACGCGCCGCGCTATATCGGTCTTTGCCATCGCTTAATGCGCCTTCGTTGCTCGCTCTAGCTTTTGTCTAGCGCAATTCCGGACGGAAAACCGCTGCGCACTTTTCCTGGAATTGCTCCAAATGCCTCTTAGCATCGAATTTTTGAACGCGCCTCCCGCTTTGCGGGCTGGCCCGACAAAAAGAAGCCCCTGCTGCAAGCGGCGCCTACGGCAGTTTCCGCCTCAGGATGCGGTCTTGGCGCCGACCACCTTGAGCGCCGGACGCTTGCGGCGAATGCCGATGCGGCCTGCCACCGGTGCGTCAGCGCGGCGGTCGGCCTGTTCTTTCTCGGCAAACAGCCAGTCGATGAACAATTGCACGATCGGCGCCGACCGCATCTCGTTGCGGCAGACGACGTAGAAATCGTCGACGGCCGGCACGGAAAGACTGAACGGGGCGACAAGCAGGCCCCTGGCGAGCAGTCCGCTTGCCGTCACCGTATCGCCGAGCGCCACGCCATGGCCGTGAACCGCGGCCTCGGTCGCCATCCGCGCATCGCCGAGATGATGGCGACGGCCGCGCTCGAGGTCCAGCGCGTCGGCGGCGGCCAGCCAGGTATGCCATTCGCGGCCGTCGTCGCCATGCAGGAAGACGTGATCGGCGAGGTCGCGGACGGTGCGGATCGGGCGGTTGTTGATCAGCGTCGGGCTGACCACCGGGAACAGTTCGAGGCCCGACCATTTGCGCATCCAGCAGTCGGTCCAGCTGCCGTCACCATAGTGCACGCAGACATCGATGTGCGGTGCGCGGACGTCCTTGGCATCATTGGATGGGATCAGCGTCAGCCTGATATCCGGATATTGCGAGGTGAAGCTGCCCAGCCGCGGGATCATCCACAGCAACAGTAGCGCCGGCACGCAGGATACAGAGAGAACGCCGGTGCTGGCCGGTCTCGTCATGCGCTGCGTGGCGGCGGCAATGCCGTCGAAGGCGGTCGACACCGCCGGCAGCAACTCGGCGCCGTGCGGCGTCAGCTTCACCCGCTGACCGGCACGCTCGAACAGCTTGACACCCAACGATTGCTCGAGCGCCTTGATCTGATGGCTGATGGCGCCGTGGGTGACGTTGAGCTCAGCCGCCGCCTTGCTCAGCGAGGCGTGGCGCGCCGTCGCCTCGAAGGCGCGCAGCGGGTTGAGCGGTGGCAAACGCTTGGCCATTTGGACCCTAGGCTCTGTGAGATTTTCTCACAGATAACACGCTAACAATATCAATTGATTTTTCAATGCAGCTACGGGACACTTTGCCCAGGCATTGCATCAAGACGTGAAATCTGCAGGCAGCCGGCGGCTGCGGCTATCGAGGCCGCCGCCCGCGCGCCGCACCAGCCATGGAGGACCGACATGGGTTACGACCGCGGCAAGCTCGAAGCGTTGCGCCGCAAATACGGCGAGAGCCATGGCGGCGAAATGTTCGACCCGAAATTCCAGCGTGTCGCCGACAAGATCTTCTCCAAGACCGGCACGCGACTGGCGCCCTATTCCGGCATCCCGACCTTCCTCGCGGCGCCCTATCGTGAAATCGCCGCCGACAATCCGGATTTCGGCGATCTGCAGGTGGCGATGATCGGTGTGCCGATGGATCTGGGCGTCACCAACCGGCCGGGCGCCCGTTTCGGGCCAAGGGCGTTGCGCGCCATCGAGCGCATCGGCCCCTACAATCATGTGCTGGAATGCGCACCGACGCATGAGCTGAAGGTCGCCGACATCGGCGACGTGCCGTTCCAGAGCCGCTACCGGCTGGAGACCAGCCATGACGACATCGAACGCCGCACCAACCAGATCGTCGACGCCGGCGTCCTGCCCTTGTCTGTCGGCGGCGACCATTCGATCAGCCACCCGATCCTGAAGGCGGTCGGCAAGAAGGCGCCGGTGGGCATGATCCATATCGACGCTCATTGCGATACCAGCGGCCTGTTCGACATGACCAAGTTCCACCATGGCGGGCCGTTCCGCAACGCGGTGCTGGACGGCGTGCTCGACCCGAGCCGCACCATCCAGATCGGCATTCGCGGCTCGGCCGAATATCTGTGGGAGTTCACCTATGAGTCCGGCATGACCGTCGTGCATGCCGAAGAGGTGACCGGCCTCGGCATTCCCGCCATTATCGAGAAGGCGCGCAGGATAGTCGGCGACGGCCCGACCTATGTCTCCTTCGACATTGACAGCATCGATCCGGCCTTCGCGCCGGGCACCGGCACACCGGAAGTCGGCGGACTGACGACGCGCGAAGTGCTCGAGCTGCTGCGCGGCCTGAAGGGACTCAACATCGTCGGCGGCGACGTCGTCGAGGTGGCACCGCAGTACGACGCGACCACCAACACGGCGCACGCCGGCGCGCAGGTGCTGTTCGAGATCCTCAGCCTGATGGTCTTCAGCCCGGCAATCACCGGCAAGGCGGGCTGACACGCTCGACCATGATCCGGAAAGTGGGAACCGGTTTTCGGAGAAGATCATGGTCCAGAAGGCGGCCGCCGCGCTGGAGCCGGCGGCCGGACTCAAACAAACAAGCTTCCAGCAGGGGAATGACAATGACGCTTCACATGAAGACACTTCACATCAAGCTAAAATCAACCTTCGCCGCCATGCTGATGTTCGGCGCGGCCAGTTTCGGTTTCACCCAGGCCGCCAATGCCGACGCGATCGACGACATCACCAAGGCAGGCGCGATCAATGTCGGTATCTTTTCCGACTTCCCGCCCTT
This sequence comes from Mesorhizobium sp. M0296, assembly GCF_040321675.1. Classification (NCBI taxonomy): domain Bacteria; kingdom Pseudomonadati; phylum Pseudomonadota; class Alphaproteobacteria; order Hyphomicrobiales; family Phyllobacteriaceae; genus Mesorhizobium; species Mesorhizobium sp. M0296. The sequence goes on from NZ_JAMYRZ010000012.1 coordinate 42,182, forward strand.
CTCCTCGGCCAGCGCCGACATGAGCATCAAGGGCTACGACATCGACGTGGCGCAGTTCATCGCCGACCAGCTCAAGGTCAAGCTCAATCTGGTCAGCGTGACCGGCCAGAACCGCATCCCGTACCTTACCGACAAGCGCGTCGACCTGCTGATGAGCGTCGGCTATTCCAAGGAGCGTGAGCAGGTGATCGATTTCGCCGCCGCCTACGCGCCCTATTACATCGCCGTCATCGGCCCGGCAGCTCTTGCGGTCAAAGGCAAGGAAGACCTCGCCGACAAGTCGATCGCCGTCAATCGCGGCACGCTGGAGGATACCTCGCTGACCGAGGCGGCACCGGCCTCGGCCGACATCCGTCGCTTCGACAACTATAATTCCGTCATCCAGGCCTTCATTTCGGGCCAGACCCAGCTGATGGTGGTCGGCAACGATGTCGGCGCCCAGGTGCTTGCCCGCCAGGAGGAACTGAAGCCGGAGCAGAAATTCCAGCTTCTCACCTCGCCCTCGCATATCGGCCTCAACAAGAAGGAAGACCGCCTGAAGCAGGCGGTCAATGACGCGGTTGCCAAGATGCTGGCCGACGGCAAGCTGGACGAAAGCTCGAAAGCCTGGCTGAAGACGCCGCTCGATCCCGCCAATCTCAAGGATTGATGGCCGGTGAGCTATAGCCTCGACTTCGGCTGGCTTGCCGGGGCGACAGGGGCGATCGCGCGCGGCGCGGCCACGACGATCCTGTTGATCGCCGTGACCACGCTGGCGGGAACGTTGCTCAGCATCCTCGGCGCCGCAGGGCGGCGGAACGGTCCGCTCCTGCTCAAGCGGGCGATCGGCGTCTATGTCGAGGTGATCCGCAACACGCCGTTCCTGGTGCAGCTATTCTTCATCTTCTTCGGGCTGCCCAGCATCGGCGTCAGGCTCGATCCGGTGCTGGCAGCCATGCTGGCGATGACGCTCAACATGGCCGCCTATACGATCGAGATCGTTGGCGCCGGGCTCGACGCGGTGCCGCCCGGGCAGACGGAAGCGGCACTGGCGCTTGGGCTCAGGCCGCGCCAGGTCTTCATCAAGATCGTGCTGCCGCAGGCGCTCAAGGTGATCTATCCGGCGCTGACCAGCCAGATCGTCATCATGATGCTGGAATCCGCCGTGGTATCGCAGATCGCCGTTCGCGAGCTGACCTATGAAGCCGATATGCTGCAGGCGCGCACGTTCCGGGCTTTCGAGACCTATTTCATCGTGACGATGGTCTATCTCATCCTGTCGATTGGGCTGCGCCGGCTGCTGGTCGGCGGCGGGCGCCGGCTTCTCGGAGCCGGCGTGTCATGATCGAATTCACCTTCTGGGACATTCTGCGCAACCTGCTGCTGGCGGCGCGCTGGACGGTGCTCTTGTCGCTGGCCGCCTTTGTCGGCGGGGCCGTGGTCGGCATGATCGTGCTGTTCTTCCGGATCGCCAAGAATAAATGGGCGCGCCGGTTTGCCTCCGGCTACATCGCGCTTTTCCAGGGCACGCCGCTGCTGATGCAGCTCTTCCTGATGTTCTTCGGCTTGCCGATGCTGGGCCTGCGCATCGAGCCGTGGACCGCGGCGGTGCTTGGCCTGACCTTCTTTGCCAGCGCCTATCTCGCCGAGATCTGGCGCGGCGGCGTCGATGCACTGCCGCGCGGCCAGTGGGACGCCGGCGCCAGCCTCGGCCTGCACTATCTGCAGGAACTCCGGCTGATCATCTTACCTCAGGCGTTTTCGATCACCCGCGCACCGACCGTCGGCTTTCTGGTGCAGCTGATCAAGTCGACCGCGCTGACGTCGATCATCGGTTTCGAGGAGCTGGTGAGGACATCCAACGCGATCAACAATGCGACCTTCGAACCATTCAAAGTCTATGGGCTGGTAGCGCTGATCTTCTTCGTCATGTGCTTTCCGCTGACGCAATACGCACGTTCGCTCGAGCAGCGGGCGGCGGCCCGCTGAGCGGGCGACCAGCAATTCAACGCCCGAATACCAGCGGCGGCGCGATCCTGTCACGCCGCAGCCAGCGCACCAGCAGGAGTGCCGCAACCACCGCCAGTCCCGACGACAGGCCGATCCAGATGCCGACGCCGTTGAAGCTGAAACGAAAGGCTAGCAGCACGCCGAGCGGCAGCCCGACGCCCCAATAGCCGATCGCGGCATAGATCATCGGCACCTTGGTGTCGTGCAGGCCGCGCAGCATGCCGCTGGCGACCGCCTGCGCACCGTCAAAAACCTGGAACAGCGCGGCAAAGGCGAGGAACGACACGGCAAGCGCCACCACCTCGGCATTAGCCGGATTGCCCAGATCGATGAAGGCGCCGATCAAGAGATGCGGCCACAGGATCATCACTAGCCCCATCAGCGCCATGAAGGAGACACCGACGACATAGGCGGTCCAGCCAGCCCGGCTGACACCTTCCGGATTGCCGGCGCCGTGGGCAAGTCCGACGCGCACCGTCACCGCCTGGTTGAGGCCGAGCGGCACCATGAAGGTGATCGAGGCGATCTGGATGGCGATCGCATGGGCGGCAAGCGAAGCCGCATCGATCAGGCCCATGAGAAAGGCCGCCGCGTTGAAGATCGTCACCTCGAACGCCAGCAGGCCCGCGATCGGCAGGCCGAGCCGCAGCAGGCCCTTGAAGCGCGGCCAATCGGCGCGCCAGAAGCGTCCGAACAGGCGATAGCGCCGGAATTTCTTCTCAAGCATCACCACCGCCGCCATGCCGGCGAACATCAACGTGCTGGACAGAGTGGTGGCGAGGCCGGAGCCGGCGATGCCCATCGATTGGATGCCGAGATTGCCGAACATGAACAGCCAGTTGAAGAAGGCGTTGCAGGCGACGGCAACGAAGACGATGATCAGCGCCCAGCCCGGCCGCTCCAGCGCCGAAATGAACGAGCGCAGGACGATGTAGCCGAAAAAGGGCAGCACCGCCCATTCGAGCCAGCGCAGATAGATGCCGGCCTGGTGCGCCAGCGCCGGTTCCTGACCCATGGCCAGCAACACGCTCTCGCCGTGCCAGAGAAGGGCCCATATCGGAATGCAAATGAGGATCGCCAGCCACAGACCCTGGCGCACGGTGCGGCGCAGGTCGCGCACCGAGTGCCGGCGACGGCCGAGCTCGGTCGCCATCATCGGCGAGGTCGCAAGCATCAGGCCGAGCCCGAAGATGAGCGGCATGAAGTAGAGGTTGGCACCAAGCGCACCGCTGGCCAGCGTGTCCGCCCCCAGCCGCCCCATCATCATGACGTCGGTAGCGGTCATCGCGGTCTGGCCGAGATTGGTCAGCACCATCGGCCAGGCGAGCGCCAGCATCGCCCTGATTTCCCGACGCCAAAGGTTTTCCGGCGCGCGAGCGTCGGCTTCGATCGCAGACATTCTAGTTTTCCGCCTATCCGATTGCGGCACGTCAGCAAGAGCCGGAAGCCGCGTCTCAGCGCGGAAAATGGCCAAGATCGGCCGGATTCCGCATTACGACGGGTTTGTCTATCAAATGGGCACCGGTGGCAAGAGGCTGACTTGCGGAAGGGTTAAGCCAGTCGGTTCAATGCAGGCTATTGGAGAGGCTATTGGAGAGGCTATGGAAGCCACTATGGTCGCGGCAGATCCATTTGAAAGGCCGCCTGATGAGCGCGTTTCCCGAAATCTATCTGGTTCGGCATGGCGAGACGGAATGGAGTGCGTCCGGAAAACATACCGGCCGAACCGACATACCGCTGACGCCGGCCGGCGAGGAAGCGGCAAGGCGGATCGCTGAGCGGCTCAAGGGCCTGTCCGTCTCGGCGGTGTGGTCGAGCCCGTCGCAGCGCGCCTTCAACACCTGTGCGCTGGCCGGCTTCGGCTCGTCAGGCGTGAAGAAAGACGATCTGGCGGAGTGGGATTATGGTGCCTATGAGGGATTGACCACCAAGCAAATCCTCGCCGAGCGCCCCGGCTGGCGTCTCTTTCGCGACGGCTGCCCGAGCGGCGAGTCCGCCACGGATGTCGGCTCGAGGGCGGACCGGATCGTCAGCCAGTTGCGCGAGGTCGGCAGCAATGTCCTGGTCTTCTCAAGCTCGCATTTCCTTAGGGTGCTGGCCGCACGCTGGCTCGGCCTGCCGCCGCAAGCCGGCGCGTTTTTCGTGCTGGATACCGCCAGCATAAGCGTGCTCGGTTATGAGCACGACCTTGACGAGCCGGTCATCCGGCGCTGGAACCAGAGATAGCAACCGACCCCGATTTATCGGATCGCGTCCAGCGCCTGCCTTTGCGTGTGCATTTCGAGAAACACGCGGTAGTCGCGATCGAACCGGCCGGCGGCAGCCGGATTGGGCTCTCGCGTCCTGCCGCCCTGTTGCATGGCAACGCAGGCAGCGTTCAAATCGGGAAAAAGCCTGGCCGCGGTGGCGGCAATCATGCCGGTGCCGAGCAGCACCGCCTCATCCGCCAGCGGCTCGACCACCGTGCAGCCGGTGGCATCGGCATAGAGCTCCATCAACAGCGGGTTCTTGGTGTGGCCACCGGTGACGTGCAGCGTGTCGATCAGATAGCCGTTCTCGTTCAGCGCTTCCAGCACATGACGGACGCCAAGCGCGATGCTGACGGCGGTGCGCCAGTAGAGCTTGCACAGACTGTCGAAGGAGGCATCCAGCGTCAGCCCGCTGATGACGCCGACGGCATGCGGGTCGGCGAGCGGCGAGCGGTTACCGTGAAAATCGGGCAGTACGTGCAGCCTTGCGGCGAGGTTGTCGCCCTCGGCGGCGCGCAGCTCGGCGACGCGGTGGGCAATCCTGGCATGCATGGCGGCATCCGGCTCGCCGCCGGCGCCATGCCAGCGGATGATGTGGTCGAGCAGCGCGCCGGTGGCCGACTGGCCACCTTCCGACAGCCACAGGCCGGGAAGGCCTGCGCCATAATATGGGCCCCAGACACCGGCGAAAGGCTGCGGATCGGGCGACATCGCCATGACGCAACTCGACGTACCGGCAATCAGGGCCAGATGGCGGCCGATGTTCGTCGCGTCACCGGCGAAACCGCCGAGCACGCCAAGCGCGCCGGCATAGGCATCGATGACACCGGCGCCGACCCGGCATTTTTCGGTGAGGCCAAGCTCCGTCGCGGCTTGCGCGCCGAGCGGGCCGATATCGGCACCGACCGGGCTTGCCTTTTCCGGCAGGTTGCCGTGCTCAAAGATATCGCCGAGCCCGACGGCTTCGAAGAAGTCGCGCCGCCAGCCGGTCGCTTCATGGGCTAGATAGGTCCATTTGGCGGTCAGCGTGCATTGTGAACGGGAGAGCGAGCCGCTTGCCTTCCAGGTGAGGAAGTCGGTGAGGTCGAATAGACAGCCGGCTTCGTTCCATGTTCCGGGCAGGTTGCGCTTCAGCCACATCAGCTTCGGCGTCTCCATTTCCGGCGACATGACGCCGCCGATATAGTCGAGCACAGCGTGGCCGCTTTCAGTGCATTCGTCGGCCTCGGCAATTGCGCGATGGTCGAGCCAGACAATGGTGTCCCAGCGCCTTTCACCAGTGACGGACACGCTGAGCTGGCCGCCATGCCGGTCTCGCACCACCAGCGAGCACGTGGCATCAAAGGAGATGCCGACGATATCCTCGGCCCGCACGCCCGCCTTTTCGCGGGCAGCGCGGACGGCCATGCACACCGCCGACCATATATCCTGCGAATCGTGCTCGGCATGGTCGGCCTTCGGCCGTTGCATGGCGATCGGGTGCTCGGCGCGGCCGAGCAAGGCGCCACCGGTGTCGAGAATGCCGGCACGAGCGCTTCCGGTGCCGACATCGACCGCGCAAACGAAACTGTTGGTCAAGGTGTTCTTGCTCTCGCTCCCAGGCCTGCAATCAGATCGGGCAATTGCAGCATGTCAGCGAATATAAAGTCCGGCTCACTCGACGCAAGCCGCGCTTTCAATGCCGGGTTGCCGGTGTGCGAGCCGCCGGTGAAGGCAAGGACGCGCATGCCGGCCGCCCGCGCCGCTTCGATGCCGGCCGGGCTGTCCTCGACGACGAGGCAGTTTCGCGGGGCCGCTCTCATTTTATCTGCTGCATGGAGAAAGAGATCGGGCGCCGGTTTGCCCCGCGCCACCATGGCGGCGCTGAACAAATGCGGCTCCAGCAGCCCAAGCAACCCGGTGACGTCGAGCGCATAGCGGATGCGTTCCAGGGTGCCGGAGGAGGCGACGCAGCACGGTACGCCGAGTCTCGGCAGGACCTGTGCGATACCTGGCATCGGTTTCAGCTCCTCGCGGAATCTGCGCATCAGTTCGGAGCGCATCTCGGTCAGATGCTGCTCGGTGAGATCGAGCCCGAAGTCGCTTGCGAGGATTTCGCGGACGCTCTTCATGCTCTTGCCGAGGAAGTGCTCGTAGGCAATGTCCTCGCTGACGTTGCCACCGGCAAGCGCGATCATCTCCAGCAATGCCGAGACGGACAGCATCTCACTGTCCACCAGCACGCCGTCACAGTCGAAAATGACCAGTTCAGGCGTCATCGCGCTGGATCGGCTTCAGAGATCGCCGGCGAGATAGCGCGTCAGTGTCGCGCGCGCGCCGTCCGCCCACAGCAGTCTCAGCGCTTGGCCGAAGGCTTCAGCGAACGGCGGCGAGCGGCCGACATCGCCATAGATGTCCTCCATGGCAAGCCAGGCGGCAGGCATGTCCCTGGCCGCCTTGGCCGTCGCCTGCAACCGGCCCCAGTTCGGGTCGTTGGGCTCGGTGACGGCACCGGAATCCGTCGTGCCGAAGCAGTAGCGACACCAGAGCGCCGATTCCAGCGCAAGGCCGGTGACACTTTTGCCAGCCTTCAGCCGGTCGGCGATGGTCGGGATGATGAATTTCGGCTGGCGGTTGGAGCCGTCGAGGCAAAGCCGGCGTATGGTGTCGCCGATCTTCGGATTGGAGAAGCGGTGCTCGATGAGCTGGTAGTAATCTTCGAGGTCGGTGTCCGGAACCGGCGGCACGGTCGGGATGATTTCGTCATGCTCGAGCTTGTCGAGGAAGCCGCGTACCAGCGGCTCCTGCATCGCCTCATGGACGAAATGGATGTCCATCAGCCCGGCCGGATAGGCGATGGTCGCATGGCCGCCATTGAGGATGCGGATCTTCATCAGCTCATAGGGCGCGACGTCGCTGACGAACTGCACGCCGACCTTTTCCAGCGGCGGGCGGCCGTCGGTGAAACGGTCCTCCAGCACCCATTGCTTGAACGGTTCGCAAAACACCGGCCAATTGTCGTCGAGGCCGAACTCGCTGGAGAGAATGCCGCGCTCGCGGTCGGTGGTGGCCGGCGTGATGCGGTCGACCATGCCATTGGGAAAGGCAACGTTCTCGCTCACCCAGTTTGCCAAACCTTCGTCGATCAGCCGCGCAAGGCCGATGACGCCATCTGAGGTGACGTGGCCGTTATGGGGGATGTTGTCGCAGGACATGATTGTGAAGGGCACGATACCGTCGGCGCGGCGGCGCAGCAGCCCGGCGAGGACGAGGCCGAAGACGGTCTTCGGCGTCGCCCCCGGCTCAGCGTCGGCAACGATGTCGGGATGTGTCGGATTGAAGACGCCGGATGCCGGATCGATGAAATAGCCGCCCTCGGTAATGGTCAGGGAGACGATCTTGATCGCCGGATCGGCAAGCTGCTCGACGATTGCGGCCGCATCGCCCGGCACCAGGAATTCGATCATGACGCCGGTGACGCGCGCGCTCATATGGCCGCTGTCCTGCTCGACCACGGTGGTCAGCCAGTCCTGCTCCTGCAACTTGCCGCGGCCGACCTTCTCGCCCTCGAAGACGCCGGCGCCAACAATGGCCCAGTCGTGGCCGACACCCGAATTGAACAGATCGTCGAGATAGACGGCCTGGTGCGAGCGATGGAAATTGCCGACGCCGAAATGCACGATCCCGGCCTTGAGCGCGGCGCGATCATATTTCGGGCCGGCGACCTTGGGCGGCAGCTTGGCGAGGATGGAAGAAGAGAGTTTCACGGTCATCTGCTTTTACCCTTTAGCGGGACGGCTCTTCCCCCCGTGGAGGAGACGGGGGGAAGAGCGCCTTCGCCCCCTCAACTCATCCACTGGCCGCCATCGACATTATAGGTCTGGGCGACGATGTACTCGGCCTCATCGCTGGCCAGGAACACCGCCATGCCGGTGAGGTCTTGCGCCGTGCCCATGCGGCCATAAGGCACGGCTTCGCCGACCAGCCTCTTCTTCTCGCCCCTCGGCCGGTTCTCGAACTTGGCGAACAATGCATCGACATGGTCCCAATGCTCGCCGTCGACGACACCCGGGGCGATGGCATTGACGTTGATGCGGTGTTTGATCAGGTCGAGCCCTGCCGACTGGGTGAGCGAGATGACCGCGGCCTTGGTGGCGCAGTAGACGGCAACCACCGCCTCGCCGCGGCGCCCGGCCTGGCTTGCCATATTGATGATCTTGCCGCCCTTGCCCCGGGCAATCATAGAACGGGCGGCGGCCTGCAACGTAAACAGCGTGCCGGCGACGTTGACCGAAAATAATTTGTCGTAGCTTGTCTTGGTGATCTCGACGATCGGCGCCAAGTCGAACAAAGCAGCGTTGTTGATCAAGATATCGAGGCCGCCGGCCCTGGCTTCGACCGCCTTGACGGCCTCATCGATAGACGCGAGATCGGTGACGTCGAGCTTTACCGCGTAGGCATTGCGGCCGATTTCCGAAGCCGTCTTCTCGGCGGCTTCGAGGTTGATGTCGCCAATCGCGACCGTCGCCCCTTCGCGCATGTAGGCTTCGGCAAACGCCCTGCCGATGCCGCGCGCCGATCCGGTAATCAGCGCCGATTTACCCCGGAGCCTCATTGCAGCATCGCCTTCCCGTCGGCGCCGAAACGATGCAGCTTGGCCTTTTCCGGCGTCAGGTAGATTGTGTCGCCGTGATGGGCGGCCAACTCGCCGTCGGCACGCACCGTCAGCTGCCCGACACCATCCGCCTGGACGTGCAAAAACGTGTCGGAGCCGAGATGCTCGGCAACCCCGACCGTCGCCTTCCAGTCGCCTGACGTCTTCGAAATGTTCATATGCTCCGGGCGGATGCCAACTGTCTTGGCGCCATATTTGGCGGCCGGCGCGCCTTCGATCAGGTTCATCTTCGGCGAACCTATGAACCCGGCGACGAACAGGTTCTTCGGCGTCTTATAGAGCTCCATCGGCGAGCCGACCTGCTCGATATTGCCGGCATTGAGCACGACGATCTTGTCGGCCATGGTCATCGCCTCGATCTGGTCGTGGGTGACGTAGACCATGGTTGTCTTGAGCTGGTGATGCAGCTCGCTGATCTCCAGCCGCATGGTGCCGCGCAGCGCCGCGTCGAGATTGGACAAAGGCTCGTCGAACAGGAAGGCCGACGGCTGGCGCACGATGGCGCGGCCGATGGCGACGCGCTGCCGCTGGCCGCCGGAGAGCTGGCCGGGGCGGCGGTCGAGGTAGTTGGTGAGGTTCAGGATCCGCGCGGCGTCCTTCACCTTCTTGTCGATGGTCGCCTGGTCCTCGCCCGCCATCTTCAGCGGGAAGGCGATGTTCTTGGCCACCGTCATGTGCGGGTAGAGCGCATAGGACTGGAACACCATAGCCAGCTTGCGCTTGGCCGGCGCCTCGCCGGTGACGTCGCGACCATCGATGATGATGGTGCCGCCGCTGGTATCCTCGAGACCGGCGATCAGACGCAACAGGGTGGATTTGCCGCAGCCCGACGGGCCGACGAAGACGACGAACTCTCCGTCCTCGATGACCAGATCGAGGCCGGGGATGATGGACGTCGCCCCGAAGGATTTGGAGACGTTCTTGAGCGTGATGTTTCCCATGGTTTCCTCCCCCGAAGGGCTATCTTTTCGTTTTGCGTCAGGCGATGCCCGCTACTTTACCGCACCGAATGTCAGGCCTCGGACCAGCTGCTTCTGGCTGAACCAGCCCATGATCAGGATCGGCGCGATCGCCAGCGTCGAGGCGGCCGAAAGCTTGGCCCAGAACAGCCCCTGCGGGCTGGAGAAGGAGCTGATGAAAGCGGTGAGCGGCGCGGCCTCGGTGGTGGTCAGCCGGATCGTCCAGAACGCCTCGTTCCAGGCGAGAATGATGTTGAGCAGCATGGTCGAGGCGATGCCGGGGACCGCCATCGGCGTCAGCACGTAGATGATCTCGTTCCAGAGCGATGCGCCGTCCATGCGCGCCGCTTCCAGGATCTCCCCCGGGATCTCGCGAAAATAGGTGTAAAGCATCCAGACCACGATCGGCAGGTTGATCAGCATCAGCATGACCATCAGGCCGATGCGGCTGTCGAGCAGACCGGTATCGCGGAAGATCAGATAGATCGGAAACAGCACGGCGACGGCCGGCATCATCTTGGTGGAAAGCATCCACATCAGGATGTCCTTGGTGCGTTTGCCCGGCGAAAACGCCATCGACCATGCCGCCGGTATGGCGACGAGCAGAGCCAGGATGGTCGAGCCGACCGACAGGAACACCGAGTTCAGGAAGAATTTGAAATAGCCGTTCTGCGCCTGGACCTCGGAATAGCTCTCCGTGGTTCCCGACGGGAACAGGTTGAAGCCCTGGATAGCCTCCTGCTCCGACTTGAACGAGGTGATGATCGTATAGAGGATCGGGAAGAAGATCAGCAGCGCGACGATCCAGGCGGCCGCGGTAGCAATCGTCTTGTGCTGGGTGGTGACTGCACGTGCCATCTTATCCTCCCTTATTTATCCAGGTTCTTGCCGACAGCGCGCATAGCGAAGAAAGCAACGATGTTGGCGAGAATGACGGCAATGATACCGCCGGCGGACGCCTGGCCGATTTTGAACTCCAGCAATGCCTTCTGATAGACGAGGAAGGGCAGGTTGGTGGAGGCGTAACCCGGGCCGCCGTTGGTGGTGACGAGGATCTCGGCATAGACCGACAGCAGGAAGATCGTCTGGATCAGGATGACGACGGTTATGGCGCGCGACATGTGAGGCAGCGTCAAATAGATGAAGCGGCTGATGAAGCCGGCGCCGTCCATTTCGGCGGCTTCCTTCTGCTCGACGTCGAGCGACTGAAGCGCGGTCAACAGGATCAGCGTAGCAAACGGCAGCCATTGCCAGGCAACGATGATGATGATCGCCAGGAGCGGGTGCTGCCCGAACCAATCGATCGGCTGCCCGCCGAAGAAGCGCGCAATATCGGCGAAAACCCCGTACTGCGGATGCATGATCATGTTCTTCCAGACCAGTGCTGCCACCGGTGGCATGACGAAGAACGGCGAGATGACAAGGATGCGGACGATGCCCTGTCCCCACATCGGCTGATCGAGCAGAAGGGCGAGCAGAATACCGCCAATCACCGTGATCAAAAGCACGCTGACGACGATGGTGAGCGTGTTGAGGATCGACTGCAGGAATGCCGGGTTGGAATAGAACAGCGCGTAGTTCGAAAACCCGACGAAGCCGTCGCGCATTGGATTGAGCGGGTTGTATTGCTGGAAGGAAAACCACAGCGTGAATGCCAGCGGCACAATCATCCAGACCAGCAGCAGCACCACGGATGGCGCCATCATGAAACGGGCAAGCGAACGGGTCTGCTGAGTAGCCATGACGGTCACCCTTCGAGGTCGGCCAAGTTTTTCAGCGGTGTGAAAGCTGGCCGCCCGAACTGGGATTCGGGCGGCCGTTGCCGGTCGCCATTGGCAACCGGCACCGGGAGGAGCTTACTTGATGTAACCGCCTTCGGTCATCGTCGCGGTGGCGGCGTCCTGCGCCTGCTTCAAGGCATCGTCGACGCTCGACTGGCCGGCAAGTGCCGCCGAGAAGAGCTGGCCGACGGTGGTGCCGAGGCCCTGGAACTCAGGAATGGCGACGAACTGGACGCCGACATAAGGCACCGGCTTGACGGTCGGGTGCGTCGGATCGGCGGAGTTGATCGAGTCCAGCGTCATCTTGGCGAAAGGTGCTGCCTTCTGGTATTCGGGATTGGCATAGAGCGACGAGCGCGTTCCCGGCGGAACATTGGCCCAGCCTTCCTTCGAGGCGACGAGCTCGGCATAGTGCTTGCTGGTTGCCCAGGATACGAACTTTTGAGCGGCGTCGGCCTTCTGCGTGCCGGCGGGGATGGCTAGCGACCATGCCCACAGCCAATTGCCGCGCTTGCCGAGGCCGTTGTCCGGCGCCAGCGCATAGCCGACCTTGTCGGCGACGGTGGAGTTCTTCGGGTCGGAAACGAAGGAGGCAGCGACGGTAGCGTCGATCCACATGCCGCATTTGCCCTGCTGGAACAGCGCCAGGTTTTCGTTGAACCCATTGGACGACGCGCCCTCGGGGCCGTCGGCTTTCATCAGGTCGACATAGAACTGCAGCGTGTTCTTCCATTCGGGCTGGTCGAATTGCGGCTTCCAGTTCTCGTCGAACCAGCGCGCGCCGAACGAGTTCGACATGGCGGTCAGGAAGGCCATGTTCTCGCCCCAGCCGGCCTTGCCGCGCAGGCAGACGCCGTTCACGCCGTTGGCGCGGTCGGTCATCTTGTCGGCGGCCTGCTTGATGAAGTCCCAGGTCGGTGCATCGGGCATCTTGAGCCCGGCCTTGTCCATCAGGTCCTTGCGGTACATGACGAAGGAGCTTTCGCCGTAGAACGGGGCTGCGTAGAGCTTGCCGTCGACCGACAGGCCGCCGGCTATGGCCGGGATGATGTCCTTGACGTCGTAATCGTCGCCGAGTTTGTCGAGCGGCAAAAGCCAGTTCTGCTTGGCCCAGATCGGCACTTCATAGGTGCCGATAGTCATCACGTCGTACTGGCCACCCTTGGTGGCGATGTCGGTGGTGACGCGCTCGCGCAGGACGTTTTCCTCGAGCGTGACCCACTGCAGCTGAATGTCGGGATTTTTGGCGGTGAAGTCGTCGGTCAGCTTCTGCATGCGGACCATGTCGCCATTGTTGACCGTGGCGATCGTGATGGATTCGGCATGCGCGGCGAAAGCGAGCGCGCTGGCCGAGAACAGGCCTAGGGTGAACGTGCGAAGTTTCATCAAAATTCCTCTCATAAACCAAGATGAGCATTTGCCTTGGCTGTGAGCAATTACTCACTTACGATGAATTATGTCAAGACGGATTCGTTGCTGCAGCGCAGCACGCCGGGTCTCGTGCAGCGGCAAGCCTGGGACGTTTGCGGCATGCCTGACGAAGGATTCGGCCGGGCTGATTGGGCCCGGCGCTTTGCTATCGGGCTTGCTGGGATTCAGCCTACTGGCAAGCGATCTCGCTCAGGATCCAATCGCGGAAGGCGCGGATCTTCGGCACGTTGCGTCGTGCCGTCGGATAGACCAGCCAATAGGCGTGGCCGTCGTCACCGACCAGATCAAAGGGCTGGATCAGGCGGCCGTCGGCAAGTTCGGTCTTGAACAGCGCCTTGGTAACGATCGCCACGCCGTGGCCGGCAATCGCGGCATTGGCCTCGTAGGCCTGCGCGCCCATGCTGGTGCCGGGACGCTTGGCCAGCTCCTCGACCGGCAGGCCGGCGGCGGCAAACCAGTCCCGCCACCAGATGTCACCCGGGTCGAGGATCGGCAGCCGCAGCAGGTCGGCCGGCTCCTTGACGCCGCCGATGCTTGCCGCGAGCTTTGGACTAAGGACCGGCGTGAAATCGGCCCTGAAAAGCATATGGGTCTCGACGCCCGGCCAGTTGCCGCCGCCGGAGCGGATGGCGATGTCGATATCCTCTCTGGCAAAGTCGACAACCCTGTTCGAAGTATCGACGCGCACCGCCAGCGACGGATGCGCGACCTGGAACGAACCGAGATGCTGCGCCAGCCAATTGGAGGCAAATGTCAGCAGCGTCGAAACGCAAAGCACGCCGTCGGCGCCAGTGCGCGCGGCGGCATAAGCGCCGCTCAACAGCGCGAACGCCTCGCTGACCGCGGGCGCCAGGCGCTGGCCGGGTTCGGTCAGCACGATCTGTTTTGGCTGGCGCAAGAACAGGGGCGCGCCGATGCGCTCCTCCAGAAGCTTGATCTGATAGCTTGCCGCCGCCTGCGTCATGCCAAGCTCCTGGGCGGCCTTGGTGAACGAGAGATGCCGCGCCACCGCCTCGAACACCCGGATCGCCTGAAGCGGAGGAAGCTGCGAAACCAGCTGTCGTGAATTGAGCTCCGGCATAAGCCCTCCTTATGGGCAGTGATCGACGTTTGATTGGCGGCACCGGCCGGTCCTACCGATATTTCGTATTGAAGATCAATTACGCCTAGAGATAGCGAAGGCTGACGATCATGACCACAATACAGGAAAAGCTGCTTCTTGCTCCAGCCCATGGCTGGTTTTCACAGTTGGCGCGGGGATTGGCAAGGCACGCGGCGCGGAAACGGGCCTATCTCGACGTCCGGGAGCTGCCGCCGCATCTGCAGCGCGACATGGGCTTTCTCGACGGCAACGATCCTTGCGGCCGGCACCAGTAGTGCCGCTCGTTTTATCGGGGCTTCAGGGGCGTTTCGATTTCCCATGATCGTTTCCGACCGCCAGCGGCTCGGAGATCATGCGCCCGCAAGCAAGGCGGCGGCGGTCCGCTCATCGGTGATGAGGCCATTGACCAGCCGCCGGTTGACGGCGGCGAAGATGCCCGGCAGCTTGCGGTCGCCCATGGCAAGCGCGATCACCAGCGACTTTTCGCGCGACGGCAGCGGTGCCGACGACACCCGATCATTGGTGATGCCCTCGATCATGCGGCCGTCACGATCGAATACCCAGCCGACGATCTCGGCGACGCCGCCGGCCTTCTGCAGCGCCTTTAATTCACCCTCCGAAATGAAGCCGTCCTCGTAAAGCGGCGCCTTCGGGCCGAGATCGCCGATGCCGACAAAGGTGACGTCGGCCTCGGCCGCAAGCGCCAGCGTCGGCTGGATCATCGGCTGGCTGAGCAGCATCTCGCGCTCCTCGGGCGAGGAAGCGATGACCGGCAAAGGCATCGGAAACGAACGCGCCTTGACCCTGTCGGCCATGGTGAAGATGACGTTGTAGAAGGCCGCCGAGCCGTCCGGCGAGATGTTGCCGGTGAGCGATACCACCTTGTGCTGCGGGCATTCCATCGGCGGCAGTTGCTCGATCGCGGCCTTCAGCGTGCGGCCGGTGCCGATCGCCATGACGATCGGCACCGGCGACCGCAGCCGCCGTTCGATCTCGGCCGCCGCCGCCTCGGCGACGCCGATGACGGTGGAGGAAGAAGAAGGGTCGCTCGGCACCACCTCGACCAGATCGAGCGCAAAGCGCGATTTCAGCCGTGCCGCAAGGTCGAGGCAATTGGCGATCGGATGGTCGACGCGCACCTTGATCAGCCCTTCAGAGACTGCGAGCGACACCAGGCGCTGCGCCGTCTGCCGCGAGATGCCAAGCGTGGCGGCGATCTGGTCCTGGGTGTTGCCTGCGACATAATAGAGCCAGCCGGCACGCGCCGCGTCGTCCAGCCTGTTGCCGCCGCTGTCCTGCCGCGAATTCAAGTTCCTGCCTCCCAACCCCGCCGAGCATAAGAGGCGGAGCGCAGTAGTTTCGCAGGGAATGAACTTGCGCGCAATTGCCGATTGTAAGAGCAATTGCCTAGTGGTGAAACTTGGTGTTTGGAGCGAAGTGACAGGTCGACCCAGTCTCGTTGCAACAGCAAGGCTGTCGAGGTTGCACCAATCCCGGTTCTAAAGCGCGTTGCGTTCGATCGGCCTCATGCGACACGTTTTAGGTTGCTTTTTATGCATGTCGTCATCGCAAAACCGCTGCACACTTTGCGCGACATGCATTAGCGGGGACGCGGCGGTTTATCTCGTGCGCTAAACGCTTTAAGGAATTTTTTGAGAATGGAGCCTTGCATGACGCCGAAAGCGGTTTTCTGGGATATGGACGGCACGCTGGTCGACAGCGAGCCGCTGCACGAGGCGGCGCTGATTGCGGCGCTGCACAGCGTCGGCATCGCGCCGCCGGCCGACCTGCATGAGCGCGTGCTCGGCATCGCCGCATGGCCGGTCTACGAAATGCTGCGCGACGAATTCGGCCTCGACCTGCCTTTCGACGACTGGATTGTGCGCAAATACGATCACTACCTGCCGATGGCCGAAACGCTGACGCCACGCACCGGCGCGATCGAGATTTTCAATGAGCTGCGCGCGCTTGGCGTGCCGCAAGCGGTGGTGTCCAACTCGGACAGACTGATCGTCGATGCCAATCTGCGCGCCGTAGGCCTCGTATATCCCGGCATGAAGACGGTCAGCCGCAACGACGTGCGTGAAGGCAAGCCGCATGCCGAACCTTTCCTGCGCGCCGCCTGGTTGGCCGACGTCGATCCCGCCGAGGCCGTGGCGGTCGATGACAGCGTGACCGGCGCCACGGCGGGGCTGGCAGCTGGAATGAAGACGATCTTCTGGCCAGAGGTGCCCATGGAGGGGCCGCCGGGGGCGATTGTCATCAACAGCGCCGGCGAATTGCGGGCCGAACTCGGGCTTTAAGGCAGGCCCGGCGGGACCGCGCTCAACTCCGGTAGGCAGGCTCCTGCTCGTCGAGGATCGCCTTCAGTTCGGAAAGGTGGCGCTCGGCCTGGCCGGGATAGTCTTCCTGTTCCCTTGCCGCTTTCTCCGCGATCTCATCCGACAGAACCCGCAGCGGCCGGCCGGTCCACAGCGCCTTGATATAGGTTTCGGCGGCGCGCTCGAAATAGAACATGCGGTTGAAGGTGTCGGCGACGCTGTCGCCGATGACCAGCACGCCATGGTTGCCCATCACCATCACCTTGACCTTCGGGTCGACAAGAAGCTGCGAGCAGCGCTCGCCCTCTTCCTCGAAGGCCAGCCCGCCATAATGAGCGTCGACGACATGGCGGTTGAAGAAGATTGCCGAGTTCTGGTCGACCGGCGGCAGCGTCGAGTCGGCGAGCGAGGCAAGCACGGTGGCGTGGATCGAGTGGACATGCATGACGCAGCGCGCATGACGCACGTTGCGATGAATGGCACCATGCAGGCCCCACGCCGTCGGGTCGGGCGCATTCGGGCCGACCAGCGTGTCGGGATCATTGGCGTCGATCAGAAGCAGATCGCTCGCCTTGATGCGCGAGAAATGCACCTGGTTGGGGTTCATCAGGAATTGCGAACCATTGTCGTTGACGGCCAGTGAGAAATGGTTGGCCACCGCCTCGTGCATGTTAAGCCGCGCCGTCCAGCGGAAGGCGCAAGCGAGGTCGACGCGCTCCTCATAGAACGGCAGGTTGGTCAGCACTTCCTTCTGCAGGCGCGTGATGCTCATCGTAAACCTCCGTGAAAGAAGCAAGGATGCCGCGCGGCTGGAACACGCGCAACCGGTTTCGTTTGGTACAGGCGAGCGCCGTTATGCCGCCGTGCTGGTGGCCGCGCCGACCCGAAGCCCGCCATGCTCGACGATGAAATCGATCACCTGCTGCAGGCCCTTGCCGCGCGACAGGTCGGTGAAGCCGAACGGCCGCTTGCCGCGCATGCGGGCAGCATCGCTCTCCATGATTTCGAGATTGACGTTCACGTAGGGAGCGAGATCACTCTTGTTGATGACCAGGAAGTCGGACCGGGTGATCGCCGGGCCGCCCTTCCTCGGGATTTCCTCGCCCTGACAGACCGAGATGACATAGAGCGTCAGGTCGGCAAGGTCCGGAGAAAACGTGGCAGCGAGGTTGTCGCCGCCCGATTCGATGAAGACGACATCGAGATCCGGGAATTTCTTGGTCATCTCGGCGATCGCTTGCAGATTGATAGAGGCGTCCTCGCGGATGGCGGTGTGCGGGCAGCCGCCGGTTTCAACACCCATGATGCGATCCTCGGGCAGCGCCTGAAGCCGGGCCAGCATCATGGCATCTTCCTTGGTGTAGATGTCGTTGGTGACGACGGCGATCGAGAACTCGTCGCGCAGCGCCTTGCAAAGCTTTTCGGTGAGCGTCGTCTTGCCGGAGCCGACCGGGCCGCCGATGCCGATGCGAAGAGGACCGTTGGCTTGTGTCATCTAGGGAACTCCGTGATGGCAAGAATGGCGAAGCCGAGCCCGATCAACAGACAGAGCGGCGAATAGTAGCTGACATCAAGCCGCGCGAAAGGCTGTTCGGGCGCCAGCCGGCGCCACCAAGGCGTGAAGCCGGCAATGCCGCGCGCCAGGAAGACCAGTGCGATGAGCAGCGCTGTGGCGGCAAGCCCTGCCTTGGGAAAGGGCGTAGCAAACACACCTTCGAGCGCCATGGGCCACAGTGTCGCCAGGCCCAGGCATGCGGCAACGGCGAAGCTGGCGAAGGGTGCCGGCATCTCGTCGACGCCGCGAAAGCCGATGACCGCGCGAGCGCAGGAGGCGGCGTCCCTGCCCGGCCAGATGCCGCCAATGCCCCAATAAACATGCAGCGTGGTGATCAGCAGCAGGACCAGCGAGAGCGCGAAGGCGAGAATGATCATGAGCTCAGACCCGAGGCAAACAGGTAGCTTCCGCCAACTTTGAAATTCCAGCCACCATTGTCCTCGCTATGGTCAGGCCTGAACCGCAGTGTTGCGCCACCAGCAAAACGAATTTCTGCTTGTTGCCGAAATCCACGCAACTGTGTCCCGACGACTATGGTCCCGATCATCAATTCGATTTCCTTGGCGATCCGACGTGGATTGTCTGACGAGCGCAGACTATAGCCGTTGGGACCACGCAACTCCCATGCAGCGGAGGCCAAAAAGAGATCGCGCTTGGCAATCCTGGAATAACCAGTGCGACGTTTGCCGCTCCTGCGCTTTGCGTAGCGACGCGGCTCAGTTGCACCAAACCCGAGGTTGATCGTCGATCCGATCGAATGCCCGACCACACAGACCGACAACTGGCGAACGCCATTGAGTGCCTCGACAAGGTGAAGCCTGTTCGCGCTGAGGCTCATGAGCGGAACAGCCGCGAATATTGCGTCTCGTGCTTCATCGCCATGATGTCCGAGACGAACGCGCAGCCGCCGAGATCGTCAAGCGTCGAGCCGGAAGCGCGAGCGGCAGTTTCCAACGCCAGTGGCTCGAAGCCGGCGAGCAGCGCCGTCGCTCCGGTCTGGCCGATGACGCCGAGCCGGATCGCGGCCTGGACGAGATTGGAGAAGAAGGCCTGCAGAAAGGCCGCCAGGGCGTCCCGCAGCGCAATGCCGTGATCGCCGGCAACGGCGCCGACGGCAACGCAATAGGCACATTCGGCCGGCAGGCGATCCAGCACCTGGCACGGCCAGGCGAAGGCCGCCTTCAGGAAAGCAGCGCCCTGCAGCATGGTCTCGGCATGGCGCTCGCGCGAGCCTGCCAGAGCTTCGGCAAGGGCGACGATTTCATCGAGATCGCCGGTTTCGCGCGCCCTGCGCCAGCTTTCGGCAAACAGCACCGCATCATTCCAGCCCGAACCCATCTCGACCAGCGTTTCCAGCCACGCGGCGAGCTCTTTGCTGTCGGCAACCAGCCCGGCATGCACGGCTTGCTCGAGACCATGGCTGTAGGAAAAGCCGCCGACCGGGAAGGAAGGCGACAGCCACGCCATCAGCCGCAACAAAGCAATATTGGAAGGCTGGGCAACGTTGGAAGGCTGGTCAGTCATGGTCATGGTCATGCGAATGGCTGTGGGAATGCGATTCGCTATGGGTATGGGAATGCGCTTCGGCGTGGCTGTGCGCATGCGCCTCGGCATGAGCGTGGCCGTGGCCGCCATGCCCGGAATAGGCGCCGCGCACCGGCTTGAACGGCTCGGAGACGTCGCTCACCGTGGCGCCCAATCCCTCCAGCATCGCCTTGATGACATGGTCGCGCAGAATGAGGATGCGCCCAGCTTCGATGGCGGCTGCGAGATGGCGGTTGCCGATGTGCCAGGCAAGCTCTGCCAGATGGACAGGGTCGCTGGCCCTGATATCGTAAAGCGGCTCTTCGGCCGCGATGATCTCGATGTGGCGGCCATCCTCCAGCACCAGCCGGTCACCATGGTTCAAGCTCACCGGTTCGGGCAGGTCGACCAGCACCTTGTCGTTACGCACCGTTTCGATGGCGCGGCGGCGCAGATGCCGCTCGTCATGGGCAAGCACCGCACTGTCGTATGGCGTGGTGGTTCCGGCTTCGCCTGCGGCCAGGACGGAGACGGCGCGCGGGAATTTGGTGAAGTCGGTGCGAATATCGAGCTTCATGTAAAAACTGCCTCTCCCAAAAAGCCTAGCCTATCGCGTCCGCCGCCCCAATGGGGCTCAGACGATCGTGTCGAAGAGCCGCAGGATGAACGATATCTGATAGACGAGCGCGCCGGCGACAAAGGCGATGTGAAAGCGGCGGTCGCGCAGCAGGATCGCAATGACGCAAAGCGCGACGAAAACCGGCGTGCGGATCAGATATTCGACACCAAAATGGGCGAAATGCTCCGGCCCTTTCAGCAGCGTATCGATTACGTCGAGCAGATAGGTCGCCGCCAGCAGGCCGAAGAACCAGGCCCGGCGCGAATAAAAGAAATCCTCATAGCTGGTGTAGTCCAGCATCGAATCCGGAAACAGCAGCGCGCAGAGCAGGAACAGCGTGACGGCGTAGAAGATGATGAACAGGTATTTGCCGAAGGTCCAATTCTCGATCTGGAACAGGCCGAACTCCCACCACCAGAAATGCACCAGCATTAAAAGCACCGACGCAACCCAGGCGAGGTGCACGGGATAGAGCCGGTATTGGCCGGGATGCTGGACGATGCGGGCGACCCCCGACAGCAGGCGGGTGACGCCGAGGCCGATCACCATGCCCAGGACGATGCGGATATGCGGGAAAATGTCGTGGGCGTAGGGGAGTTGCGGGTCCATAGGCCTGGCGCGGCATGTTCTACATCGGTCGTTCTAACGCCTGTGGTTCAGAACAGGAAGTAGCGTTGCGCCATCGGCAGCACGGTAGCCGGCTCGCACGTCAGGAGTTCCCCGTCGGCGCGGACCTCATAGGTTTCGGGGTCGACCTCGACATGCGGCGTGGCGTCATTGAGCACCATCGAATGCTTGCCGATGCCGCCGCGGGTGTTTTCGACCGCGACCATCTGCTTGTCGACGCCTAGCCTGCCGCGCAGGCCGGCGTCGAGCGCGGCCTTCGAAACGAAGGTCACCGACGAATTGGTCATCGCCTTGCCGTAGGCCCCGAACATCGGCCGGTAATGCATCGGCTGCGGCGTCGGGATCGAGGCGTTGGGATCGCCCATCGGGGCGGCGGCGATCATGCCGCCGATCAGCACCATGTCCGGCTTGACGCCGAAAAAGGCCGGATTCCACAGCACGAGATCGGCGCGTTTTCCCACCGCCACCGAGCCGATGTCCTTCGACAGGCCATGCGCGATGGCCGGATTGATGGTGTATTTGGCGATGTAGCGGCGGACGCGGAAATTGTCGTTGTCGCCGGTCTCCTGCGGCAGCGAACCGCGCTGGCGCTTCATCTTGTCGGCGGTCTGCCAGCAGCGGATCGCCACTTCGCCGACACGGCCCATGGCCTGGCTGTCCGACGAGATGATCGAGAAGGCGCCGATGTCGTGCAGAATGTCTTCGGCGGCGATGGTTTCCTTGCGGATGCGGCTCTCGGCAAAGGCGATGTCTTCGGGGATCGACGGCGACAGATGGTGACAGACCATCAGCATGTCGAGGTGTTCGGCCAGCGTGTTGACCGTGTAGGGGCGGGTCGGATTGGTCGAGGACGGAATGACGTTGGGCAGGCCGCAGACCTTGATGATATCAGGTGCGTGGCCGCCGCCGGCGCCTTCGGTGTGGAAGGCATGGATGGTGCGGCCCTTGATCGCCGCGACCGTGTTTTCGACGAAGCCGGACTCGTTCAGCGTGTCGGTGTGGATCATCACCTGCACGTCGTAATCGTCGGCGACCGACAGGCAGCAGTCGATTGCAGCCGGTGTCGTGCCCCAGTCCTCATGCAGCTTCAGCGAGCAGGCGCCGGCGAGCACCATCTCCTCGAGCGCGGCAGGCAGCGACGCGTTGCCCTTACCCGACAGGCCGATATTCATCGGGAAGGCGTCGAAAGACTGGATCATGCGCGCCAGATGCCACGGCCCCGGCGTGCAGGTGGTCGCCAGCGTGCCGTGCGCCGGGCCGGTGCCGCCGCCGAGCATGGTGGTGATGCCCGACATAAGCGCTTCCTCGATCTGCTGCGGGCAGATGAAGTGGATATGCGCGTCGAAGCCGCCGGCGGTCAGGATCTTGCCCTCGCCGGCGATGATCTCGGTGCCGGGACCGATGATGATGGTGACGCCGCCTTGGGTATCCGGATTGCCGGCCTTGCCGATCGCGGCGATACGGCCGTCCCTGAGGCCGATATCTGCCTTGACGATACCGGCGGTGGCATCGACGACCAACGCATTGGTGATGACGGTGTCGACCGCGCCTTGCGCGCGCGACACCTGGCTCTGGCCCATGCCGTCGCGGATGACCTTGCCGCCGCCGAACTTCACCTCCTCGCCGTGAAGAGTGAGATCCCTTTCGACCTCGATGAACAGCTCGGTGTCGGCGAGCCGGACCTTGTCGCCGACGGTCGGGCCGTACATCTGCGCATAGGCGGCGCGGGTGATTTTAGCCATCAGCAATTGCTCCCGAAATACAGCCCGAAAATACCGCTTGTCGAAGCCGGGCCCCACATTGCCGCCATCCTATGGTCACGCAATGACCCGCTGAGCGACACTTTCCGATCCCATTTAGCGTTTGAGGTGGCCGGGCCACCCCAAAACGACCATTTGCCAATCGATGGAAAGGAACATCCATGCGCAAAACGACACTTCTGGCAGCCGCCGCCACGCTGGTGCTCGCAACCGCCGCCAGCGCCCAGCAACAGCCTGCGCAGCAGCCCAGTCCGGCGCCGGCTGCGCCTGCTCCTGCCGCGCCCGGGGCGCAGCCGCAGGCGCCCACCATCCAGGCGATCAACGTCGTCGATATCAAGGATCTGCCCGCGGACACTCAAGCCAAGGTCAACGAGGTGATCGCCAAGCGCAGCGATGCCGACCTGCAGAAACTGCGCGGCTCGATCGACGCGACACCGCAGGTAAAATCCGCGCTCGAAGCCAAGGGGCTCACCTCGGCGCAGGTGATCGCCGCCAGCATGAGCACCAATGGCGCGCTGACGCTGATCACCAAGAAAGCGAGCTGACGAGACGAGGCGGCTGGCCGGCGCCCGGCCAGCCCGCCGCATCGCAAAGGGAACCTTCACGGGGGACGTTACGTTTCGGTCCTGTCGCCCTGACACGAGCCTCGAAAAGGACCCTGAGAACGAGCGATGGCGATCACCACCTTCTCCGACACCAGATGGCTGCATGGGATTGCCGCGACCGCGTTTCTGGCAGCCAGCATTCCGCACGCCGCGCTGAACGCGCAGAGCCTCGACAGCGCCGAGACCGTCAACCGGATCGTCGGCTCGGAGGTCGGCCAGGAAGAGGCCCAGACAAATGCGGAAGCCGGCAAGGTCAGTTCGGCGATCGACCGCACGCGTGAAAACATCGCCGCCGTGCGCAAGACATCCAAGCTCGACAAGGTCGATATCGTGTTTCTTACCGATGCCGCGCGCACCGAAGGCGGCCCGCCGCCGGCGATCGAAAACAAGGTCAGGCAACATCGGGACGACATCGCCGAGCTGCGCAAGGAGATCGAGGCGAACGCATTGCTGTTCAACGCCATCGATTCGCGGCGAGTGCAAACCGAGGACGTTCTGGCGGTGGAATTCGACGATCCGGGAAAGGTCGTCATCTATGCGGCGGCCAAGCCGCCCGGCTGAGCCGAAACTGCTCGACGCCTTCGATCTCACAGCGCGCCCATGATCTTCTGCTGAAATCCGTAGACCTCGCGCTTGCCGCCGAACGGCACCAGGGTAACGTCGCGCTCTTGGCCGGGCTCGAAGCGCATGGCGGTGCCGGCAGCGATGTCGAGGCGCATGCCGCGGGCCTTGTCGCGATCGAATCTCAGTCCCTCATTGGTCTCGAAGAAATGATAATGGCTGCCTACCTGGATCGGCCGGTCGCCGCCGTTGGCTACCTTCAAGGTGACCGTCGCCAGACCCTTGTTCAGTTCGATCTCGCCGCTTGCCGTGATGATTTCGCCGGGGATCATCGCGGCCTCACACGACGCCGAAAGCGAGGCCGGCGCCAATCACGGCACAAGCGGCGCCAGCGGCGCGGGCAAGCCTGCGGAAGCGCCAGCCGAGGCCGAGACCGGCCGCGATGCCGACGGCGTGGAGCAGTGCCGTGGCAACGGCAAAGCCCGCCATATAGCCGAGTCCGCCGACATTCTCAGGCACCTCGGTGCCATGGGCATAGCCGTGGAACAGCGCGAACAGGCCGGTGACGGCGACGCCGGCCGAGACAGGAAGATCGACGGCGAGCGCAACCAGCAGCCCGAGTGCCACGACGGACGCCAGTATCGCCGGCTCGACGAAAGGCATCGGCACATGCAGCATGCCGAGCACGCCGCCGGCCAGCATGACGCTTACGAAGGCCAGCGGCCATGCCCAGATCGCTTTGTCGCCCCTGAGCGCGGCCCATAGGCCGACGGCAATCATCACCGTCATGTGATCGAGGCCGGAGAGCGGGTGGGAGAAGCCGGCGGTGAAGGACCAAACCGTGCCGGCGCCGACATGGGCATAGGCTGGCATTGCTGCCGCCAGCAGCAGGACCGCCGACAGCGTTGAGCGTTTCATCGTGGCGGGGATCATCGGCGTAGCTTCCATCTTCGAGTACCTCTCACGCCGCCTTGCGGGCCGGAGCGCAGCCCTCTGCCTTGAGGACGCGCCTGGTGGAGGCCGGATATTTCGTCAGCAGCGCTGCCGGACGGATCGGGCGGGCCGAGAAGTTGCCGCCGCAATTCGGACAGGCGCCGCCGAGCACGTTTTGTGCGCAGTCGGCGCAAAAGGTGCATTCGAAGGTGCAGATCACCGCATCCGTCGCATCGGGCGGCAGATCCTTGTCGCAGCACTCGCAGTTGGGACGCAGCTCAAGCATTTTCCTCTCCTTGGCGGTGTTATCTGATCGGCTCGTGCACGGTCACCAGCTTGGTGCCGTCTGGAAACGTCGCCTCGACCTGCACATCGTGGATCATTTCCGCAATGCCTTCCATCACCTGGGCCCGGGTGACGACATGGGCGCCGGCCTCCATCAGCTCGGCGACCGCGCGGCCGTCGCGGGCACCCTCGACGACGAAATCGGTGATCAGCGCGATCGCTTCCGGATGATTGAGCTTGACGCCGCGTTCGAGCCGCTTGCGGGCCACGATCGCCGCCATGGCGATCAGCAGCTTGTCTTTCTCCCTCGGCGTCAGATTCATGCTTTTTCCTGCGGTGGCACAATCGAAATCAGAGTGACCATAATTTGGGCAGGCCCGCCCGTCCGTTGAGCAATTCGACAAGCGGCACCAGCCGCTTGCGGAGCTGGTAGCCGTCCTCAGCGAAGAGCCTCGCAAGAAACTTGCCAGATTTCCGCACGCTCCAGAAACTGACGCCGCCCTGGCCGCCAACTATGCCCCGGGCCGGCTCGAGCAAAGCCTCTGCCCGTGGCGACACCATCAGCAGCGTCGCCACGGCGACGGCACCGCCGGCCGCTGCGGGACGGTTCAAGGTGGCCGCAATGTCCGGCCCGATGCGGAACTCCTCTGCATGGACCAGCGCCCCGTCCTGGCGGACGCGCCAGCGGTCGTGGAAATGGCCTTGCGAAGCCCGTTCACCCATGGCCAGGCGGCCGAAGACGGTAGCCTCCAGGATCAGCGCCTCGGCTCCGGTGGCAAGCTCCACGTCAAGGCTGCGGGCAAAGGCCGAGCGGTCGAAGACGATGGTTTCCTGTGGCAGCCAGGCAATGTGGCCGTTTTCCCCGACAGTCAGTTGCACCCGCACTTCGGCGCGGTCGGATGCGGCGCGATAGATTTTCTCGCAGGCCTGCGTTGTTATGGTTGCGGAGGCGCCGGCACCGACATCGACCTCCCAGGCGAGACGGTCGCCACCGGTCAGCCCACCGGCGGTGTTGATCAGGACGGCTTCCAGCGGATCGGCCGAGACCGCCGGCATGCGGATCTTGGCCGAACCGTCCTGGTACAGACGCCGAAGACGCGTGCGGCCTCCGTTCCAGTCGCAGCCAAGCCGCGCGACGCCGGCAACACGCTGGGCCGGCGGCACTGAAGTCAAGCTATATGCGATCGTATCCACGACACCAACGTTAAGCACTGCGGCGGCTTTGTCGATATATAGCTTGTTGCTTGACAGCGTTTCGGTTTCTATAGAGGGAGCCACCTTGGTACGGTCACCGGCGCCTGGCGGGGGTAAAAGGCGACGATGACGACGTAATCGAGGACAAAAGGGGCGCTGATCAGTTGGCGTCGGGAAACGACAGAGTTGGGGAAGAAACCGAATGGCTGACCAGCTGGCAAACGATATCATCGCCAAGATCAAGGCTCATGCCGAGCCGGGCGGCGAGGAAATCACCACCAGTACCGAACTGACCGCCCTTGGCATCCATTCGCTGGAACTGACGGAGATCATCTTCGATCTCGAGGAAGAGTATGGCATCGAAATCGAGATGAACACTGTCGATGCCTGGAGCAATCTGAAGAATGTCGGCGACATGGTCGAGGCGGTTCGCGCGCTGATCGCGAAAAAAGCCTGACTGAATGCACAAGCGCGTCGTCATCACGGGCATCGGCGGATTATGCGGGCTCGGCACCAATGCATCGGCAATCTGGAATGAAATGCGCGCCGGCCGTTCGGCAATCGGCGCGATCGACAATCCGCTGCTGCATGATCTGAAGGTCAAGGTCGGCTGCGAAATCAAGGCGCTTCCCGAGCACGGCATCGACCGCAAGCAGGTCGTGTCGATGGACCGCTTCAGCCTTCTGGCGACGATCGCCGCGCGGGAGGCGGCACAGCAGGCGGGATTGAACCCGCACGCGGCCAACACCTACCGGATGGGCACCATCGTCGGCGTCGGCGTCTGCGGCTGGGAGGCAATCGAAGAGAACTATCGCGCCATCCTGCTCGAAGGCAAGAACCGCGCCGGCATCTTCACCGTCCCGAAAGTAATGCCGGGCGCTGCAGCCGGCCATGTCAGCATGAATCTTGGTCTGCGCGGGCCGGTGTTCGGCATCACCTCTGCCTGCTCGTCATCCAACCACGCCATTGCCTCGGCGGTCGATCAGATCAGGCTCGGCCGGGCCGACGTCATGGTCGCCGGCGGCACCGATGCGCCGCTGGTCTGGGGCATCCTCAAGGGCTGGGAGGCCCTGCGGGTGCTGTCGCCGGACACCTGCCGGCCGTTTTCGGCCGACCGCCAGGGGCTCGTGCTCGGCGAAGGCGCCGGCATGGTGGTGCTGGAAACATATGAGCATGCCATGGCGCGCGGCGCCGCCATCCTTGCCGAAATCGCCGGCGTCGGCCTTTCCGCCGACGCCTCCGATATCGTCGCGCCAACCATCGAAGGGCCTGAGGCGGCGATGCGCTTCTGCCTCGTCGATGCCGGGCTCAATCCCGAGGACGTCGACTATCTCAACGCGCATGGCACCGGCACCAAGGCCAACGATCAGATCGAGACGGCGGCGATCAAACGCGTGTTCGGCGGCCATGCCTACAAGCTTTCGGTGTCCTCGACCAAATCGATGCACGCCCACTGCCTCGGCGCCTCCGGCGCGCTGGAAATGATCGCCTGCGTGATGGCGATCCGCGAAGGCATCGTACCGCCGACCGCCAATTATCGGGAAGCCGACGCCGACTGCGATCTCGACATCACGCCGAACGTGGCGCGCGAACGCACCGTGCGCACCGCGATCAGCAACAGCTTCGCCTTCGGCGGCACCAATGCGGTGCTGGCGGTCAAGGCCGTGTGACCGCACCCCTTGCGGGTCCTTCACCGGGGCCGGCGAAACTTTCCATGCGCATATTGATCGCGCCAGGCGTCGCGCCTAACTCTCTGCGACCCGCCATGACCGTGCCGCTCGGCGCGGTCCCCTACCAGGAGTTTCGATGACCGATCTGTCCGCGTTTCCGATTGCCAGGCGCTGGCCGGCGAGCCACCCCGACCGCATCCAGCTTTATTCGTTTCCGACGCCGAACGGGGTGAAGATATCGATCGCGCTGGAGGAACTTGGCCTGCCTTACGAGCCGCATGCCGTCGATATCGGCAAGAACGAGAGCTGGACCCCGGAATTCCTGTCTTTGAACCCGAACGGCAAGATACCGGCGATGATCGATCCGGACGGCCCGGGCGGCAAGCCGATCGGCTTGTTCGAATCCGGCGCCATCCTGCTTTACCTCAGCGACAAGACCGGCAAGCTGGTCCCGGCAGACGCGACGCTGCGTTATGAGACGATCCAGTGGGTGTTCTTCCAGATGGCTTCGATCGGGCCGATGTTCGGCCAAGTCGGATTCTTCCACAAATTCGCTGGGCGCGAAATCGCCGACAAGCGCCCGCTGGAACGTTATCGCGACGAGTCGCGACGGCTGATCGGCGTCCTCGAAACGAGGCTCAAGGGCCGCAGCTGGATCATGGGCGACGATTACACCATCGCCGATATTTCGATGCTTGGGTGGGTGCGCAATCTGATCGGCTTCTACGAGGCGCGGGAACTCGTCGGTTTCGACGATTTCCCCAGCGTGGGCGCATGGCTGGAGCGTGGCCTCGCCCGACCGGCGGTGCAGAGGGGCCTCACCATTCCGGCCAGAAACTGATCTTACGTCGATTCCGCTCGGCTATTTTGCCTTGGTCCGGGGCTTTGAGCCGCCCTTGCCGACTACGGAAGCAGCAAGCGACGCCGCACCTTTGGCGGTGGCAAGCACGGCACCGGCGGCGACATTGGCCGTTGCTTTAACAGTGCGCATTGCGCTGCCTGCGATCGATCCTCTGCTGCTTGCCGATCTTTTGGGCTTGGGTGCAGCGGCTTTGGCCGCGGCAGGCATCACCTTTTTCGGCGCCGCCTTGCCAAAGCTGGGCTTTGCCGCATCCTTGGAGCGCGCCGCTGCTGCCGGGCCGGCGCTGGTTTTCACTCGAGTGGCTTTTGATCGTGTTGCCCTGCCCTTGGCGGGCGCAGGCTTTCTTGCCATGGTTTCCATCGAACGGTTCCCTCATGGGCACAATTGCCGTGTCCGGGATAACGGCCTGAAACTGTCAAGGTTCCGGCCGGGCGGTTCCTTGCAAGTCAGGCCAGGTCGCCGACCACCAGGTCGGCGGGCCGCCGACGGGCAAGCACGCGGTCGATGTTCGGCATATCGTTAGAGGCGATCCAGGCGCGCGCGTCCTCGTCGGAGCGGCCGTGCTCGTGCCATCGCGCCAGCAGTCGGCGCTCGAGCTCGGCGCGCGGCACATCGACGAAGATCGAGAAGTCGAACAGCGGCGCCAGCCGCGTCCAGGGTTCCTCGTCGAGCAGCAGATAATTGCCTTCGACCAGGATGAATTTGGTGTCGGCGGCGACAATCGCAGCGGCGGCGCGCGACAGCTCCATGCTGCGGTCGAAGACCGGGATGGCGATATCCGGCTCGCCGGCGCGGATGCGCTTCAGCAGCGCTTCGAAGCCGGCAAAATCAAAGGTTTCCGGAGCACCTTTTCGCGCGCGAAGGCCGCGTCGATCGAGCACGACGTCATCGTAATGGAAGCCATCCATCGGCACGACTTCCGCCGTGCCTTCCGGCAGCAGGTCGTGCAAGCCTGTCGACAATGTCGACTTGCCGGCGCCGGGCGGACCGGCAATGGCAACGATGAAGCGCGGCGCCTTGCCGGCGCGCTTGAAAATGGCAGCAGCGATATGGGCGATTTCTGACATTGGCCCCCTTACCGTGGTTCTGGCGCATTTTGGCGGCAGTTTTCGAAAATTTCAAACGCCGGATTGTGCCAAGCCTTCAATCGGGCCTGGATTGACCGATCCGCAGGAAATCGCTGTCGAAGGCGATGTCGCGCACGGCACCGTCAGCCGCCAGGATGCGCATGTGGCCCGGCGAGGTCGTGACGTCGTGCGGCGGCTCGCCGGATGGCCACGGCAGTGCGCCGATGACATGGCGGAACGAAAAGCGGCGCCCTTCGGAAAGGGCAAAGGCGGTCGCCACGCCTTCGCGCTTCAGCCAATTGTCGCCGAGCGATGCGGCGTGGCCGACGGCCGTGCGGCCGTCCTCGATGCCGAGCACGCCGCGGTGGCGGCCACTCCATGGCGCATAATCGCGCCCGCCATTGCTGACCCACAGCATGGTGACCGGCAGTTCGGCCGGGTTCTTCAGCACCAGCACGAGATCGGCTTCCGCCTGGCGCGCCAGCGCCGTCCAGCCCGGCCCGCCATGATCGGCCTCGACCAGCGTCACGAAGTCCTCACGCAGCTGGTCCATGCGATAGGTGGTCAGGTCAATCGTGCCGCCGTTGGCGGCGGGAAAGCGCGTCAGGTCGGCGGTTCGCGCCGGGTAGGCGAGCAACGAGCGGCCGCGGGCCGGATCGGGCTCCGGCGCCTCACTCGGCGTTGCGGCAAGGCGCTTGGGCGAGAAGGCCAGCCTGCCGCCGGCCGTCATCACCGTCATCGGGTGGTGGGCGACGGGAATGGCGCCGGCGCCGCCGGAAAAGACGTGTTCCTGATAGAGAAAGGGATGATCGTCGCGCAAGGTCAGGATCTTGTCGACGGTTGCGCCCATGACCGGGCGCTGCAGCCGGAAGACGGCGCGCCAGCCGTCGGCCGTTGCCGCGCTGTCGACGACGTCCCAGCGACTATTTGCCGGCCAGCCATGCAAAGGTGCCGCTTCGACGTCGCTGATCGAGAACGGCGCGCAGAGGAAATCGCCGGACAGGTGGACCGTCCCTTCAGGCAGGTCTTTCGGCAGCATCTCGCGCGGCTCGCCGACCCAGGGTGCGCGATGCAGCGGCTTCAGCCGGCGGCCATCGATATCGACCGTCATGTCGGCGAGATGGCCGACGGCAAGATCGACCGATACCGAAATGCCCTTCGCCGTGATCGTGACCGTATCCATGTGCACCTACCGATTCTGCCAGCCCGATTCCGGCGGCCCGATTCTGCCGGCGCCAGCAAAGCCCACTCGCCGCCGGTTGCGCAAGCGCGGTGGCCGGCAATTCACCTCAGGCGGCGCCACGTCGGCCTGTGGACAGGGCACCGTTCGAGGCCCAGACCGATATTAACCAAATGGACTGTGCCTTTGCGTTAAGATAGCTTCGCCTCGTCTCAGAAACTGCCTGCCTTCGGAACTGACTTGTCCGCCCTTCGGTTCTTTTCGTCCGTCCACAAATGCGTCGCTGTGCTGGCGCTGCTGCTGTTTGCTGCCGGCTGCACGACAGTCACGCCGCCCGACAGCGTGCTGGCGGTACCGGCGCCGCCGCAGAAATATGCCGCCATGGTCATCGATGCCGGCACCGGCAAGACGCTGTTCGAGGTCAATTCGACGGCGCCGCGTTATCCGGCGTCACTGACCAAGATGATGACGCTCTACCTCCTGTTCGAGGCGCTGGATTCTGGCCGCATCAGCAAGGAGACACAAATTCCGGTGTCGGACAACGCCGCCCGGCAGCCGCCGACCAAGCTGCGGTTCAGGCGCGGCGAGACCATCGACGTCGATTCGGCGATCCGCGCCATCGTCGTCAAATCGGCCAATGACGTGGCGGTCGCAATTGCCGAATATCTCGGCGGCAGCGAAGAGGCGTTCGCCGGCATGATGACCGCCAAGGCGCGCCAGATCGGCATGAGCAGCACCGTGTTCCGCAACGCCTCGGGCCTGCCGGACGGCGACCAGCACACCAGCGCGCGCGACATGGCGGTGCTCGGCATGGCGCTGCACGCCCGCTTCCCGCAGCATTTCCACTATTTCTCCGAAAGCGACTTCATGTTCCGCGGCAGGCTGGTGCGCGGCCACAACGACATGCTCGGCCGGGTGCGCGGCGTCGACGGCATCAAGACCGGCTACATCAGGGCTTCGGGCTTCAACATCGTCACCTCCTATAATGCGGACGGGCACAGGCTGATCATCGTGGTGATGGGCGCCGACAGCGCGCGCCAGCGCAACGACCACGTCGAGGCGCTGATCCAGCGCAGCCTGTTGCCGACCTCCGAGGCAAAGACGCGGCTGCTGTATGCCGAGGAGCAGTGACAGTTGAAGTCCGAGTGTTGACCGCGTGCGGGTTCAGGCGACAAACGCAGAGCCGCCGTTTTGCGCGACACTGCTGAGATACTTTGCCGGCGGCTTGCCAAGCGCTTTCTTGAACATGGTGATGAAGGCGGTGATCGATTCGTAACCGAGATCGGCCGAAACCTGCTGCACGCTGGCGCCGGAGGCCAGCTCGCGCATTGCGACGATCAGGTGCAGTTGCTGGCGCCAGCGCCCGAAGGTCAGCCCTGTCTCTTTCACCACGAGACGTGCGAGACTGCTCTCGCTGAGCGCGACGCGACTGGCCCATTCCGCCAGGGTGCTGCGATCGGCAGGGTCTTGCGCCAACGCCGCCGCGATGCGCCTCAAGCGCGGCTCGGACGAGATCGGCAAATGCAGCTGCTGGACAGGCATGCGCGGCAGTTCGGTGAGCAGAGCCCTGGTCAGGAGCTCGCCCCTCGCGTCATCGTCCTCAACGCGATCCGTCAGCTCGATGATGAGCTCGCGCAGCAACGGCGAGATCGAAAGCGTGCAGCACCGGTCCGGCAGGTCGGTAGCTCCCGGTTCGATATAGACGAAGAAAATCCGGGCATTGGCGGTCGCGATATTGCTGTGCTCCATGTCGCCGGGAATCCACACCGCGCAATGCGGCGGCACCATCCACAGGCCGCTGGGGACGCGACATGTGACGCCACCGCCCAGCGCGAAGACGAGTTGCCCTTTGCGGTGGTGGTGGTCCGGCACCTCCGCCCCGGTTTCGGTAACGTCAACGCGCACGGCGATTGCCGGGGCGAGGACATCATCCGGATCGAAAGGCCAGGGATAGCGGAGAGGCTGTCTCATATTGACTGATTTTAGCGATCGACTGCCAAGATATCTAAATTACTCACACAGGAAAGTCGATAGTTTAGGGATGAGTAACTCAGAAGCCGACAGGCGGGCTTCCATTTAGTGATGCCCTGCTTGCGTTCTGAACGTCGGACCAACAAGCCCGGCGCACGAAAACAGGCTGGCGTCCGCCACGCAGCAAGAAGGGACGATACCAATGCTCGCCTTGGTCACATCTTCCGACAGCGCCACCGGGTTGCGGCTCGCCGAGCTTGGTGAGCCCGAGCCCGCCCCGCATGAGGCGCTGGTCTCGGTCCGGGCAGTCTCGCTGAACCGCGGCGAACTGCGCCTGCTCAACATCCGTCCGAACGGCTGGGTGCCTGGCCAGGACGTCGCCGGAATTGTCGAGCGCGCCGCGGCCGACGGCTCCGGGCCGGCCGTCGGCGCCCGGGTTGCGGCTCTGGTCGACGAGGCCGGGTGGGCCGAACGGGTCGCCGTTCCGACCGACCACCTCGCCATCCTGCCGGACGACGTCAGCTTCGTCTCCGCCGCCACTGTTCCGGTCGCGGGCACGACCGCGCTGCGGACCCTGCGCCTCGGCGGCGACCTGGCCGGCCAGCGGGTGCTGATTACCGGCGCAAGCGGCGCGGTCGGCCGTTTCCAGATCCAGATCGCCCGCCAGCAGGGCGCGTCGGTGGTGGCGGTCGCCGCTGAACGGCATACCGACGATCTCCGCGGCCTCGGAGCCGAGCGGGTCGTCGAAACGATCGAGCTGGCCGAAGGACTGTTCTCGCTGATTACCGAATCGGTGGGCGGCGATAGCCTCGCCCACGCGATCGAACGGATCGCGCCCGGCGGGACCGTCGTCATGTTCGGCTCGAGCAGCGGCGAGCTCACGCCGATCGGCTTCCGCCAGTTCGTTCCGGGGCACGAAGGTGCGCGGCTGCAGACCTTCGCCTACTACGCTTCCGGTCCGGAGGTTGGCGCCGACATCGCCTCGCTGCTCGCGCTGATCGCAGCCGGCCGGCTCGAAACGCGCGTAGTCCTCACCGTGCCGTGGCGGGACGTCGGCCAAGCCGTCGACGCGCTGCGGCAGCGCAGCATCAGCGGCAAGGCAGTGCTTACCGTGACAGAATGAGCAGGCGGTGGCGCCGGACGGGACGGTGTCTGTCTCCCCCGGGCTGCTACGGCAACTTGAGCCCGCTGGCGATTGCCCGTTGAAGCCGGCGCCTGCTTCCGCTAAGAAGCCGTGGCTGGCCGGTTACCCGGCTGGTTCGTTTTTGGGATCACCGATCCTGAAGGCACCCGTAGCTCAGCTGGATAGAGCGCTGCCCTCCGAAGGCAGAGGTCACAGGTTCGAATCCTGTCGGGTGCGCCAAATCCATCGCTCCGGGTCTGACGGAATGACTGAGCGCTACTCCGCATGAGTGGTTGTTGTACCTACCGAATGATAGCTTTGAGGCTCTATAATAGGGAAGCCATACTGCCTTGCTAACTGCTCAGGCTTGGGCGAAGAAAGACACAGGGCTAAGTTTTGGCGCGAATTGCCTGTGGGGGGCGCGTTGACTGGAACTCAAATTATCCGTGACACACTCGCACGTCATCGCGAGCAACCTTCGATCGGGCTCAACCTCACTTTTCCGATCAACTGGCAGATCGACGCAGACTTAGCCTCTGCGCTGGGTAAGGACCTGAAAGAAACCGGCTCCTCGTGGGAAATTCGCCGAGCAACTCCAAGTCTAGGCCACACCATCCCCGCGAAGTGCGGGCTCTATATGTTTGTCTATCGATCGCACCTCGCGATGCAGATCGCAGATGGCGCCGGGCATCAAGCTACGTGCGTCTTGTATGTCGGGCGGGCGGGCAGTTCAGAGAGCGCCAGGACTCTAAGGGACAGGTACAGGAATGAGTACAGTAAGTACGTCGGAGGTGACCCTGAAAACCTTTGGTCCAGCACCCCTCTAGGTAATCGTTCTGAGGTGTTGAAGCGGTATCTTTCGCTTTGGCCCCTTGAGTATTGGTTTCTCGTGGTGGAAGATCGAGAGAAGATCGCGTACCTTGAAGATCGCCTTATTAAATTTTTCGCCCCACCCCTCAATCGAAATGGCCTGCTTCGCTTGCACAAAGGCGA
This sequence comes from Mesorhizobium sp. M0296, assembly GCF_040321675.1. Taxonomy (NCBI): domain Bacteria; kingdom Pseudomonadati; phylum Pseudomonadota; class Alphaproteobacteria; order Hyphomicrobiales; family Phyllobacteriaceae; genus Mesorhizobium; species Mesorhizobium sp. M0296. Next base: position 77,197 of record NZ_JAMYRZ010000012.1, read on the forward strand.
ATCTCAGCCTGCATTCAGGAGTCGATAATGACCAACAAGACGTTTATACCAGCCTTCAGAGCATCCGTAGGTGACTGGGAATATTATATCTGTATCATGAAATATGCAGAGGTGGCTCGTCAAGTCGGGTTTGCCTACGAGCTTGGAGGCAACTCCGATCTGAACACCATGATCCAACGTGGACTTGGCGACCGCACCGATTCGATCAAGAACTACCTCTTGAAGAGCGATCATCGCTTTTTGGGTGCTCTCATCATCGCTGCTTGGGGCGGAGCACCTACCTACGTTGACATTTCGATGGACGATCCCGATGGCCTCCTCTCGGGCATTGATCGGCAATTCGGTGTGCTTACGTTTGACGGCACCCAGCAGTATTTTGCGCTGGACGGGCAACATCGGCTGAAGGCCATCAAGGAGGCAATTAAGAACAAACCGGCATTGGGGAAGGAGGACATCTGCGTTATCATGGTCTCGCACTTCGACTCCGAAGATGGAAAAATTCGCACCCGTCGGCTTTTCACAAACATTAACCGCAACGCGAAAGCGACGACCGGCGCGGAAAACATCGTTCTAGATGAGGATGACGGCGCTGCCATTCTGACCCGTAGACTGCTGACGGAGCACCCATTCCTGTCCAATGAAGGGGTAGTGAAGGTTTTTACCCGGGTGGGCGAGGAAGGCGAATTGCGTCTTGCCGCTGGCAACGTGCCGCAAGGAGATAAGAAAGCGCTGACCACCATCGCCAACCTGTATGACATCGTGCGCACATTGAGTTTCGATCTCGATCCTTCCATGCGCCAACCGCAGGCCCGGCCGTCAGACGAAATTCTTGAAACCTCCTACGGCGTCATTTCGCAAAGGCTCGATGACCTCCTCGCCTCAGCTGGCGATTTGAAGACGCCGCTGGCAAACGGTGCGAGTGCCAAGGACCTTCGCGTGGTCAAAGGCAAGGAGTCCGATGGCGCACCCTTCATGCGTCCGGTAGTTCAGAAAGCAGTGGCGCGGGTGGTCGCAGAGATCGCTTCCCAAGGGGTCCTGTCTTGGGAGGAGATTATGAAGCGCTTGTCGGCGCTCAAATGGCGAATCGGAGATGCTCCGTGGCTCGCCGTCTTCAATCCAACGACAGGCAAGATGATCTCATCGAAGGACAACGCGGAAGTCCTCCGTGACCTTCTCTACGTCCATCTGGCGGCGCCGAGCAGACAGTCCATCACGCGAGCCCGGAAACAATACAAAGATCTTCGCGGAACAGCATATCCAGTTACCGAGGAAATTCTGCTCCAACAGCTTACTCCTCATACGGAAGGCAAAATCGTCGTTCCTGACCTCATCCCTTCGGACGAGGTCTCCTCATCTTCCGAGCCTGAAGAGGAACCCGCCTGACTATTTGTGGCAGATCACGCAGCCAGCGGACGCTTCATCGATGCCGTAATAGTCGTCGATGGTCAGGTTCTTGTCGTTGGCTAGCGGATTAGCCCGCCGCCGCGCGAGCATCCGCGTGCGCCGCTGCTCGAATTCCAACTCGACCGCCTCAATGCGGGCGGGCTGTTCGAGATCAACAAGACTCTCGCCCTGGCTCCAAGTAAACGGAGAGCCATGCTCTAGCGCCGTCTTCTCGTAGCTCTTTGCGTCTTCATAGGCGTCAGGGTGCTCACGTTTGAGCCGAACCCATTCGATCTTCTGCTGGAAGAAACAGAAGGTGCAGCCTGAACGAGTTCTCCATTGGTAATATTCTGGTTCGCCAACGCCCGCGCTCTCCAACATATCTATCACGCCGGCTCGATCGATCCCCGCCTCACGTAACGGGAAATGAACGACCATGTTGCCGTTGGTGGCTTGATACCCTTCGCGGTTCGGCTCATCTGCGCGGATTGCAACGTAGGAGTGGACAACGATACCGGCTTCAAGGTCCGCCTTCAGCCAGTGCTCAAGGGGGCGAAGTTTCAGCTGCCGCGTGCACCAGCGGGTGCGTGGCGATGGGAGGAAATGCCTGTATTCCTTGAGCCAAAAATCGAAATCACGATCGGGATTAAGTCGCACGATCGGGCGGCCAAGAAAGCCTTCGAGACGGTCCAGAAAGGCGTAGACCTCCGCCAATTCCTTGCCCGTGTCGGTGAAGAAGTACTCTATATCGAGATCAGGACGGGTCTGCCGCATGTGCACGGCCAAAGCGGCGCTGTCGCGTCCGCCTGAAATGCCGAGAATGTGGCGCTCGCGATTGGTGTTCATACTGCCTCTGTGGTTTCCTCGGCAGAAAGCCGTTCAACAATACGTGCTAGTGCGGCAAACTCGACCGTCGACCGCAAATTGCGGCCACGCATTCGATGCAAGAAGTCGTCGGCCAACTCCTCGGCTTGCGCCAACTCTTTGTCGGTTACCTCGAACGTATGGAAAACGGGCTGTTCTTTCGGATCGAGTCCAACCATGACCGAAATCGCTTGCGAAGTGGGCGCACGGCCCTTTATCCCAGCAAACGTCTCGGCCTCCCGGAAACGTCTCGCGAGCTTTGCCAGTTCGAAAAGTGCTTGCTCGTGCTCTCGATCAGACCAGTTCCTCGGCGGCTTATGCACCAGCAAGCTCGCTAAGCCCTCGATATCGCCCTCATTAGCCTCAAACGCACCGGCGCGCATCGCGAACGCGTCAAGGCGGAGATCGGCCGTGACACCTGCGGCCGTCACCGCTCTAATGCCCAATCCCTCGAAGGTGTCCGGGTCCACCCCAAGATGGTTCGCGACCGCGGCTTTCAGCGCCGCTAGCATCGCCGGATAGGCAGCCTCGGATGCGGCAAGCGCCTTGGCTACTGCAACCGCAGGGTCCACCTCATCCCTCAGTACCTTGGCTAAATCAGCGAACAACAAAGCCTCAGGGTCTCTCGCCTTGAGAACCACGTCGCGCACCCGCATCACAGGAAGTGGCAAACTCGTCGTTCGCTGTGTCCACACTGGCAGGGCATGGAAGCGCTGGTAGAGTGCCGAAGCCACTGAAAGCGCTTCGGCCTCGATGGCGTCCCCTGTCTGGGACAGCAGCGTGGACAACTGCAGGATGAAAGCATCATCTTTTTTTGATCGCACAATGCGGCGAAATTCAATCGCTTTCGGCTCCTGTAGCATGCGATCTACAAAGACGTCGTCGATCATGGCTTGGTAGGAGCCATCTACATAGACCGCGATCGTAGCGCGATGCGCCATCAGAAACGCGAGGACCAGGACGGGCATGACACCGCGCTTGAGGCCGTAAGGCCTCCCGCTCCATTTGTCGTATAGTTCATCAAGCGTTAGATGACGTGCGGTCGCCAGAACTTTCCAGGCAGGGCGCAAGCTCTCGCCAGCTTTTCCATCATCAGGATCCTGAAACCGCCATACACCCGTATCATCCTGCCGGTGCAATCCGAAGGGTTTGAGGATTGTAAGGTACAGTCCCCGTTCAGCCGGAAACCCGCTTATGCCCAAATCTGGATCTGCGGATTTCGACACCATGGCGTGCGCGAGCGCACGCAAGCCAGCCATCGCGCTTGTTGAAGGCCGATCCCGGTAGAGCAACTCACTTTGAATGATAGGCGCATCATAGAACGCTTCCCCGGCGACAGCCGACGCGACAACGCTGAGTGAGCGTCCATCCAGCCTTTTCTCGCGAGCGCCAAGCCGCCACCAAATCGCTGTCGAGAAGGCATCCAGCAATTCGCGCCGCACCGCATCGGTGATCAATGCCCGTCGCGCGGACAGCTCGCGCCGCGCGATACGGTCACCCTCAAGCTGAGGATGCGAGGCTTCGATGCGGTCGACGGCGTAAAGGTCGGTCGCGTGCTCCCGCAGCATAAAAATGTTGTTGGCCGTCGCAACAGCCGCGAGGACACCGGCTTCCTCCAACGCCTCCCCGAGGGCCTTGGCGGCGGTCTCTGCCTTAGCCTCGAAAGTATAAGCGTCAGGGAGGAGTAGGACCAGCACGCCGCTGGCGCGTCGCTTCGTTTTGGCCAAGCGCCCGGCGATCTCGGCCGCCCAGGCCTTGCAGTCTCTCGGAACGTACTCGCCGAACTGCAGGAGCACATCGAACGTGCGGAGCGCGCCGCTTTCGAAGTAGTGACGCTTGGCGGCGATCGGACCGATGCCCAAACGACCAGGGAGATCTGTCAAGGCCTCGGCCTCAAGTTTCTCGCTCGCCAAGCGGATGGCCTCGTCAAGATCGAAGTCGCTGCCGGCAAAAAGCGCGTAACCCCCTAGCCGTGGTTGCCGGATCAGGATCGCGCGTGAGACCAGCTCAGTTAAAGCAGCGTCAACCTCGACCGCTGTGGCGGTTGGCGCGCACAAACGCAGGAAATCATCAGCTACGGCAAGCCCGGAGCCATTGCGGAAGAACTCAATGAGAGACGCGGCTTTCGCCAATCTAGCGCACAGGGGACCACGAAGCGCCGCCCGTTCCACGGCTTCCATTGCCAACGTCATACGCGCGCCATCCGGCCCGACTGACAACGCGGACCCAAAATTAGCGACAAGATAATCCCAAAGCTGATCCGGGCCGAACCACGCATCAGCCTCACTGGCGTCCGTCGCCGTCAAATGCGCTTGAAAGCCATGAGGCTCGGCCGATGAAAGGAAGCCGAAGACACTCCTCTCGTTCTGTGCGAACCGCTGTCGCGACACTGGCCCGAGTAGAAGCGCCGTGACCGGGTGCAGAGGCCAGGCCTGACGTAAGGCGTCAACCAGACTATCGGAATCGACCGGGCGCCTCGCGGCGACTGCCTCAGCTGTCTTTCGCGCTAACAACTCTGCCGCTTCCGGCGTGTGGTCACTAGTCACTGCGCGCGCCAATAGCGCCGCAACTTCATCCGCCTGTGCAACGAAGGGCACGTTCTGGAATCTGCCTTGGACCTTGGCCCACTCGTCGCGCGTGGTGCGATTAAGCTTGCCGGCATATTGTTCGAACGATTGGTGAAGTACGCCGACGATTACTAATCTGCCTTCAGAGCGGTTGGCACGCTCGGCAAGGTCCTGCAAAAGATGGACGTCGCCGCCTTCAGCGATGGCGTGCTCGAAAAACTTTCCAAGCTCGTCAACGATAACCAACAGTCCGCTGCGCTTCTTCGCCTCGGCTTCGAGTCGCCCGATTAATGCCCGGTCGTCGGCCTCCACGTTCGTCCGCACCGCCTTTGGCCACTTGAACGATGCAGCTGCTGCCGTTGCGAGGTCGCTAGCGAGGCCGGCCCGACGCCCGGTTAGAGCGATTACCGCCCATTGCGCGCCATCATCCGGAAACGCGCGCCTGAACTGCTCAACCAGATCGTGGCCTGCAATCTCCCTTGCGATTTCGCGTTGCTCGTGAGCGCCAGCCACCAAATTAGCGACCAGCAGTGCAGCGCAGGATTTGCCGCCGCCATAGGGGCCCGTCCAAGTGAAGGCACGTTGCCCGCCATCAGCGATTCCCGCAACCATCGCCTCGAGTGACTTACGCACGCTCGGCTGAAGTACATAGCCTGTCAGCGGGGGCGTTCCGGACAGGTCAGCATCAAGCCTAGCCGATAGCGCGAACCGCCGTTCGACACGTACGATCTCTGCGAGGGTCGTCATGCGGCCGCCCGCCGGTAGGGGTAGCTGGCGGTGACCAGCGCTCTATCGTCGACATCCGCGAGCTTGCGGGTCAATAAAACCTGTCGAAGTCCAGCGGTGTCGACCCAAATGATGGCGCCAGCCGTAACGTCCCCGATCTTCGTCAGACGAGCCATAACGCTGTCCTCGTCCAGCTTGAAGACACGACCGGGAGAGCCCGCGCCATAGCTTACCTGCTCAGCCGATAGCGTCGGAGCATCCGGATGCCACCGCGCCCAAAACTGCTTCAAGACCAGAGCGAAAATCCCGTCCTGAAGGCTCGGCTTAGGTCCGCGAACGAACTCAAACTGCCCCGACAAGCGAGACTCTCGGATCAGAGCCAACTCCGCAAGCAGCGGTTCAGCAGCATCTTCACTCACATCGCCCGATCGTGGCGCATAGCTTCTCAGGAACACTTCGACATCACGCTTTACCGTCTCCATAGTCGCACGAGCGCCTCGCCCCTTCGCTAGATCATGAATAGCCTCGACCAAGCCCTCCCGATCAAAGACCGTCTGATTGAGAGTGTTGAAAGCATAAAAGAAGGTTGTGGACTGCTCAGGCTTCCCAGCCAACGCGGCGTGAACTAGCCAGAGCGTGCTCGGATCCTCCAAATACGGATCAAGTCCAACACGATTGTCTAGCAACAACTGTGCCAACGCCGTCGGTACAAGGTTGCCATTCTCATCCGCCAACATGCCAGCTGCCAGCGCCCAATGACGCATGGCAAGCGCCATGTTCTTGCCGACTCCAAACTGCGCGATGGCCGTCTGTTCTTGAAACGTTCTACGCACCGCCCCATGATAGGCGACCGCATCAAACGCCTTCTTTAGCCAAAGAAGGCGGAGCGGGAAAGTTTCATGGCCCGCAAACTGCAGGCGCACATCAGAATCAGTGAGAACGTCCTTCATTGACCGACCTTACTGGAGGATCGGTCCAGTGTGCAAGAGTCATGCGCCGGATGGCGTCCGCGATTGCGTCAGCTGCATAATCTATTTCGGAGCAATCATTATACCGTCCACAATAAATACGAACAGTCTCTCGCATTTCGGATTCTGTAAAGCTCATTGCCGAGAGAACATGCGACGGCTGGATTTGGCCGCTCGTGCAAGCAGAACCTTCTGATAAGCAAACACTATCGGCCAACGCGTCGATCAATGACGGCGCATCTACCTCGAAAAATCGGAGACTTAGACTTCCAGGCAGCTGATGAGAGCCGGTTGTATTTCTTTGAAGCCGGACCTGCTTCGCCTCCAGACGGCCGACGAGACGATCGGCCAAATCGCGCACGTGGGCCAGGTCTTTCTCGAGACGAAGTGCCGCTACCCGAGCTGCGGCACCAAAGCCGACGATCAGCGGGGTAGGCAGCGTGCCAGGGCGAAGCCCCCTCTCCTGCGCGCCGCCGTGGAACAGCGGTCGTGGGCGATGTTGCGCGGCAGCGGAGACGAACAACGCGCCTATGCCCATAGGGCCGTATAACTTGTGCGAGGAAATGCTAGCGAAGTCATAGTCGGCTACGCAGGTTGGAAGCTTACCTGCAAGCTGCGCTACGTCGACGTGGATCATCGCACCAACCGCCCGAACATCGGACAATAAATCGGCAATTGGCTGAACTGTCCCGACCTCGTTGTTTGCGGCCATCACCGAGACTAGCAACGTCTGATCGGATAGCAGTCGTTGAAATGCAACCACGTCCAGCCGCCCATCACGCCTCACCGGGCAGACGCGAATCTTAAAGCCCTGCTCCTCAAGGCTAGCGGCCGCACTTAGAACACTCTTGTGCTCGATGGCCGACACTATGATCTCTCGACGCGCATCTCCTGCGCGTTGCGCCGCGTTAGCGACTCCGAGGATGGCCATGTTGTTCGCCTCTGTCGCGCCCGAGGTGAACACGAGTTCCTGTGGGGCAGCGCCGACTAGACTAGCGACTTCAATACGTGCCCGCTCCACCGCAACCGATGCTTCGGTGCCGCGCCGATGGGGAGAATGCGCATTGCCCGCTCGGCGATGCCACCAAGGCGCCATCGCCTGCTCCGCCTCCGGCGCCAACGGGGTCGTCGCGTGACCGTCTAGGTAGACAGGAAGAACAGCCTCGGTTTGACTCATGTGCGTTCTCGATTCTGCGGCATCTTAACTTAGAACGTGTTGTAGCGATGTAGCCGCCCTAGGAAATCTTCTTGTTCTGCGCCACGCGCTTCTCCTGTACGTGGTGTAACGGCGCAAACCGGATGATGCACCTTGGCTCTTTGCATACAATAAGAACATACCATGAACATTGGAGCTTATTTGTCCCAGGAAGTCAACCCCTTCAGCCCACGCCCGCAGAAGTCGAATCCTTTCAGGTGCGCCAAACTCGCCGTCTGCCGGTCGTTCTTTCCAGCCACATCGCGTAAAGCCGGACAATCCAGTCCTTCCCGCCCATCACTCACCTTCGATCTCAGCCATTGCCTGGAACCGAATCCACCTCGAATGACTTCCTCGTGAGATAAACTTGAGGAGCGCCCCGTGCCCGCACCACCTGAAATGGATGTCGTCCTCGAACAGCTGCCTCTAAGGGTCGGCGCCTATGTCCCCGACGACTTGCTGGAGGACTGGTTTGCGCCGGGAACTGGCATGAACCCGGTCAGCAAGGAAGCGCTTGCCGCCGCCAAGAACTACGGCTGGCGCTTCGAATGCGAGTTCAAGCACTACCCGGAACGCAAGGAAGGCGTGTTCTGGAAGTGGGTGCCGGCGATCTGACCGGCGCAGGACGGTTCATCGTTCCGCGGAAACGCAGAACCGGTCTATCTTATTGTTTGACGCAAATACCGGACGGAAAACCGCTTCACACTTTTCCTGGAATTGATCAGCCTCCGCCTATCGGCGTCGTCACCTTGCCGGTTCCGCCGCATTCGGGGCAGGTGCGGCCGTCGATCATGCCTGACCCTGCACAGCGGCGGCAAATATTCTCGCCAGCGCCTGGAGTGCCTGCGGGGACTTCGTCCGTGTTGGTCTGACCGGCTTGCCGGGGCTTGCCCTGCAGCTTGTTTCTCAGCCGGGCGACCCAGCCTTCGTCGACCTCGAGCGGCCTGCTGCTGTCGTCCGGCAGGCCTTCGCCGGATTGGCCGATGGTTTCATTGCGCGGCCGGTCGTTCGCGCCTGTCGTGATCTTCTGAGCCATTGCGTTTGCCTTTACGCCTTGCAATTTTCGAACGCCTCAGCGCCGCAGAGGTTCCGGTTCGACCGGCAGCCTTTCAGCCGGGTTTTCGCCGCACATTATCTATCCTGAACCCGGATTTCGGCCGCGCCGGCATGCGGGCAAGCGAGATCGTCATATCCTGATCGGGCACCTGGTAGGCCATCGACCGCGTCAGCAGGCGAACCGCTTCCATGATCAGCGCGACGGTGACGGCTTCTCCGGGGCAGCGATGGGTAGTCGCCGGATCTCCGCCGCCATGCGGGATGAATTCGAAGCCGTGGGTTTTCCAGCTCAAGCCGCGCTCCGGGATAAATCGGTCCGGCTCCACAAACAGGCGGCGATCGTGGTTGGTGCCGTGCAGGTCGAGCAGAATCCAGTCGCCTTCGTGGAAACGGTAGCCTTTCCATTCAAACGGGTGGCGGGCGCGGCCGCCGATGAACGGGAAGAACGGATAGAGCCGGCGAACCTCCTCGGCGAAGGCTTCCAGCCCGTCGTCATCGCCGGCGGCGAACTTATCGTACCATTGGCGGTGCTGGTGAAGCGCCAGCGCCGCAAACATGATGAAGCGGCCGATGGCGACAACCGGCCGGATGATGTTGATGATCTCGACCGCGGCACTGGCAAGATCGAGCGGCTTTCCCTCTGCATCGACATGTTCGCTGACCAGGCGGACCGGGCTGTTTGCCGGCAAATCAAGCGCGCCGCTTCGAACGCGCCGTACAAGCTCGCCGATAGTGCGTTCGGTCCGGCGTCGCCGCCACAGCGCCAGCATGGTCGACGGCCCGATGCCGCCGGCGTTCTCGACCATGCCGCTGAGCTCGCGGCAGAGTTCGGCGCGATCATTGTCGGCGGGGATGCCGGCCCAATCCGCTGCCGCCTGGGTCAGGACGAGGTTTACGGCGTCGAACAGGACGATCTCGTCACGCCGCTGCCAGTCTTCCAGCTGGTCGAGCCAGGCGCGACGGAAGGTTGCGCGGAGCCGCTCGATCTGGTCGCCATCCAACAGGATCGACAGGAAAAGCGCCTTGCGGTGGCGGTGAGCGGCGCCGTCGAGCGCCTGGACGCTGCCCTTGTCCTGCAGCAGACGCAGCGTGGTCTGCGGCATCGCGCCAACTCGGGTAAAGTGGTCGCCGCCGTAAAACATCTCGGCAGCCTCGGCACCACGGACACAGATTGCCGGCCGCAGCATCAGGCGCGTGGCAAAGATGTCGGTGTTCATGCGCCGGCAGCGGGCCGAAATGAAATCATAGCCCTCGCGCAGCAGGGCCAAGGTGCTGTCGAATGCGGCGCGCGGAATGGGTTTTGCGGGATGATTGCCGCCATCGGCATCGATCAGTTCACGTCTGTTCATGGCGTGCTCCCTGGCGTTGAAATTCCTCAACGCACGGCCGGCACTTTCGATCACTCGACTTTTTGACGGCTTTGCCGCGCCGCCCTTCGGCCGCGGCTGGCAAGGATGGTGGTCAGCGTGACCGGACGAAAAGCCCAGCTGTCGACGCCGACGTCATACTGGCGCGTGACCGGGGTCAGCCTGCCGTGGGAATGGCCATGCAGGTCGATCGATTTCCTGCCGATCTGATTCCAGGTGCGAAAAGGGTAGTGGCAAAGGATCAGCAGGCTGCCGTCGAGCGCCAGCTCCTTGTAGTGTTGCGTGCTCGCCCAACCTGTGGCCTCAATGGTGGCCGCAGCATCGTTGTTGCCGATGATCAAATGCTTGCTGCCATGAAGAGACGCCAGAAGCGACGACACGAACGCGGCCGATCCCGTGGCAAAATCGCCGAGATGCCAGACCTCGTCGTCCGGCCCGACAGTCTCGTTCCAGAACGCAATGAGCGACCGGTCATGTTCCGCCAGCGAGCCGAACGGGCGGCGGTCGATGCGCAAAATGCGCGGGTCGCTGAAATGTGTGTCGGCGGTGAAGTAGATCATGCGCTGGAGCCTGTTTCGAACTGCCGATCTGGGCGCGTGGCGCACCAAGTCCATGTTGCTCTCCCGATGCTTGCTCAACCCGCTCGATCGCCGGTTGTTCCTGGAAGCAGGCCCAGGCGGTTTCCGCTCGTTGGCACTTTGAAACGGGGGAACTTTGAACCGGGGAATTTTGAAACGGGGGAACTTTGAAATGAGACGCAGGTTAGAATGCTTGACGCCGATGCTCTGAAAGGACCTCGACGATGACCGACGCAGCACCTCTTGGGCGAAGCCCGGCTCAGGCGCGGGGCGATATCGACGCCGGGCGCGAAGGGGACAAGACCCCGGGCATCGATCCGGCTGCGGCTCCCATGGAGGCCGACGCGGAATCAGCCGGCAACGCTCCGCCGAAGAGCCCTGCCGCGCGCCATGAAACGCCGAAGTTTACCAACCAGGCGAGCTATGCCAATGCGATGCGCCCGCTGACGGATGAGCCCGACGTCCAACCGAGCAGATATTGGCCGGTGCTGGTGATTGCCGCCATCGTCGTGCTGGCCGCGGCGGTTTTCATCGGCGCAGCCATGCTGCACTGAATATCGTATCCAAGTTCAGCGGCGCGCAGAGGCTGGACATTTTGCTTCCGGTCCGGGACCTTTCTGACGCGCCAAGTTCAGGCGTGATCGAGTCTGCTGCACATTGACCACCAACCATCAATTCTTTGCCCGTGACGCCACCACCGTGGCGCGCGATATGATTGGCGCCACGCTGCTTGTGCACGGCGTTGGCGGCATCATCGTCGAGACCGAGGCCTATCGCCCGGATGACCCGGCTTCACATGCTTTCGGTGGCAGGACGGTGCGCAACGGCGCAATGTTCGGCGCCCCTGGCAGCGCATATGTCTATCGCTCCTATGGCCTGCATTGGTGCCTCAATGCCGTGTGCCTGCCCGGCAGTGCCGTGCTTGTCCGCGCAATCGAACCGCGATTAGGGCTGGAGGTGATGCGGGCCAATCGCGGCGTTGACGACCCCCGGCTGCTTTGCTCGGGACCGGGCCGCCTTTGCCAGGCGCTGGCAATCGACAAATCCCATGACGGGCTGCCGCTGGACGTGCCGCCATTCGAATTCAGGCAGCCGGGCGAAGCCGGCGCCGTTCTGACAGGCCGCCGGATCGGCATTTCCAAGGCTGTCGATGCCGAGTGGCGGTTCGGACTGCGCGGCTCGGATTATCTGAGCCGCAAGTTCTGATGCCCGCGGCAGCGGCAGAGCAGTTGCCCCCCGGCATCACTCGTCGGGTTTGCCGAGATGCATGGGTGTCGCCTGCTGGCGGGCTTCCCTGGTCACCTCGTCGGCTCCGGCAGGTGAAATCCCTCGCAACGCTTTCGCAGCTACGGTCAGGCGCCCGCGATCATTGCCGAAGCTCTTGATCAGCTGGCGGACCTGGTCGGCGGTGATGCCGTTCTGTTGGGCAAAATACTCGACTTCACGGTCGTCTTCCGCAGCAACGCGGTCGCGCTCGCGGAAATCTCGCTTGCTCTTATCGTCGGCCATTTTTTCCTCCTGGTGGAGCGTCGCATCCATGGCAACGTGGACAACGAGCTTTCGTTGCCGCGATCGGGCGGACTTTTCCGCCGTCGTGCCGACTGCCCAGGAACCGTGAGGCGAGCAGCCGGTTTGGCTTGGATGCAGACATATTCGGCTACAATTCATACCGATGGAGAATACGATGACGCTCGCAAGCAAAACCACCGTAATTGCCGCGGCGCTGGCTATGTTGGCCGCGCCGGCATTCGGCCAGACGAGCCCACCTGCGCCGGCCGCGCCGGCACCGGATCGTGGCGCCGAACCGTCGCCCGGAATGAGCGGGCAGAGCCAGGATGCCATGCGCGAAATGATGCGCCAGATGATGACCGAGATGCTGGAGGAGAGAATGCAGGAGGATCGCGGGCCCCGGGCGGAACGGCGAGGTCCCGACCGCTGGCATCGCGACTACAGGATGGGCCCACCTGAGCGAGGGTGGGAGATGGGAGGCCGCGGCGGCATTGCACGCGGGATGCATGGCGCGAAGATGCGAATGATGTTCGCCATAGTAGATGCGGACGGCGATGGCGCGCTTTCTCAGAGCGAAGTCCAGGATTTCGTCGGGCGGATATTCAACGCCGTCGATGAGGACGGTGACGGCAGCGTCGACATGCAGGAAATCCGGTCCTTCTTCCACGGAGGCGGCGCCGAGGATCAGGAGTAGGTCTCCTACCGGTCGGCAGGAGGCCTGTCTGGGGCAGCGCGAGCTCGTCGGCCGGGGAGGATAAAAAGTCGCCGGCAACTGGATACCAGGCTGCCAGCCGGGGAGATGCGTTCCTTGGCTGGCCTTGCCGAACGCCGCGGACCAATCAGACCAGCAGGAATTCATTGGCCATGACAGAGAAAGCTACAGAGAAATCCCCGACCATCGCTCGTATCTGGCGCGGCAGAACCGTGCCTGAAAAGGCGGATGCCTATGAGAGCTACAACTATCAAGCCGGCATCAAGCCGCTGATCGAGAAGGCGCTGGGCGTGCAGACCTTTCGCGAGGACACGCCGACCCATTCGGAATTCGTGACGATTTCCTATTGGGAAAATGTCGAGGCGATGGCGGCGCTCACCGGCGGCGATCCGACGAAAATCCACCATCTCGAGCGGGACGAAGAGTTCCTGATCGAGTTGCCGTCGCGGGTGCAGGTGTTGCGCATCCGATCGAGTCACGGGCGGCTGGGATAGGGCAGCGCCGCCCGGTTCGGCCCGATCTAGGAAATCGCCGTCAAGTCGATTTCGGTGATGTGCCAGCGGCCGAGATTTGCGGTGTAGAGCTTGTCGCCCTTGAAGGCGATGTTGGTGGGATGGGCGAGCGTCGTTGCCGCCGGATCCTCGATCACCACCTCGAGCCCGCTGTGTTTTCGCCAACGATAGATGCGGCTCGGCTCGTAGCATGAGATGAACAGCGACCCGTCCGGCGCCAAGGCGACGCCATCGGGAACGTTGCTCACGCCCTCCACAACGAGCTGGCGAGACCCTGCCGTGCCGTCGGCAAGGATCGGCACATAGCTGAGGCAGGCCGCATGGCTTTCCACGACGTAAAGCCCATCGCCACCCGGCGCCATCGCCATGCCGTTGGCGAAGGCCATGGTCTCGCTGCACCACAGGCCGCCTTCGCCGGTCTTCAAATCGTAGCGAAAAATGCCGGAGCGGTTGTCTTCGCCTACGCTGTCCGACACGTAGAGCCAGCCGCGTGTCTCGTCGACGATCGGATAGTTCGGCACGCGGATGCCGGCCGAGGCGAAGCGCTGCATACCAGCCGTCGCGGCATCCCAGCGAAAGATCGCCGAATGTCTCAAATCGCATGCAAAACAGTTTCCCGCGCTATCGAAGGCGATGCCGAGCAGAAAGCCCTCCGTACCGCCCATGCGTTCGACCGAGCCGCCATCGGCGGCCAGGCGCAGCAGGTCGCCGGTTTCGGTGCCGCACCAGATCGAGCCGTCGCGATGGATGGCCACGCCTTCCGGATGGGCGACGCGCGGGCTGGTGAAGATGCCGTCGAAGAAGACCCTCGCGGCCGACATTTCGAGCAACGGCTTTGCCATGCGCACCCCCTTCAATCCGGTGCAGTATGCGACCGCCGTGCGGCAATACAGCGCTCGACCATCCGCCGGTCGGCGGCGAGGATCTCGGCGATCAGCGCGCGGCGCTCCCTGGCGCTGACGAATTCGAGGCGGCGCAGACCGAGCGGGTCGATGCGGTTTCGCAGGATGTCGAGCGTCTCGTTCGAGGGTAGCGCAACTTCGCGGCAATCGGCATCGAATGTCAGGGCAAAGCCGGTGGCATCCTGGAGCTGCTGGCGCGTCACGCACGGCATGGTCTCGATGACGGCCAATTGCCGGCTCTCCCCGTCGAGCCGAAACACGCAAAGGTCGGTGAACACCAATGCCGCGCCGGTCCGATAGCCCATCGGCTCGCGTTCGGCCTCAGTCAACAGGCCGCGCGCCGAGCTGGCAATCTCGACCGTCTCGACCAGCGACTGCACGGAATGGCGGGGGACGTAGAGCAGATAATCGCGATGCATGTTGGCGACGTCGGCCATGCCGCCTTGCCCGGGCAGCCGGATAAGGCTGCCGTCAGGCTTGCGCAGCGCAATGGTGTTGACGCGCCCACGGCGGTCGACCTGCGCGGCACCGACGATCTCATGCGTCACCGCGCCGGCCTGGTAGTAGGTCGAATAGGTGTCGTCGCCGCCGGCATGCGCCACCGCCGTCTCGCAATCGAGGCTTTCGATCAGCGACAGGATCATCGGGCTCGGTGCTATGTCGAGATGGCCGCAACTCATGGTGGCGATGATCATGTCCGGCGCGTGCGTCGCTTTGGCCAGCCGGTAGGCGACATTAGCGAGCGGCGACACCGCGCCGGCACTGGCAAAGCTCTCATTGTCGAGCTCAGCGGCGATGCGGGCGGCGATGATCTCGTCGATGGACGCCTCCTTGTTGCCGTGCATGAGCCTGGGCATTGCGAGGACTGTTTCAGAGCGGACTTTTGCAGCGTCTTGAACCCGCTCCGGCACGCCTTCCGAAGGCATGCTCAGGCTGTCCGACAAAGGTATTTCCTTGGCCGCGAACGCCCCCGCCAACGCTTGATAATCCGTCACATAGAATGGCAGGCAGGAGGCGGGATAGGCGCCGCCTGGTGCCAGCGCGATCGCAGACACCTGGTTGCGGGTCAAAATGCTCTGCCGACCATCATGCCGCAGCGCTCCGACCGGGACGATCTCCTCGACCGTCACCAGCACCTCGCGCGCCGCGCCGGCCATGGCGAAATCCAGCGCCCGTGGTCCGATGATCTGGACATTGCCGCTCTCGTCGGCACGCTGGGCATGGACGACGAACGCATCGAGCCGCAAGGCCGGGATGATCCCGGTCGTGATTCCCGCGATCGGATCGGGCGCGGCGATCGCACCCGGCACGCGCGCCAGCATGTCCGAACCCTCCGGAAGCTGAAACGGCATCAACGGCAGGTTCTGCTGCCCCGCCCGCAGCGCCTGGATCATGGCCAGCGCCGTCCAGTCGCGGACCGGCACGGCATTGGCCTCGGCAGCCGCGCGGAAGCGCGGCGGCAAGCCAAAAATATCGAGGCTGGAAAAGCAGATATCGACCTCCGCCACGGCATTCGCTTCGAGAAGCAGTTCGAGCGGCAGGCCGCCGGCCCAGCAGACATAGCGAAGATCCTTGACGCCCAAGCGGGCGATGGCCCGCAACAAGGCGATCGGCAGCCGGGCAAAATGATGGCCACCGACACCGAAGACGTCGCCGCTGCCGACCATCGCGGCCAGGCCCTCGACATCGGTGAAGCGCGGCCGGTTTTGCTTGACCAGGGACGTCATTTCGCAGCCTTCGGCCGCGTCGCGCTTTTTTCGGCGAACGCCTTCACCCGCTGCTGGCCGGTCTCGCTACGACAAAGCCCGCCCAGTAGGTCGCGCTCCATGGCAAGGCCTCCCGCCAAGTCGCCCGACACGGCGTGCGCTGTCAGCGCCTTCAATGCCTCGATCGCGGCAGCCGGTTCGGCGGCTATCATGCCGGCGAGTTCCAGCACCCGCGGCATCAGCCTTTCGGAATCGACGACCTCGTTGACCAGACCGGCGGCGACGAACTCGGAAGCCGGCACGATGGCGCCGGTCAGCAGCAAAAGGTTGGAGCGGTTGCGGCCGAGCTTCTGGACGCTGCGCTGGGTGCCGCCGCCGCCGGGGACCAGCCCGAGCTTGATCTCGGGCAGGCCGAGCTTCGCGAACTGGTTGGCGATGACGATGTCGCAGCACAGCACCAGCTCCATGCCGCCGCCGAGCGCAAAGCCGTTGACCGCGGCGATGACCGGCTTGCGGTTGTTCTCGACCGCCGCATACATGCGCGTGCCGGCGGCCTGGAAGGCGTCGAACTCGATAGCTGTCTGGGCAGCGTATTCCTTGATGTCGGCGCCGGCCATGAAGCCGCGCCCCTCGCCGGTCACCACGATCGCGCCGACGCTGTCATCCTGCGACAGCGCCTCGAAAACCTTGGTGATCTCGCTTTGCATCAGCCGGTTCATGGCGTTGAGCTGATCGGCGCGCCGGAAGGTGACGACTGCGACGCGCCCGGATATTTCCAAGGTGAGTGTCTGGTAAGCGCTCATCGTCAGGCAGCATCCACGGTCATATCGCCGGACGCCTCAAGCGCTGCAATCTCGCCGCTGGAAAGGCCGAACTCGGCCAGTATCTCGCGGCCATGCTGGCCGACCAGCGGCGCCGGCCGTTCTATGGTAGCCGGCGTCTCGCTCATCTTGACCGCCGGCGCGACCACCCTGACCTTGCCGCCGCGCGGATGATGGTAGCTGGTGATCATGCCCAGGTGCTTGACCTGCGGGTCCTCGGCTGCGCGCCTTATGTCCTTCACCTCGGCACACCAGATGTCGGCTGTCAGCAGCCGCGCCAGCAGGTCCTGCGTGGCAAACTTCCTGGTTTCGGCGTTGACCTTGTCGAACACCTCGTCGCGCCTGTCGAACAGCGTCTTCAGATCGTCGTAGACAGCAAGCTGCGGCGCCTCCAGCACTTCATACAGCGTCTTGAACGGGCTCATGGCGATCGACACATAGCCGCCGTCCTTCGCTTCATAGACACCGAACGGCGCCTGCATGCCGGGGTGGCCGATGCCGGAATTCGGGCGCACGAAATCCTCGCCGAGATTGAGCACGGCGACATATTCCTGATTGAGATGCGCCAGCATGCCGGCGAGCAGATTGACCTCGATCTTCTGGCCCTTGCCGGTCTTCTCGCGATAGTAGAGCGCCGACAGGATGCCGTAGACCATGTTCATGGCGCCGATCTGGTCGGCCAGGCCGGCACCGGCCGGAACAGGAGCCTGATCGCCGCGGCCGGTGTTGGAGATCAGCCCGGACAATCCCTGGATCAGCATGTCCTGGCCGGGGCGCTCGACATAGGGGCCTTCCTCGCCATAGCCGGAGCCCGAGCAATAGATGATGGCGGGATTGACCGCCCTGAAATCCTCGTAGCCATAGCCGAGCCTGGCGAGCACGCCGGGGCGGAAATTCTGCACCACCACATCCGCCTTCTTGGCCATGTCCATGATGATGGCATGCACCTTGCGACTTTTCAGGTTGAGCGCGATGGAGCGCTTGTTGCGGTTCCAGGCGAGGAAATTCGGACTTTCGGAGCCGCCGACCCATTTGGCGAAGAAGGTCATGCTGCGGAACATGTCCCCGGCGCCGGCACGCTCGATCTTGATGACGTCGGCGCCCATGTCGCCGAGCAGCTGCGTGGCGAACGGCCCTTGCAGCAGATGGCTGAAATCGAGAATGCGGACGCCTTCGAGGGCTTTGTTCATTTCATGTCTCGTTGGTTGTCAAAGCAGGTCGGGTACGTAGCGGGGTGCTGCGGTGAGGCCGCCGTCGACGCGCAGGTCGGTACCGGTGGTGAAGCCGGCGGCGTCGGAGGCCAGATAGACGGCGGCTTCGGCCACTTCGGACGGTTTGCCGATGCGGCCGAGCGGATGCATCTTGACCCAGGCCTTGGCGAGATTGCCGCCGATCTCCTTGACCAATTTGTCGTTCATCGGCGTGTTGATGGTGCCGGGCGAGATCGAGTTGACGCGGATGTTGAGCGGGCCGAACTCGACCGCCATCTGGCGCGTCATCGCCATCACCGCACCCTTGGCGCCGGCATAGGCGGTCCAGCCGTCGAGCCCGATATGCCCTTGTGCCGAGGCCATGTTGATGATCGAGCCCGATTTCTGCGCGATCATGTGCGGCAGCGCATATTTGCAGCCGCGGAACACGCTGGTCAGGTTGACCGCGATCAGCCGGTGCCACTGCTCGTCGGTCATCTCATGGACCGGCATGCCGCCGATGGCGATGGCGGCATTGTTGACGAGAATGTCGAGATGGCCGGTCTTGCCGACGGCTGCGGCGATCAGGGCGGCGATGTCGGCCTCGTCCGCGACGTCGCAATGGATGTAGTCGGCGCGGTGGCCGGCGGCGCGCAGTTCCGCCGCAAATTTTTCACCCTTCTCGTCGGCGATGTCGCCAAGGAAGACATGCGCGCCCTCCCTTGCCATCGCCTCCGCGATCGCATGGCCGATGCCGTCGGCGGCGCCGGTGACGATTGCGGTTTTCCCTTTGAGACGGTCCATATCAGCCTCCAATGGCGCGCCGGCGCTTTGCTTCGTCGAAGGCGACGGCGGCAATGATGATCATGCCGGTGATAACCAGTTGCCATTCGGTCGGCAGGCCGAGACCGCGCAGGCCGTTGGACAGGAATTGCAGGATCAGCACGCCGAGCGCCATGCCGGTCAGGCTGCCGATGCCGCCGGCAAGGCTGACCCCGCCAAGCACGGTGGCGGCGACGACCTGGAACTCGAAATTCAGCCCCGCCGTATGCTGCGCCGAACCGACGCGGGCGGCCAGTATGATGCCGGCAACCGTCGCCAGCAGCGCGCTGATGATGAAGCAGATGAACTTGACGCGGCGCACGTCGTAACCCGCCAGCCGTGCCACTTCCGGATTGCCGCCGACGGCATAGATCTGCCGCCCGAACGGCCGGTGCTGCATCACGTAGGCGAAGACGGCGAGCAGGACGATGGCGATGACAGCCGAATAGGGAACGACGTTGAACAGGCGGCCGTCCGACAGCGCGATGAAGCTGTCGAGCGCGGCATCGTCTGGAATAGCACGCTGGCCGGTATAGAGATAAACGCCGCCGCGCATGATGAACATCGTGCCCAGGGTCACGATCAGCGAGTTGATGCCGGCATAGGCCGTCAGATAGCCATTCACGACGCCGATGATCAGCCCGAACAGCAGCGCGCCACTGATGCCGAGCACAAGCGAGTTGGTGTCGTTCATGATGATGATCAGCGGCAGCGCGATCGTCGCCAGCAGCGAGCCGATCGAGATGTCGACCTCGCCTGATATGAAGACGATGGCGCAGCCGATGCCGGCTGTCAGCGCCAGCGAAGCCTGACCGAGCACATTGGTGATGTTGCGCACGGAGAAGAAATTCTCGGCGGTGAAGGAAAAGAACGCGATCACCAGAATGAGGCAGAGGAGCAATGCCAATTCCTGCCGCGCGACGAGCCGCGCCAGCATGGACGGCCCAGCTTTCATGGTGTCGGTGCTTGCCAGGCTCATCGCTTGGTCCCTTTGCGAAGCGTCATCGCCTTAGCCGATTGCCGCATTGAGGATGTTCTCCTGCGTGGCCTCGTCGCGAGGCATGATCGCGGTGAGGCGGCCTTCGCACATCACCGCGATGCGATCGGCAAGCCCCAGCAGCTCGGGCATTTCGGACGTCATCATGACGACCGCCAGGCCCTCGCCGGCGAGCCGGTCGATGAGCGCAAAAATCTCCGACTTGGCGCCGACGTCGATGCCGCGGGTCGGCTCGTCGACGACGATCACCTTGAGACCGCGCATCAGCCAGCGCGAGATCAGCACTTTCTGCTGATTGCCGCCGGACAGATTCTTGACCTGCTGGAACAGGCTGGGCGTCCGGATGCGGAAACGGTCGACATAGTCCTGCACCGCCTTGCGTTCGCTGACCTTGTCGACGAAGCCCATTCTGGCGAAGGCGTCGAGTGAGGCGAGGCTGGCATTCTGGTAGACCGGCAACTCGCCCATCAGCCCCTCGCTCTTGCGGTCCTCGGTGAGCAGGCCGATGCCGAGCCGGACGCCGGTGTGCGCTTCGTGCGGCAGCAGCCGGCTGCCATCGACCGAAATGGCGCCGGAAGTGATCGGGTCGTAGCCGACGATGGCCTTGGCGAGCTCGGTCCGGCCGGCCCCCATCAGGCCGAAGAAGCCGAGGACCTCGCCGGCATGCGCCTCGAACGACACATCCTTCAGCTTCTTGGCGGTGCTGAGCCCTTCAACGGAAAGCGCGACCTTGCTGCCCGGCGCGCCGCGCTTGCGAGGGAACAGGTTTTCGATGCGCCGGCCGATCATGTCCTGGATCAGCGTGTCGTTGGTGTGCTCGCCGATCGGCCTGGTCGAGACGTGGCGGCCATCGCGCAGCACGGTCACGGTGTCGGCGATCTCGAAGACCTCGTCGAGCTTGTGGCTGACATAGAGCACCGCGATGCCGAGCGCGGCCAGCCGGCGGATGACGGTGAACAGCAGCGAGACCTCGTTCGGCGTCAGCGAGGAGGTCGGCTCGTCCATCACCACGACGCGGGCCTCATGGGCGAGTGCGCGGGCGATCTCGACCATCTGCTGCTGGCTGACCGGCAGCGATCCCGTGCGCGCCGCCGGGTCGACATTGAAGCCGATACGCTTGAACAGAGCGGCCGCATCGGCACGGATCTTCTTCCAGTCGATCGAGCCGCCTTTGCCGGTCGGATAGCCTTCGAGGAAGATGTTTTCGGCGACGCTGAATTCGGCGATCAGCGCGATCTCCTGGAACACCACCTTGATGCCCTCTTTCAGGCTATCGCGCGGCGACTTGATGTCGGCCTCGCGGCCGCGCAGGCGGATGGTGCCGGCATCCTTGCCGTAGACCCCGGCCATGATCTTGATCAGCGTCGACTTGCCGGCGCCGTTCTCGCCCATCAGGGCATGGATTTTGCCGGGTTCCAAGGTCAGATCGACATTGTCCAGCGCCACCACGCCGGGAAAACGCTTGCCGATACCGCGCATCTCCAGCGCCGGCACGCTTTTGTCGACAGCCACGGTTTCGCCGGGGTGAAGGAAATCAACCGACATTGGCTCTGTTCCGCACGATGTCGAGATAGGTCGCCAGGATGATGACGATGCCAGGCACCACCATCTGCAGGTCCTGGTTCCAGCCGAGGATGATGATGCCGTTGTCGATGACCTTCAGCACCAGCACGCCCAGCAACGTGCCGAGCAGCGAGCCGCGGCCGCCAAGCAGGCTGGTGCCGCCGAGGATGACGGCGGCAATCACCGTCAGCTCGAAGCCGCGGCCGGCGGTCGGCTGGCCGGCATTCATCAGCGACGACAGGATCATGCCGGCAATGCCGACGCACAGGCCGGTGACGACGAAGGCGAACAGCTTCAGCCGTTGCGAGCGCACGCCGGAGAGGCGGACCGCTCGCTCATTGGCGCCGACAGCGTACAGATAACGACCGAGCGTGGTGAAGCGCAGCGTTGCCGCGGCCAGCGCGAAAATCAGCGCGGCAACGACCACGGGCAGCGGGATCGCGCCGAGATAGCCGGCGCCGAGATCGGTGAAGCTTGCAAGCCGGTGGTGGTTCTGCACCGCCTCGCGGGTGAACAGATAGACGCCGCCCTGCAGCATCATCATGGTGCCGATGGTGGCGATCAGCGAGTTCACCTTGAGCCTGGTGACGACGAGGCCGTTGAAAAGGCCGACCGCGCCTGAAAAGGCGAGCGCCGCCAGAAGCCCGAGCGTCAGGCTGTGCGTTGAATTGAGCACGGCCATGCCGATGCAGCCGACAAAAGCCAGCGATGCACCGACCGACAGATCGACTTCCGCAGTGATGATCAGCATCGTCATGCCGGAGGCAACGATCAGCACCAGCGCGCATTGGCGCAGAATGGCGATGATGTTGGCCTCGGAATAGAATTGCGGCGCGGCAATCGAAATGGCGATGCAGAGCACGGCCAGGATCACGCCGAGCACCAGCTGGCTGCTGCCCAGCAGCTGGCCGCCGATAAAACGCCTTGGCGCAGAGGATTGCGTAAGCTCGCTCATGTCCATTTCATTTCCGGGCCCGTATCGGTGCCGTCGCCATCTGGAAACTGCCGGCCAAAACAGGACGGTTGCCCTGTTTTGCCATTCGGCATATCCGATCCGCCGCCCCTTCCCGCCGTGCGGGAAGGGCTACCCGGAATCCTTACTTCTTCAGATCGGCGGAAGTTTTCATGCATTTTTCCGGTGGCTGAAGCGCATTGACGGCATCCCATTTGATTTTGCGTGTGGTGCCATCGTAGTCGTAGAACTTCTTCCAGTCGTCACCGTTCATCGGCGCGGTGGGGCTGACGATGTGTTCCGGCACCTCTTCGCCGTTGAAGAGCTTAACCGCTGCATCGATGGCGGTGTAGCCTTCCTTTTCCGGGAACATCGCGGCTTCGATGCGATAGGACGGCTCGTTCTGCATTGCATTGATGAAGGCGAGGCCTTCGCCGCCGGTGCCGACAGTCAACAGGCCGTCCTGCGACTTGCCGGCCGCTTTCCAGGCCTGAAGGCCGCCGAGCGAAGAGGAATCGTTGATGCCGTAGATGATGTTGATGTCGGCGTTCTTGGCAAGAGCCGCCGAAGAGACTTCGAGTGCGCGATCGGGATTGCCGCCGCCGTCGAGGTCGTGGACCATGACCGCGTCGGGGATGATGGTCTTCAGGCCGTCCATGAAGCCCTGCGACCGCAGCACCGTGGCGGACAGCAGCGGCAGGCCGACATTCATCACCTTGGCTTTGCCTTCGAGCTTTTCCTTGGCGTATTTGCCGGATTCGACGCCGGCGGTGTAGCCGGTGTCGTAGTCGCAGATCGCGACCATTGTGGTCATGCCCTTAACCGGATTGCCTTCGAGCACGACTGGAACGTTGTTGGATTTCGCCTGGCGCAGCAGCGGCACGACGCCTTCCTCGTTGACGGGCGTGATGATCAGGACGTCGACGCCCTTGGCCATGAAATCTTCGGCGGCGGAGACCTCCTTGGCAACGTCCAGATTGGCGTCCTGCACCTCGAGCTCAATACCGAGTTCTTTGGCGCGGGACTGCATGCCCTTGATGACGTTCTGATACCACTCATGCGTGGCGTAGTTGGTGACGTAGCCGATGCGCTTCGGCATGTTTTCGGCGTGTGCCGCGGCGGCGCTCAGAGAAAGCACCGCCGCCGAGGCAAACAGCATCGATTTGGACCAGTTCATGTTTCTTCTCCCTGTATTTCTTGTCGGTTGCTGAACGGATAGTCCCGCCGTTCCGGGTCGGCACGTGAAGAGACGGCAGCTTCGCCCGCGCCCAGCGCCGCCGATATCGTCTCGGCCGCCGCCTTCGTCCGCTCGAAGACGGTGCTGCGATCGAAGCGGGCGGCCTTTTGCGGCAGGAAGGGGACGGTGAGCGCGGCAATGACGGCGCCGGTATGGTCGCGCACCGGCATCGAGATGTTGGTGCAGCCCTCGACAGCCAGCGAGGCGCGCATTTCATAGCCGAGCCTTGCGACCTCGTTCAGCCGCGCTTCGATTTCCGCCCGGCTGCCTTGGCCTTCGCCTGCGGCGACGATCCGTTCGACGATGCGGTCAAGCTCGGCGCGGCTCGAATGCGCCAGCAGCACCGCGCCGGAGCTCGTTTCGAGGATCGGGAAATGCGAGCCAAGGGCAACCGAATAACGCATCGGCAAAGGCGAATCGATCTGCAGCACGACCAGTGCGCTCTCGCCTTCGCGCACGACCAGATGGCAGCTCTGGTCGGCATTGGCGGCGAGGCCGCGCATCACCGGCAGCGCACATTCGACCAGGCGGTTTACCGGCGGATGCATATGCGCCAGCTCGAACAGCTTCAGCGACAGGCGGAAGCGGTCCGATTGCGTCCGGAAAATGTAGCCGCGCTTCTCCAGCAACAGCAGGATGCGGTAGATCTCGTGAATGGAGCGCCCCATTCCGGTGGCGATCTCGGTTTGGGTCAGCGGCTCGCCGCTGGCAGCCATGAATTCCAGTATGTCGAGCGCCTTCTCCACCGCCGGCACCCGATAGCCGTTGCGGCCGCTTTCGCCTTCGTCGACGATCTGGGCAATATCGGCGGCCATTACGCGACGCTCCGTTGCGGCTGGCCATCCCTGGTCTCGCGATAGAGCCGGTTCAGCCGGTCCGCGAGCTCGGCCGCCTGCAATTCGCCGGCGATCGCCGCCGCGGCATGAGGGGCGCATTGCCGGAAGAAGCTGATGAAGCCCGGATGGGTCGGGCGCAGATAGGAGGCTTGGATCGTCGCCAGCGTCGAGGCGAAGAAGCCGCCCGAGAGAGCGTTGACCACGGTATCCTGCCACGCCGCCAGCGACCCCGGCTGTCCGCCGGATTTCACATAGTCGCCTCGCTGATAGCCGGGCGAGCACAGAAACAGCGCGTAGTCGATGGCGGCTTGCTTGTGTTGCGATTGGGCGCTGACGCCGATGCCGGCGCCGCCGAGCAAGGCGCCGGCGGATCGCGGCGTCGGCACGTCGGCGAAGCGCAGATGCGGCCTGTCTGCCTTAGAGGCGTAGTTCACATAGCCGAAGGCGAACGGCACGTAGACCACGTCGTCATGCGCGATCATGTGATCGTAGCAACGGATCGGGTTCCATTTCGGCGAGTTCGGATGCGACAGCGCCGCAAGCTGGCGCAATTGCCCGACGGCCCGCTCGATTTTTTCCCCGGCGATGAACTCGTCGCCGTCTTCCCGGGGCTCACCCAGCGTCAAAAGCAGGCACATGGCGTCAGTCGGCACCAACGGCAGCCCAAGCCATTTGCCGTCCTTCAAGGCGCGCCGGCCGAGCTCCAGCACCTCGTCATGGCTGCGCGGCAGCGGTCCGTAGCGCTCCAGGAGATCGGGGCGATACGAGGCAACCTGACAGGCAGCATCGATCGGCAACGCCCATTGAAGCCCGTCCCTTGCGTAGGATTGCCAGGATGCGCCAACCGAATCCCGTTCGAAGCCGCGGCGCTGCTCGGCCGACAAATCGAACGGCACCATCAGCCCGCCTTCGGCAATATCGCCGATGAACGGATGGTCGAACACGACAAGATCATAGGCGCCGAGCACCGGACCAAGCGCGCCCTCGCCGAATTCGTAGAGGCTGCGGCGGTCCCATTCGATCTCAAGACCGGGATTGGCGTCACAATACGGCCCGATGCTGGCGTCGAGCGGACCCCAGCAGCGTCGGTGATCCCACGCGAGACCGCGCAGTCTTGTCATGCCCGAAATTCCTCCCAGAGGCGGCCATGCGCCGGCCCAGCCGATTAGTAGCAACTATTTTCACCTAGACAAGTAGTTTTTACATACGCAAAGCCAGTCCTCGCTTCCGTTTGGCGAGAAAGCCGCCCAACCATCCTTGGTGCGCATCGCGTTGCCGCCGGCCTGCAACCAAAGGCTGCGATGGATCTGGCTTTTGGGGAACTTTCGCGACGAACATTCGTTCGGTTGGCGCAGCCATCTGGAGCAGCATCACTGGAATCAGCAGCCACGTCGCAGGGAGCGGACTAAATGGACCAACCGTGGGCGCGGCCATGAACCGGTTTACCGCCTTGGCATTCGCCACGTTTCTGGCGATAACTTCGATCTGGGTCCTGTTCCTGGTTTCTTAAGATTTGGCTCTGGTTTTTCAAGATTTGGCGCTGGTTTGTTAGGATTTGGAGGGGTTCTCGACAGGTCGACCGCTTAACGACAACATCCACGGCATGCGGTTCTGCCAGCCGGAGCCGCGTGCGTGAAGAAACTGTCGCCAGGAGCACACCGGCACGCACATTCGGGGTTGGCAGCCACGCTGCCTGCAACGTTCCAATCAGTTTTCAGGAAACGGCGAGATCTCATGCTGCTGAGGGTGATCGTTCGAAACTGTGCCGCCATCCGTCTTGGCTGCCTCGGCGCGACGATCTTGCTGGTCGGGCTGCTTGCCGGCTGCCAGGGCGGCGTGCTCGATCCGCAAGGGCCGGTGGGGGCGGCGCAGCGGACGATCCTGCTCAATTCGGTTGCTATCATGCTGGCCATCGTCATCCCGACGATCGTGGCGACGCTCGGCTTTGCCTGGTGGTTCCGGGAAACCAACACAAGAGCGCGGTACCTGCCGGAATGGGCCTATTCCGGACGCATCGAACTGGTGGTCTGGTCGATCCCCATCCTCGTCATCCTGTTTCTGAGCGGCATCATCTGGATCGGGTCGCATGACCTCGATCCAATGAAGCCGCTGGATTCGCAGCAAAAGCCGCTTGAGGTGCAGGTCGTCTCGCTCGACTGGAAATGGCTGTTCATCTACCCCGAGCAGAATGTCGCGAGCATCAACCAGCTCGTGGTGCCGGCGGGCAGGCCGGTGCATTTCTCGCTTACCTCGGCAAGCGTCATGAACGCGTTCTTCGTGCCTCAGCTTGGCGGCATGATCTATACGATGAACGGCATGACGACGCAGCTTCACCTGCAGGCGGATCAGCCCGGCAAATTCTATGGGCGGTCGGCCCATTTCAGCGGTGACGGTTTTCCAGGTATGCAATTCGTGCTGCATGCAGTCGCAGCTGATGCCTTCGACGCATTCGTCAGTTCGGCGCGAAGCCAGGGACAGGCACTCGACAGGACGAGCTATCAGGAACTGGCCAGACAGAGCCTGGACGTGCCGGCTTCGACCTATCGCTCGGTGGAGCCGGACCTTTTCCATGAAATCGCGACGCAGGGCGTTCCGCCCGCGCCCGGTCCCCAGGCCGGTCGCCCCGAGCCGAGCGTATCGCCCAAGACAGGAGGCTGACAATGCTCGGAAAATTGAGCTGGGACGTCATTCCGTTCGATCAGCCTCTGCCGATGATCGCCTCGGCGGTCGTCGCCCTGGCAATCCTCGGCGTGCTGGCCTGGGTCTTCCTGGCCGGCCATTTCCCCTATCTGTGGCGCGAATGGATCACCAGCGTCGATCATAAGCGGATCGGCGTGATGTACACGCTGCTGGCGCTGCTGATGCTGCTGCGCGGCTTCAGCGACGCCGTCATGATGCGGTCCCAGCAAGCCCTCGCCTTCCAGGCGCCCGGCTATCTGCCGCCCGATCACTTCAACCAGGTCTTTTCCGCCCACGGCACCATCATGATCTTTTTCGGGGCGATGCCGTTCGTCATCGGACTGATGAACCTGGTCGTGCCGCTGCAGCTCGGCGTCCGCGACGTTGCCTTTCCAACGCTCAACTCGGTGAGTTTCTGGCTCACCGCCACCGGCGCGCTGCTGGTCAACATCTCGCTGGTGATCGGAGAATTCGCGCGTACCGGATGGCTGCCCTATCCGCCGCTCAGCGAGACCGCCTATTCGCCGGGCGTCGGCGTCGACTATTATCTGTGGGCGGTGCAGATTGCGGGCGTCGGAACGCTGCTCACCGGGATCAATTTCGTCACCACGATCCTGAAGATGCGGGCGCCCGGCATGAGTTACCTCAGGATGTCGATGTTCTGCTGGACCTCACTTGCCGCCAGCCTGCTCATCGTCGCCGCCTTCCCGATCCTCACCGCCACGCTCGCGATGCTGACGCTCGACCGCTATTTCGGCTTTCATTTCTTCACCAATGAAGCCGGCGGCAACATGCTGATGTTCGTGAACCTGATCTGGGCCTGGGGCCATCCCGAGGTCTACATCCTCGTCCTGCCGGCGTTCGGCATCTTCTCGGAGGTCATCTCCACCTTCTCCAGCAAGCCGCTGTTCGGCTACCGGTCGATGGTGGCCGCGACGCTCTTCATCTGCATCGTCTCCTTCATGGTGTGGCTGCACCACTTCTTCACCATGGGCGCCGGGGCCGACGTCAACGCCGCGTTCGGCATCGCCACCAGCATCATTGCTGTCGGTACCGGCGTGAAGATCTACAACTGGATGTTCACCATGTATGGCGGCCGCATCCGCTTCGCGACGCCAATGCTGTGGGCGCTGGGCTTTATGGTGACGTTCGTCATCGGCGGCATGACGGGCGTGTTGCTGGCCGTGCCGCCGGCCGATTTCCTGCTTCACAACAGCCTGTTCCTGGTGGCGCATTTCCACAACGTCATTATCGGCGGTGTGCTGTTCGGCGCCTTCGCGGGATATACCTACTGGTTTCCCAAGGCATTCGGTTTCCGGCTGCACGAGGGCTGGGGCAAGCTGGCCTTCTGGCTGACGCTGATCGGCTTCTACGTCACTTTCGTGCCGCTCTACGCTGTTGGCCTGCTCGGCATGACCCGCCGAATGCAGCATTTCGACGTGTCGGCATGGTATCCCTGGGTGCTGGCTGCCGGCGTCGGCATGTTAATCACCACCGCCGGCGTGGTCGCGCAGATCGTACAGCTCGTCGTCAGCATCCGGCAGCGCGCGGCGCTTCGCGACGCCACCGGAGATCCCTGGGACGGCCGCTCGCTGGAATGGGCCACGCCCTCGCCGCCGCCGGTCTTCAACTTCGCCGCGCTTCCGCATGTCGAGGGTGAAGAGCCCTACTGGAGCATCAAGCAGCGGGCACGCGAGCAAAACCGGCTGCGCGACGAGCCTGACTACGAGCCGATCGAGATGCCGCGCAACAGTCCCACCGGGTTCATCTGCGCCTTCTTTGCGACCGTGATGGGTTTCGCCCTCATCTGGCATATCTGGTGGATGGTGGCGCTCGGCGCGCTCGGTGCTTTCGCCACCTTCGTCGTCTTCGCGTGGCGCGACATACCCGAATACGTCATTCCGGCCGCCGAAGTCGCCCGGATCGACCGCGCCAACCGAAGTGCCCGCCGCGAGGCGTTGGTTACCTACACGGGGCCAAGACTATGACCGCGATCGACGTCAGAGAGCGTGACCCTTACCGCCTCCATGGCGGGCACGGCCATGCACCCGGCCACGGCGACGGCGGCCCGGCACCGATTCGGATTGTCGTCGGCTACGGCTTCTGGATCTTCCTTCTGAGCGACATCGTGATGTTCTCGGCCTTCTTCGCGGCCTATGCCGTGCTGGCGGGCAAGACGGCGGGCGGACCAAGCGGAGCCGAGCTGTTCGACCTGCGCAACGTCGCGATCGAGACGGCCGCTTTGCTGTTGTCGAGCTTCACCTGCGGTCTCGCCAGCCTCGCCGTGACAGCGCGGCGAAGCTCCTGGTTCTATGTCGCGATGGCTGTCACCTTCGTGCTCGGCGCCAGCTTCATCCTGCTCGAGTTGCGCGAGTTCGCGCATATGGTTGCCAGCGGTGCCGGACCGACGCGCAGCGCTTTCCTGTCGGCGTTCTTCACGCTGGTTGGATGCCATGGCCTTCACGTCACGGCGGGGCTGCTGTGGCTGCTCACGATGATGGCGCAGATCTTCGCCAAGGGATTCCGCGACGATATACTTCGGCGTTTCATGTGCTTCAGCCTGTTCTGGCACGCCCTCGACATCATCTGGGTCGCCCTGTTCACGGTGGTCTATCTCCTGGGAGCAAGTCGATGAGCAATGCGGACGATCGCCACGCGCAACGGCGCGACACCGATGGGCTGGAGCGCTACGACATCGATACGGCGCCGGGTGACGAATACCTCGGCGACACCGAAGTCGGATCCGGGCTACGCGGCTATGTGATCGGCCTCGGGCTGGCAACGCTGTTGACCATCGCCTCGTTCTGGCTGCTCGGAACCAACCTGATATGGGCACCCGGCATTCCGGTGGCGCTGGTCGTGCTTGCGATCGCCCAGATGGGCGTGCATCTCGTCTTCTTCCTGCACATCACGACGGGGCCGGACAACACCAACAACGCTCTAGCGCTTGCCTTCGGCGTGCTGATCGTAGTTCTGGTGATTGGCGGCTCGATCTGGATCATGGCCAACCTCGACAACAATTTGATGCCGATGAACGCGATCATGAACATGAACCGCTGATGCATGTCGCGCAAAAGTGTGCAGCGGTTTTGTGATAACGACATGCGTAAAAACAAGAATCTAAAGCGCGTCGCATGAGGCCGATCGAACGCGACGCGCTTTAGCGATTATTCCGGCGGTTCGCCGCAGTTCATGCGACAGCGAGTTCCGGTCTCAAGCCCGTTCGAATGTGCCGACGAGCTCGGCCTCTTCCAGGACGTGCGGCGCGGCCTCCTTCAGCACGTCGTCCACGGCAGCCTTCTCGCCGAGACCCAGCGTCTCGACGTCGAGCGCAAGAAGCCGGAAATGGTAATGGTGGAGCCCATGCCCAGGCGGCGGCTGGGGACCGTCATAATGAGGATTGCCGAAATCATTGACGCCGTGTCCGAGGCTCTCGGTCTTTGCGCCGGCGGTCGTGCCTTCGGGAAGAAAGTTGCGCTGTGCGTCGATGTCGTAGACCGCCCAATGACGGAACATGCCTGAAGGGGCGTCGGGGTCCTCGACGGCCAGGACGAAACTTTTGGTTCCTTGCGGCGCGTCCGTCCACTCCAATGGCGGCGAGACGTTGCCGCCGTCGCGGGAATAGCGCGGCGGTATTTTTTCGCCATCGGCAAAGGCAGAGCTTTTGAGAGTGAAAGCCATGGTCTCCATCTCCCTGTCTGAGATTCCCTCATAAACAGCTACGAGCCGCCGATGTTCCGGTCGCCGCCCCGGTCAAACCCGGTCAAACCGGATTGCCGGCCGTTGGCCGGAACATTCGCCGAGGAAGCGGGTTTTTCGGTTCGGACGCATCGCCGCGGAATGGCGGCAAGAGGCTCGGCAATGGACGAAGGGCGCGACATGACCGGGCTAAGCGGTAAGCAACCAAGCGGGGCGAAAGGTGTTGTGGTCGCATTCTCCGTGCCGGGCGGCGAGACAATCTATACCCACGAGCGGGAAACCGTCGCTGCCGTTGCGCGCACGATTGCGGCGTTGAAGGGCTTTGCCTTCCGCGAGGGCCTGAGTGACGGCGGCGGTGACGGTCGCCGACTGTATTTCGTGCCGGACGACAGCCTGCTTGCCGTCGATGCGCTCCAACTGGGCATAAACGGGCCGGACGACCTCTTCGGCGGTGTGGTGCCCTGGCGCCTCGCAACCACCAAGGCCATAACCCACGAGCTGGTGGACGGGTCGGCGGCACGGCCAAAAGAATGGCCAGCCGGCTTCGGCAGAGCCGTCGGCGCGGCCGTACTGCCCGGCTATACCGCATTTTCACGCGATGACGCGCTGCGCGCAGCGGAACGTCTGCTGCAGCTCGGGCTGGTCCGGTTCAAGCCACCGCGCGCTTCGCGGGGCCGCGACCAGCACACCGCCGCGACCGTCGCCGATATCGAAAGGCTGCTGGATCGATATCCATCCTCCGACCTGAGGGAATACGGCCTTGTTCTCGAAACGGAGCTTCGCGACATCGTTACGCTGAGCATTGGCAGAACGGCGATCGACGGAACATCGGTCGCCTATTACGGCGTGCAGCGGATGACGGCCGACAATGCCGGACAGCCCGTTTACGGCGGATCCGATCTGGTCGTCGTGCGCGGCGGATGGGAGGCGCTCGACAGGCTGCAGCTTTCTCCGGCGCTAAGTTTGGCTGTGGCGCAGGCGAGGACCTACGACGCGGCGATGGATGACTATCCCGGATTTTTCGCCTCACGGCGCAACTACGACATCGGCCAAGGTGTCGATTCCTCGGGCATCTGGCGATCGGGTGTGCTGGAAGCCAGCTGGCGGATCGGCGGCAGCAGCACGGCCGAGCTTGCGGCAATGGAGGCCATGACGCGTGACCCCGACGTGCAGATCGTGCATGTCTCCGCGGTCAAGCAGTTCGGCAACACCGCGCAGCTGCCGCTGAATGCAGAAATCCACTTCGACGGAGAGGACCCCGAGGAGGGCCAAATCACGCGTTACACCGTCGTCACCCAGGCGATCCGAGGGCCGGTCGGGGAAGCCGGCCGATCGTCATTTTAGGTCGAAGTGAAACACGCCTTTGACAGGGAACATCCGCGAATGGCCCGAGTTTGTTTCAGGCAGCCAGCCAGTCAGAAACCGGAGGAAAAAATGATCGAGATGATTTCCGCTCCCCAGAACGTCGCCGCCTTTCGTGTCACCGGCACTGTGACGGCGGACGACTACGACAGAGTCATCCCGGCAATCGAAGCGAAACTGAGCGACCATAAGGACATCGGCGTCCTGACCGATCTTACTGATTTCGAGGACATGACGGCTGGCGCCTTGCGGCGCGACCTGCAGTATGGGCTGAGCAAACTTGGCGAGCTCCACCGCTTCAAACGTGCCGCCGTGATTTCCGACAAGCAATGGATCAAGGCAGCTACGGAAATGACGGACGCGCTGTTTCCGCAAATCGAGGCGCGGGTGTTCCCGGAGGACGAAAAAGCCCAGGCCCTGAAATGGGTGGCAGGCGTACAATAGCGGTGTTGGGGAGTGCCATGCCGTTCGACAAACGACAGGATTCAGAAGGCCTCTGGGAGGTCTATGACAGCGAGAGCGGCGAAGCCGTCGTGGTCGGCGGGTTGCCGCTTTCCGGTCTCGACGAAAGCGAAGCCGATGAAGCGATCGAAAAGCTCAATCGGGGCGATCTGACGTCGGACAACATCCCCGAGACGGTTCGGTCAGGGTGGCCTCCGACCAAGGACGGTTTGTGATGACAGCCTGACGGACGTCACCGAGGACCGGTCGCGGATCTACGACGAGGCCTTGACCCCGAGCTTGCGGGCTTTGTCCTCAAAGTCGTCGCGAATATCCTCGATCGTCGGCAGATGCAGGCGCCGCAGTTGGGCGTGCAACTTTTTGGCGGCATCTGAGCTCAGGTCGCGCTTGAAATTGGTCGCGACCTCCTCGGCCGAGCCGTAATGGCGATAGCGCTCGATCTCGGTCTTCGTGGCTTGCTGGACGTGCTCGAGCGTCTTGCGCTCGGCATCGGATTTTCCGTCTGGTTTGGCCCGCATGACCGGATTGAAGGCTTTGCTGATAACGAATTCGACGAGTTCCTGCTGGGCGTGAGCCATGATTGTTCTCCCTCGAAGCTGTCCGAGCCTAGAACGGTTCATCGGGGGAAACGCTGAACCGATCTCTCTTGTTTTGACGCAATTCCGAACGGAAAACCGTTTCACACTTTTCCCGGAATTGCTCTAACCGCGGCGGCAATTGAAGGTTCCGTGGCTTCGGATTTCGTTATCGCTACAGGTCCAAGGCGGTTCCTCGAAGGTCACAGCCGCGCCTTGGTGGTGCGCGGCGTTGCCAGGAGCAGGCTTGTTTCGCTGCCGGTAATTCCGGGGATCAGGCGGATACGTCTCAGCACCGCGTCGAACTCGCTCAGTGTCTGGGTTCCGAGTTCTATCACCAGGTCCCACCGGCCATTGGTGGTGTGGATGGTCGAGACCTCGGAGAAGCCGCCCAGCGCCCGAATGACGCGATCGGCGGCGTGGCCTTCGATCTCGATCATCATGATGCCACGCACGCGCTGATCGACCGCGTCGGCGCGCAGAATGACGGTGTAGCCGACGATGACGCCGTCTCTTTCAAGCCGCTCGATCCGGGACCTTACCGTTGCCCGGGAGACACCCAGGCTAACGGCAAGGTCGGAAATGCTGCGCCGGGCGTCGTGCCGCAAAGAGGTGATGATCTGCTCGTCGAGGCGGTCCATGATTGCTCACAACGGAAGTAGATGCTGCCGCTATGGTAAGGCACTTCGACAAATTTGCCAATTTGACATGTTCATTCTGCCAGCGATGCCGGCTTCAATAAAGGCATCGTAATTGGCGGGGTATGACAAATGCATTGCACGATCGTTGGGGCGCCGATCCAGGCCGGCTCAGGCCGCATGGGCTGCGAGATGGGGCCGAGTGCGCTGCGCACGGCCGGCCTGGCCGGCGCACTGACCGAGCTCGGCCATACGTTGACCGACCTCGGAACGATCGTCCCTGCCGACATGCGTCCTGTCGTACACGGCAACGCGGCGGTGAAGGCGCTGCCGGAAATTGCGGCCTGGACGGCGGCAATCAGCGAAACGGCCTATGCCGCGAGCGCCGATGCGATGCCGATCTTTCTCGGCGGCGACCACAGCATTTCGGCCGGCACGCTCGCCGGCATTGCCCGCCGGGCGGCGAATGCCGGCCGGCCGCTCTTCGTGCTGTGGCTCGACGCCCACCCTGATTTTCATACGCTCGACACGACGACCAGCGGCAATCTGCATGGCGTGCCGCTTGCCTATGCCAGCGGGCAGCCCGGCTTCGAGGGCTATTTCCCCCGCCTTGCAGCGCAGGTGGAGCCGGCTCGCATATGCGCGCTGGGGATCCGCAGCGTGGACCTGGCGGAAAGGGATGCATTGCGCAGAGCCGGCGTGACGGTCCACGACATGCGTTCGATCGACGAGCACGGCATCGCGCAACTGCTTCGCGCCTTTCTCGAACGGGTGAGCGCCGCCAACGGCATGCTCCATGTCAGCCTCGATGTCGATTTTCTCGACCCGTCGATCGCCCCGGCGGTGGGCACCACCGTTCCCGGCGGCGCCACCTTCCGCGAGGCGCATCTGGCGATGGAAATGCTGCATGACAGCGGCCTCGTCAGCAGTCTCGACCTGGTCGAGCTCAACCCTTTTCTTGACGAGCGCGGCCGCACCGCCACGCTTTTGGTCGACCTGACCGCAAGCCTGATGGGCCGGCGGATCATGGATCGCCCGACGAGGGGGTTCTAAGCCATGACCGTCAATTTGAACATCGTTCCATTCGTCAGCGTCGACCGCATGATGAAGCTGGTGCTTGCCATCGGCATCGAGCGTTTTCTGGTCGAACTCGCCGCCTATATCGAAGAGGATTTCAGGCGTTGGGAGCTGTTCGACAAGACGCCGCGCGTCGCCTCGCACAGCATTGACGGCGTCATCGAGCTGATGCCGACCAGCGACGGGCAGCTTTACGGCTTCAAATATGTCAACGGGCATCCGAAGAACACGCGTGACGGCCGTCAGACCGTGACCGCTTTCGGCGTGCTTGCCGATGTAGGCAACGGCTATCCGATGCTGCTTTCGGAAATGACCATCCTGACCGCCCTGCGAACGGCGGCCAGCTCGGCGGTTGCCGCGAAATACCTCGCTCCCAAGGCCGCCCGGTGCATGGCGATCATCGGCAATGGCGCGCAATCGGAATTCCAGGCGATTGCGTTCAAGGCGCTGCTTGGCGTCGACAGGCTGCGCCTCTACGATATCGACCCGGCGGCCTCGACCAAATGCATGAAGAACCTTGCCGGCATGGGTTTCGACATCAAGCTCTGCGCGTCGGCGCAGGAGGCCGTCGAAGGTGCAGAGATCATCACCACGGTGACCGCCGACAAGCGGTCGGCAACAATCCTGACCGACAACATGGTCGGGTCCGGCGTGCACATCAACGCGGTCGGCGGCGACTGCCCGGGCAAGACCGAGCTGCATCGCGACATTCTGCTGCGCTCGAATATTTTCGTCGAGTATCCGCCGCAGACGCGCATCGAAGGCGAGAGCCAGCAGCTCGATGCGGACCATCCGATCACCGAATTGTGGCAGGTGATGACAGGAAAGGCAGCAGGCCGGACGGACGCCGGACAGATCACGCTGTTTGATTCCGTCGGCTTTGCGATCGAGGATTTTTCCGCGCTGCGCTACGTCCGCGATCAGCTTCAGCGGACCGGCCTTTACGAGGAACTAGACCTTCTGGCCGATCCCGATGAACCGCGTGACCTGTTCGGCATGCTGCTGCGCGCCGAAAAAGTGGCCGGGCTGGCGGTTGCCGGCAGCTGAGCTGCGATCCTGTCGGTCAGTCCTTCTTTTCCTGGTACAGGCGCTCGGTGGCGCGGTCGCTTTCCCTGCGCTCCGCCGGGCTGCGACGACGCTGGGTGAGCAGGGCGTAGGCGATCAGGATTGCCAGCAGCAGTGGACCGCCTGCAACAACGAGCAACCACAAACTAGTCTCAAACATCGAACCGTCTCCTTTCCTTCACAACCGGGAAGGACCAGAACCGTTCCTCCGTCTTATCGGAGGTCGCCCGCACGGCGTGGCGCGATTCAGGATTTAATGCTTCGAGCGGGGCGTTCCACGCCTTGTCTGCACTCAGGATGCCCTTATCTAGAGTCTTATCATTTTGTCACAGGCACTCTCTGCAAAGTGAAGGGAACCACAAGGGCTTTCCGACATTTGGTTGTTCAAGAGACAAACGTGCAGCCACACCGGCTCCGGGGCTAGGAATACCATGCGTGAGAATCAATCCGACGTCTTCGATCTGTTTTCCGAGGTTTACAAGAATGCGGCGCAGGAGGAGATAAGCCTCCAGCAATATCTGCTTGCCTGCCGCGAGGACAAGTCGATGTACGCCTCGGCGCCCGAGCGGATGGTCGAGGCGATTGGCGAGCCGACCTTTGTCGATACCAGCAAGGACGAGCGGCTTGGCCGTATTTTTTCGAACCGGACGATCAAGATCTATCCGACCTTCGCCGACTTTTACGGTATGGAGGATACGATCGAGCGTATCGCCGGTTATTTCCGCTATGCCTCGCAAGGGCTCGAGGAACGCAAGCAGATACTCTATCTCCTCGGCCCGGTCGGCGGCGGCAAGTCCTCGCTTGCGGAGCAGCTGAAAAGGCTGATGGAGCAGCGTCCGATCTATACGCTGAAGGTCGGCGGCCAGGTCAGCCCAGTGTTCGAATCGCCGCTCGGGCTGTTCGACCCCGATCGCATGGGCGACCTTTTGGAGGACAAATACGGCATCGCCCGGCGGCGACTGAACGGCCTGATCTCGCCCTGGGCGGCCAAGCGCCTCGACGAATTGTCCGGCGACATCTCCAAATTCAGCGTCGTCAAGCTGATGCCGTCCAGGCTTCGCCAGATCGGCATCGCCAAGACCGAGCCGGGCGATGAGAACAACCAGGACGTTTCGGCCCTGGTCGGCAAGGTCGACATCAGGCAGCTGGAAAACTTCAGCCAGTCCGATCCGGATGCCTATTCCTATAGCGGCGGGCTGAACCGGACCACGCAAGGACTGCTCGAATTCGTCGAGATGTTCAAGGCGCCGATCAAGGTGCTGCATCCGCTGCTGACCGCGACCCAGGAAGGCAGCTACAACGGCACCGAGAATTTCGGCGCTTTCCCCTATCAGGGCATCATCGTTGCCCATTCCAACGAATCGGAATGGCTGCAGTTCAAGAACAACAAGAACAACGAGGCGTTCCTCGACCGTATCCTGGTGGTCAAGGTGCCGTATTGCCTGCGGGTCACCGAAGAGCGGCAGATCTACGAGAAGCTGTTGCGCGAAAGCGAATTGGCTAACAGCCCCTGCGCTCCGGAAGTGCTCGATATCCTCAGCCGGTTCACCGTTTCGACCCGCCTGGCCGAACACGACAATTCGCCGCTCTACACCAAGATGCGCGTCTATGACGGCGAGAACCTCAAGGAAACCGATCCCAAGGCGAAGTCGGTCCAGGAGTACCGAAACGCGGCCGGTGTCGATGAAGGCATGACCGGCGTCAGCACCCGCTTCGCCTTCAAGATCCTGTCGCAGACCTTCAACTACGACACCGAAGAGGTGGCCGCCGATCCGGTGCATCTGATGTACATCCTGGAAGAGGCGATCAAGCGCGAGCAGTTCCCGAAGGAAACAGAGGCGGACTATCTCGATTTCATAAAGTCCGAGCTGGCGACCCGTTATGCCGAGTTCATCGGCCACGAGATCCAGAAGGCTTATCTGGAATCCTATAGCGAATACGGCCAGAACCTGTTCGACCGCTACATCGCCTATGCCGATGCCTGGATCGAGGATCAGGACTACAAGGATACCGATACCGGCCAGATCCTCAATCGCGAGGTTCTGGACAACGAACTGTCGCAGGTCGAAAAGCCGGCCGGCATCGCCAATCCCAAGGACTTCCGCAACGAAGTGGTGAAGTTCACGCTGCGCGCGCGGGCCAGAAACCACGGCCGCAACCCATCATGGACAAGCTACGAAAAGCTGCGCGAAGTCATCGAGAAGCGGATGTTCGGGCAGGTCGAAGATCTGCTGCCGGTGATCAGCTTCGGCTCCAAGCAGGACAGCGTGACGGAGAAGCGGCATACCGAATTCGTGCAGCGGATGATCCAGCGCGGCTACACCGAGCGCCAGGTCCGCCGGCTGGTGGACTGGTACATGCGGGTGAACAAGGCGGGTTGAAGCCAGCCCGGGGTAACATATGCCGATCTTCATCGATCGCCGACTGAACCCGAAGGACAAAAGCCTCGGCAACCGGCAGCGTTTCCTGCGGCGGGCGCGCGAAGAGTTGAAGCGCACCATCCGCGATCAGATCCGCACCGGCAAGATCGCCGACGTGGACGCCGAGCATGCCGTTTCGATGCCGGCGCGAGGCACCGGCGAGCCGAGCTTCAAGGATGCCCGGAACAGCGGCAGCCGCCAGCACGTCCTGCCCGGCAACAAGCATTTTGCCCCAGGCGACCGGCTGCCTAAACCCGGCCAGGGCGGCGGCATGGGATCCGCCCCGGGGAGAACCGAATCGGAGGACGATTTCCGTTTCGTGCTGTCGCGCGAGGAGGTGCTCGACCTCTTTTTTGAAGACCTCGAACTGCCTGATATGGTCAAGCTCAACCTCAAGGAGATCCTCGCCTTCAAGCCGCGCCGGGCCGGCTTCGCCGCGACCGGCTCGCCGACCAACATCAATGTCGGACGCACGATGCGCAACAGCCATGGCCGCCGCATAGCGCTCAGGCGCCCCAAGCAGGAGGCGGTCGACGCTGTCGCGCAGGAGATCGCGACGCTGGAGGCGAAGCCGCAAAACGCCGAGATGCGGCAGCGCATCGTGGCGCTGCAGGAAGAGCTTGAGCGGCTGGAGCGCCGCCGCAAGCGGATCGCCTTTGTCGATCCGGTCGATATCCGCTTCAACCGCTTCGACGCCCAGCCGGTGCCGAACGCCAATGCGGTGATGTTCTGCCTGATGGACGTGTCCGGTTCGATGGGCGAACGCGAGAAAGATCTGGCCAAGCGCTTTTTCGTGCTGCTGCACCTGTTCCTGAAACGGCGCTATGACCGCACCGAGGTGGTCTTCATTCGCCACACGCACGAGGCGCAGGAGGTGGACGAGGAAACCTTCTTCTACAACACTCAGAGCGGCGGCACGGTGGTTTCCACGGCGCTCGAGGAGATGCACCGCATCGTCGAGCAACGCTATCCCAGCCGCGAATGGAACATCTATGTCGCCCAGGCCTCGGACGGCGACAATTTCGTCACCGATTCGGAGCGCTGCATCACCCTTCTCGACGAACAGATCATGCGGCTTTGCCAGTATTTCGCCTATGTCGAGATCCTCGACGAGCGTGAGAGCCACATCTTCGGCGCCACCGACAACGGCACGTCGCTGTGGCGTGCCTACAGTGCGGTCAAGCTGAGATGGTCGAACTTCCAGATGAGCCGCATCGCCACGGCGGCCGACATCTACCCGGTTTTCCGCCAGCTCTTCGCCAGACAGCCGGGTTATCAAAAGAGCGCTGAAAGAGGGGGCTGATGGCGAGCAAATCCGGGTTGCTGTTTTCCGGTTCCGACTGGGATTTCAGGACGCTGTCGCGTGCCTACGAGACCATCGAGGCGATCGCCACGGAAGAGCTCCACCTCGACGTCTATCCGGTGCAGATGGAGATCATCTCCTCAGAACAGATGCTCGACGCCTATTCCTCTGTCGGCATGCCGCTGATGTACCGGCACTGGTCGTTCGGCAAGCACTACCTCTACCAGGAATTGCTCTATCGCAAAGGCGGACGGGGGCTGGCCTATGAACTCGTCATCAATTCCAATCCCTGCATCGTCTATCTGATGGAGGAAAACACCATGGCTCTGCAGGCCCTGGTGACGGCGCACGCGGCACTCGGCCATAACCATTTCTTCAAGAACAATTATCTGTTCCAGCAGTGGACGGATGCCAGCGCCATCCTCAGCTATCTCGACTTCGCCAAGGGCTACATTGCCCGCTGCGAGGAGCGGCATGGCGTCGATGCGGTGGAAGAGATCCTCGATGCCGCACATGCGCTGATGGAACAGGGCGTGTTCAGATATCACCGGCCGCCGAAACTGTCGTCGGAAAAGCAGCGCGAGGGCGTTCGCGAGCGCCTAGAATACGAGGAGCGTTCCTACAATGACCTATGGCGCACGCTGCCGCCTTCGAAGGACGGCACCAAGCCCCGTGAGACGGATACAATGGCGGAGCGCAAGAAATCGCTCAAGCTGCCCGAGGAAAACCTGCTTTATTTCCTGGAGAAGAACAGCCTGATCCTGGAACCCTGGCAGCGTGAGGTCATCCGGATTGTCCGCGTCATCGCGCAGTATTTCTATCCGCAGCGCCAAACGCAGGTGATGAACGAGGGCTGCGCCACCTTCGTGCATTACACGCTGATGAACCTTTTGTTCGACCGCGGCCTGATCGGCGAAGGCGCCATGCTGGAAGTGCTGCGCAACCATTCGAACGTGATCTTCCAGCCGGGCTTCGACGATCCGCGCTTTTCCGGCATCAACCCTTACGTGCTGGGCCTCGACATGATGCAGGATATCCAGCGCATCTCGACCGCGCCGACCGCCGAGGACCGCGACTGGTTTCCCGATATCGCCGGCAATGGCGACTGGCGCCAGACCCTGCTGGACGCCTGGGCCAACCATCGCGACGAGTCCTTCATCCGCCAGTATCTGAGCCCTACCCTGATCCGGAAATGGCGGTTCTTTGTGCTTGCCGATGCGGCCAACGATCCGCACTACGAAGTCGCCTCGATACACAATGAGCGCGGCTACGAGAGCATCCGCGCCGCACTCGCCCACAGCTACGACATCGGCGCCAGCCGGCCGGACATCCAGGTGGTGGACGTGGACCTGCTCGGCGATCGGCATCTGCGCCTGCAGCATAAGGTCAAGGACGGCATAGTGCTGGAAGGCGGCAGCCGCGACGCCACGCTGCGCCATATCCGCAAGCTCTGGGGCTACGAGGTCAGCATGGCCGCGGTCGACGCGCAGACCGGCGCCACAGTCCACGAACGGTCGACCAGCCAGATCGGGGAATGACCGAACCGGACTTGCCGGCGAAGTCGGGTGTCGTTGCCTTTTCCGGATCACCAACGACCCTATCTACGCGCGCACCTTGACATGGTCGGGAGCAGGAGCATGCGCGCATTGATGATCGCCACCCTTCTTCTGGTCGCCGTCTCGATGGCGCTCTCGCTCGCGCACGCACTGGAATTGCCCGGCAAGTTGCGCCTCAAGGAGGCCACCTACAAATCAGTGCAGGCGATCTATTATCCCGGCTTCACGATCGGCGGCTTCGCCGAAATCGGCGGCATCATTGCCCTCGCCATCCTGCTCTACCTGACGCCTTATCCAAGCGCTCGATTCTGGTGGACCCTGGCGGCGCTTGCCTTCCTGCTGGCGGAACATGCGACCTATTGGTTGATCACGCATCCCGTCAATAATTTCTGGGTGCAAGACGTTGCCATGCCGCAATCAGCCGCGACGTTTTTTTCAATGTTCTCTCGAAAGCAGACCGGCGACTGGAGAGACTTGCGCAACGTCTGGGAGGCTTCGCATGTCGCCAGGGCAGGCCTGGCGATGCTGAGCCTCGTCTCAATTGCTATCGCGGCGACATTTTTTGCCGAATAGCGCCGAGGAGATCAAGACGGCGCCCTCGTCCGCCAATTTGCGGCTACGAACGCTGCATCCGTCAGATCAGAGAACGGACCCGGCGGCCGTATTGTCTTAACGTCAAGCGATCCTGCCATTTCAGCGGTCGGCGCGATGCTTGTTGTGGGCGCTTTCCTGGTGCTCGCCGCGGATGATGTTGCGGTCGTCGGGATCGGCAATGTCCTTCGGGTCCGATCTGAGCTCGGCACCGCGCCGGAACGCCTCGCGCTCTTGCCTGGTCTTTTTCAAATCCGCTTCCGCGTCGAAATCCTTGCCGGCGTTTTTCGTGTTCTCGCGCTCTTCGATAATGCGCAATTGCTGCTCATGAGTCTTTTTTCCGGCCATCGGTGACCTCCTTCTTTTGATTTTCCGCTTTGCCAGGGTCCAAATTCGCTACAGCCCGAAAGGATAGGTCTCGGGAAGGCCTGTCCCAACATGTTCCGGCCCAAGCGGCGTCACGGCACTGGTTTCATCGAACCAGACGAAAGCATCGAACTGGCGGGCGAGCGAGGCGTCCGCATAATGGCTGTGGAGCTCGGTTTCGGGCCGGTAGATGACGCCGATAAAGCGTTCCAGCCGGCGCTCCAGAAGCCGTTCGCGCAGCGTGTCGTCGCGCTCGAAATCGAGCAGGAAAGGCGAGACGCCGCTGTCGTGGCAAAGCCGCTCATAGCTGTCGTTGTGGGAAGGCCGAACCGGTTTCACTTCCATGTCGCCGTCCCAGTCGGTGGCGGCGGCCACCGTCCCGGAATGCGTACTGAGCCCGATCAAGGCAACCTCGTCGCCAAAACGCTGGCGGCAGAGCTGGCCGATGTTCAGTTCGTCCCTGACGATCCCCATCTCGGTGTAGCGGGCATCGCCGATATGGGAATTATGTGCCCACACCACCGCCTTGGCGTTCGGGCCGCGGGCCTGCAGCAGGTGCTCCAGCGTTTCGAACATATGGGTGTCGCGCAGGTTCCAGGATTGCGCGCCGCCATAATACATAGTGCGGTAATAACGCTCGGCGGAGGCGACCAGGCGGGCATTCTGGCTCGCGTCGAGGAAATCGATGCCGTCCTGCTGCGCGTAGTCGAGCTCTCTGGAAAGCAGTTCCCGGCATTGCTCGAGCACGGCCTTCTCGCATTTCTGGTAACCGGAGGTGAGTGCGACACGGCCATAGGTGGCCGGGTCGTTCTGCCACGGCGTCAGGCAGCCATAGCGTTCGCGCGCGATCCTTGCGGCCTGTGGGTCGACCCGATCGAGATATTGCAGGACCGCCGCTATCGATCCACCCATATTGTAGATGTCGAGGCCATAGAACCCGGCCCGCCGGGAGGATAGCCTGATCCGCTCATTATGCTGTCGCATCCAGTCGACGAACACGGCGACATCGGTGTTGCGCCACATCCAGGTGGGAAAGCGCTGGAACGGCGGATCGGCGCCGGGCCGCGGCGGCCGATGGCGGACGTAGCGGTCGATCGCCGCGGCATCGGGCCAGTCGGCCTCGACCGCGACGATGGTGAAGCCATGCTTCTCGATCAGCGTGCGAGTGATCGCCGCGCGCGCACGATAGAACTCCGATGTGCCGTGGCTGGCTTCGCCGAGCAAGACGACGCGGCGGTCGGCAAACCGGTCGAACAGCGCACCGAAGGCCGGATCGTCGAAATCCGGAAGCGGTTCGGCGGCGGCCGCTATCATCTGCGGCAAGCTGCTCCTGCGCTGATGCCGGTGCGGAAGATCGGCCGCTATTTGGCTGTCGCTGCCTGGCTCGCCCCAGCCTTGCTCGCCGATCAGCGGAACAAACCGCACGCCGCCGAAATCCTCCTCGGTGTAGGTTGCGGCGCCGGTGCGGGTGACCTTGAGCAGGCGCTGCGAGTCGAATTCATCGCCGACCGGGATGACAAGCCGGCCAGCGACGTCGAGCTGTTCCTGCAGGGCGAGCGGCGCGCCGGGGCCGGCGGCCGCAACCAGGATCGCATCGAAGGGTGCCGCCTCGGGCCAGCCCTTGGTGCCGTCGCCGGTGCGGACTTCGATATTGTCGTAGCCAAGCTTTTTGAACCGCTGCCTTGCCGTTTCAGCCAACGCGGCGTGGCGCTCGATCGTGTAGACGCGTTCGACGATCCGGCTCATTACGGCAGCCGCATAGCCCGAGCCGGTGCCGACCTCTAGGACGTGGTCGCCGGCTCCGATCTCCGCCATTTCGATCATGAATGCAACGATATAGGGCTGCGATATCGTCTGACCTTCGGCGATCGGCAGCGGCCCGTCCTCATAGGCGAATTCTTCGAAACCAGGCTCGACGAAAGCCTCGCGCGGGACCTCGCGCATCGCCTGAAGGACATTGCGGTCGCGAATGCCACGGCGGCTCAAG
Source organism: Mesorhizobium sp. M0296 (assembly GCF_040321675.1). NCBI lineage: Bacteria > Pseudomonadati > Pseudomonadota > Alphaproteobacteria > Hyphomicrobiales > Phyllobacteriaceae > Mesorhizobium > Mesorhizobium sp. M0296. The sequence continues at coordinate 121,440 of NZ_JAMYRZ010000012.1, forward strand.
TGGATGTCGACCATTTGGTTGCGGGCATGGGAGAGATCGAGCATCTTTTTGCTCCTCCTATGGGCCTCCGCTACAATCGCCCAAGCTGCTCAACGCCACCTCGGCCGGCTCGTATCTCAGGGCCTCGGCAGTCCCTTTGGATTCAAGCAATGCGGTGCATCTCCCTAACCGTTAGCAAGCCCCGAGGTTCCCCAAAAGACCGACCCGCTTTTGTGTGGCGAGGCGGGTTGCAGGATCGGCAAGCGGGCGCTGGCCACGCCGCCCAAACTTATTTCGAGGCAAATCCTTTCTCCGACGCGACGCCACCCCAGATAACGACGGACGAGGGTATTCCGGAGGCATTTCCATGAACGACGAGGCTCGCACCACTGCGCAAACAACCGGCCTTGACCAGGTCGATCTGATGGACCGCTACTGGCGCGCCGCGAACTACATTTCGGTTGGCCAGATCTATCTGCTCGACAATCCGCTCTTGCGTGAGCCCTTGCGGCCCGAGCACATCAAGCCACGGCTGCTCGGCCATTGGGGCACGACGCCCGGCCTCAATTTCATCTATGTGCATTTAAACCGGATTATCCGTGAACGTGGTCTCGATGTCCTGTTCATCTGCGGGCCGGGTCACGGCGGCCCGGCAATGGTCGCGAACACCTGGCTCGAGGGCACCTACAGCGAAATCTATCCCGAGGTCGGCGGGGACGAAGACGGCCTGCGCAAGCTGTTCCGGCAGTTCTCGTTTCCCGGCGGAGTGCCGAGCCACGCGGCTCCGGAGACGCCCGGCTCGATCCACGAAGGCGGAGAGCTCGGCTATGCGCTGGTCCATGCCTTCGGCGCCGCCTTCGACAATCCGAACCTTGTGGTTGCCTGCGTCGTCGGCGACGGCGAAGCCGAGACCGGCCCGCTCGCCGCGGCCTGGCATTCCAACAAGTTCCTGAACCCGGCATCCGACGGTGCCGTCCTGCCGATCCTGCATCTCAACGGCTACAAGATCGCCAACCCGACGATCCTCGGCCGCATGGAAGACGAGGCGTTGCGCAGCCTGTTCCTCGGCTATGGCTACGAGACCTTCTTTGTCGAAGGTCATGAACCTGCCACGATGCACCGCGAGATGGCCCGCACGCTCGATACCGTGCTCGACCGGATCCACTCCATCCAGGAGCCTGCAAGAGCCGCGGGCTGGAAGGGAGAGCGGCCGCTGTGGCCGATGATCGTGCTGCGCAGCCCAAAGGGCTGGACTGGGCCGAAAGAGGTCGACGGCAAGAAGGTGGAGGATTTCTGGCGTTCGCATCAAGTGCCGGTGTCGAATGCACGCGGCGATGCGGCGCACCGCCAGATCCTGGAAGACTGGATGCGCAGTTACGAGCCGGAAAAACTGTTCGATAAAGGCGGCCATCTCCTGCCGGAGCTCGCGGCGCTGGCGCCCACAGGGTCAAGACGCATGGGTGCAATACCCTACGCCAATGGCGGCCTGCTGAAACAAGACCTGGTGCTCCCCGACTGGAAAGGCCTGGCGCTCGACGTACAGCGTCCGGGCGGTGCTGTCGGAGAGGCGACGCGGACCGTCGGAAGCTATCTTCGCGATGTGATCCGCTTGAACGCCGATGCCAGGAATTTCCGACTGATGGGGCCGGACGAGACGTCCTCCAACCGCCTCGACGATGTGTTCGAGGTCACGGATCGGATCTGGATGGAGCGGATCGAGCCTTACGACGTCCATCTTTCCCGCGACGGCCGCGTCATGGAAGTGCTCAGCGAGCACCTTTGCCAAGGCTGGCTGGAGGGCTATCTGCTGACCGGCCGCCACGGCCTGTTCTCGTGCTACGAGGCGTTCGTCCACATCGTCGATTCCATGGTCAACCAGCACGCCAAATGGCTGAAGACCTCCGGCGAACTTGCCTGGCGCAAGCCGATCGCCTCGCTCAACTACCTGCTGACCTCGCATGTCTGGCGACAGGATCACAACGGCTTCAGCCATCAGGACCCGGGCTTTGCCGATTTCGTCGCCAACAAGAAAGCCGACACGGTAAGGCTCTATTTCCCGCCCGACGCCAACACGCTGCTGTGGATCACCGACCATTGCCTGAAAACCTACAACCGCATCAACGTCATCGTCGCCGGCAAGCAGCCGGCGCCGCAATGGCTGTCCGCCGAAGGCGCGGAAGCACACTGCCAGGCCGGCGCCGGCATCTGGGAATGGGCCGGGACGGTTGCCAAGGACGAAGATCCGGATGTGGTCCTGGCCTGCGCCGGCGACGTGCCGACGCTGGAGACGCTGGCTGCAGCCGATATCCTGCGCTCGGGCATTCCGGACCTGAATATCCGCGTCGTCAATGTCGTCGACCTGATGATTTTGCAGTCGAATTCCGAGCATCCGCATGGCTTTGCCGACGACAGGTTCGACGCGCTGTTCACCAGGGCCAAGCCGGTCATCTTCGCCTATCACGGCTATCCCTATCTCATTCACCGTCTGACCTACCGGCGCGCCAACCACGACAACATGCATGTGCACGGCTTTCGCGAGGAAGGCACGACGACGACGCCGTTCGATATGGTGGTGCTCAACCAGCTCGACCGCTATCATCTGGCGCTCGCCGCGATCGCGCGTGTGCCGGGGCTGGCCGAGCGGGCGAAGGATCTTGCCGCGGCGTTGCACGGGAAATTGGCTGAGCACACGGCCTATGTCCGCGAACATGGCGAGGACATGCCCGAGATCCAGAAATGGTCCTGGCCGCAGGACGGCGCGACGAGGGCCGGCGATTGATGCGACGATCGATCCTCGCGCTGAATGCCGGCTCTTCCAGCATCAAGTTCGGGCTTTACGATCTTGAAGCGTCCGCCGAGCTGGATCTTGCCTCGCGCGGTTCGCTGGATTTGGGCGATGCGCCAAGGCTGACCGCAAAAGCCGCCGATGGGGCGGTGCAGTGCGATCGGCCACTTGCAGCAGACGCATCGCCCGATTTAGGCATCGGCCAGATGCTGCAATGGATCGAGAACGAACTTGGCGGAAGGAAATTGATCGCCGCCGGCCATCGCATCGTCCATGGCGGACGCGAGTTCGTCGAACCTGTCCGCCTGACGCCGACAATTGTCGAGGCTCTCGACAGGCTGACCCCGCTTGCGCCACTGCACCAGCCGCGCAGCCTCGCGCCGATCCGGGCGCTTGCCGCGTTGCGGCCCGACCTGCCGCAGGTCGGATGCTTCGACACCGCCTTCCATCGGACCATCGAGCCTCTGGTCAGCCGTTTCGCGCTGCCGCGCCGCTATGAGGCAGACGGCATCCACCGCTACGGCTTTCACGGGCTTTCCTACGAATATGTCGCCGGCCGGCTCAAGCAGATATCGCCCGATCTGGCGGCGAAAAGAACCATCGTCGCCCATCTCGGCAATGGGGCGAGCCTGTGCGCCATGCGCGCCGGGCGCAGCGTCGATACGACGATGGGCTTTTCGGCGCTTGACGGCCTGGTCATGGGCACGCGCTGCGGCGCCATCGATCCGGGCGTGCTTTTGTACCTGCTGCTGGAAAGAGGCGTTTCGGGAGAGGCACTGCAGCACATGCTCTATGAGGAATCCGGGCTGCTCGGCGTGTCCGGTATTTCCGGCGACATGCGCTCGCTGGAAGCCAGCGACGACGGCCGGGCCCGCGAAGCGGTGGAGCTTTTCGCCTTCCGCGCCGCCAGGGAAGTTGCCGCCCTCGCCAACACGCTGGGCGGGCTGGAATGCCTGGTGTTCACCGCCGGCATCGGCGAGCACTCGGCCACGGCCCGTAAAGCGATTTGCGACAGGCTTGACTGGCTCGGCGTGGCGATCGACGAGGCCACCAACAGCTCTCATGCCGCGCTGATGAGCCAGGCGGAGAGCAAGGTGGAAGTCCGCGTCGTGGCGACCGACGAAGAAGGTGTCATCGCCCGCCACACGCGCAAGGTGATGGAGGGGCCCGGCTGAGGCGGATGGCCTCGAATGGCGGCGCTTGCTCGACCGGCTACGTCGCGAGGGCGGCCGATCTGTTGAACACGATGGTCACCCGCGTTCCTTTGCCGGGGGCAGAATCCACCTCGAACCGGGCTTTGGCATTTTTCGGTCAGCGATTGAGCGATCAGTGCTCCGAGCTTGCCGGGTTTCGGCCAGGTCTCGCCTTCGCTCGGTTTTTTCGGCTCGGCGGACATTCCAAGCTTTCGATGTTTCGGGTGGGACCATGATCAATATCAGGTCGCTCGCCAACTGCGAAGGCCGCTCATTGCCACCACGCGGCCAGGCATGGCGGAGAGCCGAGATCGTGGTTGAGAAGCGGCTGAAGGCTCAGCTCGACTGGCTCTGCTCGACCAGATGGTATTTGTACCGGTCGCGAATATGCTCGTTGAAGAACCGGCCCTTTGACGAGGCTTTGCGGAATGCCGCGTGGACCTGCGGCGGCACGTCCTCGTAATCATAGCGGTTTCCGCTCGGGACGAACCATACGGAGAGGATCCTCGTCGCCGGTTGGTAATCGATGCTTCTGATCGCAGTTGAAGGCATCCTCGACAGGTCCAATCCACCCCGTCGTGTGAATAACCCTGCACGGAGAGCGAGGTTCCTTCCTGCCGAAGTAGCCTTGCCGCTACGGGCCGGCTTTACCAAATACGGTTGATGCCATCGCCCAAGACATCGGCTGCAGCCCGCCAGGGCGATCTCTTTGCCGCCGCCGACGATCTGCCGGAAGGATTCCGCTACCGGCCCGAACTGATCACGCCGGACGAAGAAGCAGCGTTGGCGAGCCAGCTCGCAAGCCTGCCTTTTCAGGCCTTCGACTTTCACGGCCATCTGGCAAACCGGCGGGTGGTCGGTTTTGGGCTGCGTTATGATTACGACCGGCGCGAAGTCGTCGAGGCACCGCCGATACCCGGCTTTCTGCTGCCGCTCAGGGAAAAGGTTGCAGCCTTCGCCCGCCTGCCCGCCGAGACCTTCGTGCAGGTGCTGATCAACGAGTACCGGCCGGGCGCCGGTATTGGCTGGCACCGCGACAAGCCTCATTTCGAGGCCGTCGCCGGTGTTTCCCTGCTGGCCGCCTGCAGCTTTCGCCTGCGGCGGAAAAACGGCACGCGATGGGACCGCAAGACGGTCACCGTCGAGCCAAGATCGGCCTATCTGATGACGGGCGCCGCGCGCAGCGAATGGGAGCACAGCATTCCGCCGGGGGCGGAGCATCGCTACTCGATCACGTTGCGCACGCTGCGGCCGCAACGCGCTTAAAGCAGAGCGGTGAGGAAGCCCGAGCACTGCCCTAAGAACTGGGCTGAAACAAATTCATCCGTCGCCATGCCGGCCGGCAAAGTCCGCCAGCATGGCGCGCTGGCCTTTCAGGATCTTGAGGTTGGCTTCAGGCAGGGAGAACCAGCCCGCTTTGTCGACTTCGGCAAATTCCTTCATCGAGCCGGACCTTGGCGGCCATTCCATGACAAAGGTGTTGCTGCTGATGGCGTCGCTGTCGAAATCCGCCTCGACGCACCATGCGATGACGAGCTTGCCGCCCGGCTGCCTGTAGCTGCCAAGGTGTTCGAAAACGCCATCGATGGCGACGCCTAGCTCCTCTTCGGCCTCGCGTTTTGCCGCCGCCAGCTCGTCCTCGTTCTCGTCGACCAAGCCCTTCGGGATCGACCATGCGCCGTCGTCCTTCGTCGCCCAGAATGGGCCGCCCGGATGCACCAGCAAGATCTGGAGATGTCCTTCCCTTCGGCGAAAGATGAGCAATCCTGCGCTGCGTTGGGCCATTCCGCTATTTCCCCTGACGAAAATGAAACGAACGTCCGGGCCGGCATATGGAACAGCCTGCCATGGCGGAACGATTTCCGCGCGCAGCCGTTCCGTCCGTTCGACAAATGAGTGATCGACATGGCGACGCCGCGAGCTGCCTGGAAGGGCTTTATGAAAGTCGGATCGGTTTCCTGTGGCGTCAAGATCATCGGTGCCGTCAGCGAGGCCGAGAAAGTGCATTTCAGGATCCTGAACCGCAAGGACGGTCTCCCGGTCAAGAGCGCCTATCTAGACGAGGAGACCGGCGACACGGTCGAGGCGGCCGAGCAGGTAAAAGGCTATGAGGTCGAAAAGGGTGAGTTCATCCATATAGAGCCGGACGAAATCAAGAAACTGAAGATGGTATCGCAGCATACGCTCGAAATCGGCGAGTTCGTGCCTGCCGCCGAAATCGACGCACGCTACCTCGAAAAACCCTACTATCTCGTTCCGGCCGACGCGCCCTCCACGGAGGCTTTCGCGGTGATCCGGGACGCCATGGCCAGGAAAAAGGTAGCAGCCCGCTCCTGCGTCGTGCTCTACCAGCGAGGCCGAGAGGTGCTGATCCAACCGCTGGGCAAGGGCATGGTAATGACGGAATTACGCAACCACAATGAAGTGGTCGCGGCGGACGCGGTGTTCGAAGGGCTGAAGGCTCGCAAGGTAGATCCCGAGATGCTGGAAATCGCGCAATTGCTGATCGACAGGAAGCCCGCCAAATTCGACCCGTCGAAGTTCGACGATACTTATGAAAAGGCGCTGGTTGCAATGATCGAGGCCAAGCGCAAGGGCAAGAAACCGCCCAAGCCGGCACCTGAGCCCAAGACGAACGTCATCAATCTCGCCGATGTTCTGCGCAAAAGCCTGGCGCAGGAAGGCGGCAAGGCTCCCAGCAAAAAGCCGAGAACGGCCCCGAAACGCAAATCAGCCTGAATGTCCGAAAGCGGATCGAACGGAACCGAAAACGCTCGCGCGCATTTAGATGACGTAGCAATCCGTCGGCAAGCCAAGCGGAGCGGGGGACTGGTGGACGTCGTTGAACTAAGGACTGGCGGGATCCCGCAAGTTTCCTCCGCCGATCTGATGCAGGCGTTGCCTGTGGCCGTCTACACTACCGACAAACAAGGCTACATCACCTTCTTCAACGAAGCCGCTGCCGATCTCTGGGGATATCGTCCGGTTATCGGCCAGGATCGCTGGTGCGGGTCATGGAAGCTTCGCCACCTCGACGGGCGACCGATGACGCATGACGAGTGTCCAATGGCCGTTGCCTTGCTCGAGGAGCGGGACGTTCGTGGGGGCCGAGCCATCGCCGAGCGGCCGGACGGCCAACTCATCCCGTTCAGTGCGCATCCGGTCCTGCTTCGCAATGAAGCCGGCGAGGTTGTCGGCGCCATCAACACCCTGCTCGACCTGCGCGTGCAGACGCTGGCCGACGACGCCGGCATAAGGCTCGCCGCCATCGTCGAATCCTCGATGGACGCCATCGTGTCCAAAGACCTGAACGGCATTATCACCAGCTGGAACGACGCGGCACAACGCCTGTTCGGCTATACGCCCGCCGAGGCGATCGGGCGCCCGGTGACGATCCTCATCCCGCCCGACCACCTGGATGAGGAAGCCATGATCATCAGCCGCATTCGCGCCGGCGAACGGATTCCTTCATACGAGACTATTCGGCAGCGCAAGGACGGCACCTTGGTTCCGGTTTCGCTCACCATCTCGCCGATACGCGACGGCATCGGGCGTATCATCGGCGCCTCCAAGATCGCGCGCGACATCAGCCCCCACAAGGAAAGCGAACGGCGCATCCGCACACTCATCGCGAAGTCAACCATCGCGTTAAAAACCAGTATTCGGTGATCGTCTCGATGATCCGCGAGACCAGCAAGCTGGCGGGTACGCCAGAGGCCTTCCTTTCACGGGTCCGGGAACGCATCATGGCGCTTTCGGAATCGCACGACCTCCTGGTCGATGCGGAATGGCGTGGCGCGACCATCGGCGAATTGATCCATGCACAGACCAAGGCCTTCGCGACACAGGCCCGTCTGTCGATGAGCGGGCCGACGATCATGCTGCAGCCGAACGCGGTGCAATATCTCGGCATTGCCTTTCACGAGCTGGCCACCAATTCGGTAAAGCACGGAGCGCTGTCGCACCATGACGGACGGGTCGAGGTCGAATGGACCGTGACCCCAGCCGCCGATGGCAGCGACGGCTTCCGCCTTGTCTGGCGGGAACTGGACGGACCATTGGTGGATGAAAACACGCGACGCGGTTTCGGAACGGTTGTGCTCAAACGCGTCACGCCGCAGGCGCTCAGCGGCACCGGCCGCCTGGAATTCGCCAGGCACGGCATTACTTGGACGCTGGAAGCGCCGCTGCGCTTCGTTCAGATGTCGATGGCTGGCATCGCGGCTGATTGAAGGCCGCTACACCGGCCGCGGCTTGGCGGCCGTGTGGCAACGCAATCCCTTTGGTAGCAATCAGGAGGAGCAGCGATGAGTTGGCTGGGCATCTGGCGGAATCAGTACGGGTCGGTCGTCGAACTGACCACCGAAGAGGGCGGACGGATCAGCGGAACCTTCAGGACGGCGCTGGAGGACAGCGCCTTCTTCGGCATGACCGTGCCGCTGTTCGGAGCCTGCCACGGAGACGTCATCGGCTTCACCTGCGCGGCCGAAGGGCGGGTCGGAGCCGCGGCGGTGAGCTATACCGGCATCCTCAGGAACGGGAAGCTGGAGATGCTGTGGCACACCGTTGCGGATGCTGCTTTGTCGGCGGAAAAGGAAGGTGCCCCGGCCCGAGCCAGGAAACTGCCCGCCTGGCGCGCCTTTGGAACCAGCCTCGACAGTTTTGAACGCGTCTCCTGACGTGTCGGGCCCGCCGCCGCGGCATTCAGCTCGCAAGTGAGGCAGCAGGGTTCCCGCGGTGCATCGGAACTCGCGCTGACGATGGCGCGTTAGCCAGGACATGCGCTGTTCGTTACGGGGTCGACCCAATGAGCGTGCTTTATCGCGCAGCGAAAATCGCCGAACAGGCCCATGCCGGACAGTCTGACAAGACAGGGCGGCCCTATATCGAACATTGCCGTCGGGTTGTCGATGCCGTCGAAACGCTCGACCAGAAAGCCATCGCCTATCTTCACGACGTCATCGAAAAAGGCGACGGCTGGAACCGCGACCGGCTTGAGGCGGCCGGGTTTGGACCGTCCATCGTATCGGCCGTCGATGCCATGACGCGGCGGCCGAACGAGGGCGATGCCGCGTTCGTTCGCAGGGCTGCGGCCAACCCGCTGGCGTTGCCGGTCAAGCGCGCCGATCTCGCCGACAATCTATGGCAGGCACGGCAGATCGGTGCCTCGACAGCGAAATACGAAGACGGCCTGCGCATTCTCAGGGAAGAGTTCGCGAGCTGACGGACAGCTGGCGGCTGTCGCCGATGTGGGTCTACTCGGTGACGTGCGGCGTGTGCCGCTTGTCTTCCGCGGGATCGGCGTCGATCCGCGCCCTGCCGGGATCGAACGCACCATGGCGGGCGATCGCCAATGCCGGGGTGTCGGGCGTCTCGTAGGCCCACATGAAGTCTTCTGCCGACGAACCGACCGCATGAACACGCCAATAGCTTGCCGTGCCCTTCAGCGGGCCGTGGCTCGTTGTGTTCGTCTTCTCCAAGAGGTCGAAATAGATGTCCTCGAAGGGTATGTAGAAAACAGGATCATGGCCGTCCTCATAGAGCACCTTTGCCCGCTCGCTCGACGCAATAATGGCATCGGAGAACCGGACGGTCACGGTTCCATCAAACGGGACAATCCTGAGCGGGCCTGGGCGGGGGGCGGAATCTGCGGCTAAGGACTGCATTCGACTTCTCCGTTGACTGCGCTGCCTTCCCGAAACGTACTATCGCCGGTCAGGGTTCCAGTTCTACGCTTCTCCTCTTCCGAAACTGTCGAGGAACCCGACAAGGTGATCGGCAACGCGCTCGGGTGCTTCGCGCGTCGGAAAGTGGCCGATGCCAGCCAGAAGCTGGCGCTCGTAATGGGCCGTGAAGTATAGTTCCTTGCCTTCGGACGATTGCGGCAGCACAACGCGGTCGGCATCGCCGTGGATCGTCAGAGTAGGCGCGGGAATGGACTTGGCGGAAATCTGGCGCCGGGCAAGATCGGCGTAGCGCGGATCGGGATCGGCTTCGCCCCAGCGAACCCTGTAGGAGTGCAACGTCACGTCGGCCCAATCGGGATTTTCGAAGGAAGCGGCAACGCTGTCAAAAAGCTCTTCCTCGAACCAGCCGGGCGGGCTCCAGCTTTCCCATTGAAAATGCGCGAACGCCTTACCTTGCTGGCGAACGATCTCGGCGCCGCGATCCGTTGCCATGAACCATTGGTACCAGAATGCCCTGACCTCGTCCAACGGCGGCGTTGCGAATTCGCCCGGCTGCCAGCCAAGCGACAATGCCGAGCAGCACCGTATCCGTTCGGGAAATACCGAGGCGAGCAGGTAAGCGATCCGCGCGCCCCAATCGTGGCCTACGACCGCAAAACGGCCGAGGCCAAATGCGTCGGCGAAATCGATCACGTCCTGAGCCATGGCGGCAATTTCACCGGATCGCATGGTCTCGTCCGACAGGAAGGTGGTTTTGCCGAACCCACGCAGCCACGGCGCAAAGGTGCGGAAGCCGGCACGATGCAGGACAGGCGCAATGCGCGTGAAGGTGGTTGCGTCGTCCGGCCAGCCGTGGAGAAGCAGAACGGGCGCGCCGGCTCCAGGGCCACCGGCGATGTACGCGATGCGCAGCAACGGCGTGGTGCAGAAGGTGGGTGTTTCCATGATCCGGCCATCCCGTTTCGATCACGCCGCATGGCGTCAGATCGTTTTCGGCGCAAGTTTGCTGAACCGCGCGCGGCTGCGATTGTTCCATGACAGAGGCGGACTTCCAATGAAACCTCACCGCTGCTCGCGGTGGAAGAAGACCGACGGGAACGGTTTTCCAAGGTCGTCGTTGTTTCAGACCTCCGCACGCGCCATAATCGCAATGGCCGCCACTCGCCGACTCAACAGCAAATGGACCACATGCTGGATCGATCGCCTACCCTCCCAAGGTCGCTTGGCGCTGCGCTGCGAAGGGAAGTGCCGCGGTTTGCGGCACCCGGCAATGAAATTTCATGCACTACGGTCGCATCCTACAATGTGCATAAATGCGTCGGCACCGACGGCAGGTTCGATCCGGAGCGGGTCGCGGCCGTGGTCAAGGAACTCGACGCCGACATCATCGCTTTGCAGGAGGCCGACGAAAGAACCGGAAGCAGGCAGGGATTGCTGGATCTCGCAGCACTCGAGCGCGACAGCGATCTCGTCCCCACACACATCCCGGAAAACCGCCGCAGCCATGGCTGGCATGGAAATCTGATCCTGGCACGCCGCGGCGTGGTCGAAAGCGTGAACCAGATCCGGCTGCCCGGCCTCGAGCCGCGCGGCGCGGTGATTGCGGACCTGGAGCTGAAGGGCGTCTCGCTCAGGATCATAGCCGCGCATTTCGGCTTGCTGCGGCGCTCGCGCTCGCAGCAAGCCAACGCACTTGTCGAAGCCACGCACCCGGTTCTGCGGCCAACAATCCTGCTTGGCGACCTCAACGAATGGCGCGTCCGCAACAGGTCTTCGCTGCTGGCCCTGCTGCCGCATTTCGGTCCGATCGATGCGGTTCTGCCGAGCTTTCCGTCGCGCTTTCCGCTGTTTGCGCTCGACCGCATCCTGGCCAGGCCGCCGCACCTGATTTCCAGCATCGAGGTGCACAAGACGCCGCTGGCGCAGCGCGCCTCCGACCATCTGCCCATCAAGGCCCGACTGAACCTTGACGCGATAAGGCAGCCGCGACTGCAACCAGAATGAACCTGAAGGGTTGTTAGTCAGATTTCAGACGGTTTGCTTCGCTGATGTTTGTCGGTGCACTTTATGGATACAGCCATTTCGCGGTTTGCCCGGGACAAGATCGCTGCCGGCAATAGCGGGCTGGTGCTGATCGCCGACAATTATGACGCGTTTGCCGCACGAATCCTTGCCGCGCGCAGTGCCACCAGCAGCCTCGACCTGATGTACTATCTCTGGCACGACGACCATAGCGGCCGGCTGCTGATGCAGGAGGTCGTCAAGGCGGCGGAGCGCGGTGTCCGCGTCCGCATGCTGCTGGACGATATCAATCCGCGCAACAGCGACGCCGCTTACCTGGCGCTCAACAGCTACAAGAACATCGAGCTGAGGCTGTTCAACCCCAGCGGCATGAGGAACGGCAGCATCTTTCGCTCGCTGGAGATGGTCGCCCGGCTGTTTGCGATGACCCGCCGCATGCACAACAAGGCCTGGATCGCCGACGGGAGCCTGGCCATCGTCGGAGGAAGAAATATCGGCGATGCCTATTTCGACGCCGCGGAGACAAATTTCCGTGATCTCGACCTGTTGCTTCTCGGTCCTGCCGTAGGGCAGACGATGCAGATCTTCGAGGCGTTCTGGAATTGCGAGGCGGCAAAGCCGATCCAGGTGCTCAACCCGGCTGCGGTGGGCTCGCGCGCCGATTTCCTCGACAATCTCGATGCGACCGCGGACGGCCAGCTTTTGAACAGCCTCAGTGCCTGGCGCACGATCACGGAGTTCATTGCAGCGCACAGCGACGTCTGCTGGACGAAAGGCGTTCGCGTCATTTCCGATCCGCCGGAAAAGGTGCGCGGCAAGCGGCGCAGGAACTGGCTGACCAAAGAGCTGCTTCCCGCTATCGCGGCGACCAGGCAGCGCCTCGAAATCGTCTCGCCCTATTTCATCCCCGGCCGCACCGGGTTGGCCATCCTGTCGAAGCTGGTGGATCGTGGCGCCGAGGTTGCAATCCTCACCAACTCGCTCGCCGCGACGGACGTCGCCGCCGTGCACGGCGCCTATGCCAGATACCGCCGCAAGCTGCTTAAAAAAGGTATCCAGCTTTTCGAATTGCAACCCTTCAACCGCCAGGCCAACATCTCCGTTTTCGGCTCAAAGGGAGCCAGCCTCCATACCAAAGCCTTTACGGTCGACGACACGCTGGGGTTTGTCGGTTCCTTCAATTTCGATCCGCGTTCGGTGTCGTTGAATGCGGAAATGGGCGTGCTTTTCCACGATGCCAATCTGGTGATGGAGTTGCGCCGGCTGTTCGAGCACGAAAAGTCGCCGCAGACGAGCTATCAACTGGTCCTGGACAAAGGGGCCTTGCGGTGGCTCGGCATGGCGGATGGCGAGATGCGTCAATATTCGCGTGAACCGGAGGCCAGTCTCTATCGGCGCATCGTTGCAGCGCTGGTTGGCTGCCTGCCGATCGAATCGCAATTGTAGAAGCGACGGATTTGTCGGAACGGAACTCTTTGTCGGAACGGAAATGCGGGACCACGAGTTGTAACCGTTGTCCGGAGCATGCCGATGAAGACCACGATATACAGTTTTCTTGCCGAGCTCTTGCCGTTCTGGATGGCGCATAAACGCAAAATGCGCGCCGACCGCGCCGCTGAGCGGCCGACACGACCGGCTGCTGCCGACGACGATGGTCGGCCGACAAGCGATCCGAATCGAGCAACACCGGCGCGTCGGCGCAACACGTCTTAGGGCGGGATGCTTTCAAATTAGATCCCGCTCCAACTGTCTGGTTAGACGCAATTCCGCGACGCCAAGTGATTCCATTTGGCTGCAGAAGCTCCAGTTCCTAAGCGATCACGCTATCGTCAAGTATCGCTACCCGAAATCCGGCGTTGCCAAGCATCCATTTTGCAGCACGTACGTTAATGTGCACTACAGGGTTGCCGCTATAGGTGAGCGCCACGAGTGACAGTGCGATAGAATTCTTGCAGGACTGGATCCACGAAAACGTTCATGTGCCGCCGCCTCCGATCAAGCTTGAAAGGGAGGCGGAAATCCTCGCCAGGGAATGCAAGGAAGAGGCGGCCGATGCCGGCGTACCCATCGAAGACATCGAGGAAGAGGTTGGCGACCTCAAGGATCTGCTCGTCGCCAAGCTCGAAGACGCAGCCGAGGACGAGGCCCGGCAACTCAATGGCCACGGCCAAAAGATTTCTACGCTGGCGGCCGGGCAAAAGCGGGCCGTATGAGGCCGGTCCGAGCGCAGGCAAGGCATCACGAGGTGCGCCGCTTCGGCCTATTGTCCGATCAGCGTCAGCCCGAACAGGATCATCAGCCAAAACCCGGCAGCAGCGACCGCAAGACGCGGCAGGACGCCGTCGCTGGCCAGATGCATGAACAGGATGGCGATGACGGCAGTCTTGGCCGCGGCGATCACCAGATTGAGTGCCGAATTGAAGCCGCCGAGCGCGAGGAAGGACGAGCCGACGGTCAGGGCCAGCAAGGCTAAAAGCCCGATATAAGCAAGCGTGAGTTTGCGGAACTCGCTCATCTGTTGATCAGATAGAGGACGGGGAACAGGAAGACCCAGACGATATCGACGAAATGCCAATAGAGGCCGATTGCCTGCACGCGCCGGAACCGGCTGGCCTCGATCGTGCGTGGCCACAGCGCGAGGATGCCGCCGATCACGATTACGCCGCAAATCAGATGCAGCGCGTGCAGTGACGTCATCGCGAAATAGAGGCCGAAGAAGAATTCGGCATGAACAGGATCCGGGCCCTTATAGATGAAAGGTGCGCCGAGCACCGGCGCCAGCCCTTCGCCGAATTCCCTGGCGTACTCCGTCGCCTTGATCGCCAGGAAGACGACGCCGAGCAGGGCCGTCGCAGCCAGTGCCCATCCGGCGGCGCGCCATCGCCTCGCGGTCGTGTACATGTGGGCGAGTGCCATGGCGAAACTGCTGGTGATCAGGACGACGGTGTTGGCGGTGCCCAATGGCAGCGACAGACGCTTCGCCGCGCCGGCGAAGGCGTCGCCGTAACTCAACCTGGCAAACATGAAGACGAGCAGGATGGCGCCGAACAGCATCGCCTCGGAGCCGATGAACACCCACATGGCAAAGCTGTCGGCTGCCGTTTCGCGAGCCGGCCGGTCGAAGGCGATGCTTGTCGTTGGTGACTTCAAACCAGATCCTCCACCGGGTCCGACCGTTTCTCGGTCAGGCCTTTCATCGGATAGTCGTAGGCTGGTCTGGTGACGGCCGGCGTGCGATTGAAATTATGCGCCGGCGGCGGCGAGCTTGTTTGCCATTCCAACCCGGTGGCTCGCCACGGATTGTCCGGGGCTCGCGCGCCTCGAAACAGCGACCACGCCAAATAGAGGAGCGGCATCAGATAGCCGATCGCCAGCACCACGGCGCCAGCCGACGACAGGATGTGCCAGAAAGCGAATTCCGGCGGATAGGTATGGTAGCGCCGCGGCATGCCCAGAAAGCCGAGCACATATTGCGGAAAAAAGGTCAGGTTGAAGCCGATGAAGGTGACCGCCGCGGCTATACGCCCCCAAACCTCCGAATACATTCGGCCGGTGAGTTTCGGCCACCAGAAATGCAGCCCTGCCATGTAGGCGGTCACCATGCCGCCTACCATGATGTAGTGGAAATGGGCGACGACGAAATAGGTGTCGTGAACGTGGACGTCGATGGCGAGCGCGGCAAGGAAAAGGCCGGCCAGCCCGCCGAAGGTGAACAATGCCAGGAAGAACAGCGCATAAAGCATCGGCGTCTCGAAGCTGATTTCGCCCTTGCGCAGCGTCAGGCTCCAGTTGAAGACCTTTATCGCCGATGGGATCGCGACGCAGAAGGACAGGAACGAAAACACCACGCCGGCATAGGCCGACTGCCCGCTGACGAACATGTGGTGGCCCCAGACGAGAAAGCCGAAGACGGCGATAGCCATCGAAGCCAGGGCGACGGCCTTGTAGCCGAACAGCGGCCGGCGGCTAAAGCAAGGCAGCACTTCCGAGACCACTCCCATGCCTGGCAGGATCATGATGTAGACGGCGGGGTGCGAGTAGAACCAGAACAGATGCTGGAACAGCAGCGGATCGCCGCCGAGGTCGGGATTGAAGATGCCGATGCCGAAGACGCGCTCCAGCACGATGAGGATCAGCGATGCTGCAAGCACCGGCGTCGCCAGCACCATCACCAGGCTGGTGGCGTACAGGGTCCAGACGAAGATCGGCAGCCGGAACCAGGTGAGGCCAGGCGCTCGCAAAGTGTGGACGGTGACGATGAAATTGATGCCGGTCATGATCGTCGAAAAGCCGACGATGAAAACGCCGAATGCCGCGGTCGAGACAAACCCGTTGGCATAGAGCGTCGACAGCGGCGTGTAGAAGGTCCAGCCGGTGTCGACGCCACCCAAAACCACCGAGGCGAGCGCGAACAGGCTGCCGAACATGAAGACGTACCAGCTTGCCAGGTTGAGCCGGGGAAAGGCGAGGTCGCGCGCGCCGATCATCAGCGGCAGCAGGAAATTGCCGAGCGTTGCCGGGATCGACGGCACCAGGAAGAACCACACCATGATGATGCCGTGCAGCGAAAACAGCAGGTTGTAGACATCGTCGGAGACCAGGTCGCCGGCGGGCGTCGCAAGCTCGATGCGCATCAGCACGGCAAAGGTTCCGCCGAGGAAGAAGAAGGCCGTCAGCGAGACGAAATAGAGCCACGCCACCCGTTTGTGGTCGGTTGTTAGCAGCCAGGAGCGCGGCCCGGCACCTTCTGCGAGATAGCTTGCCGACGCCAAATCGCTGCTCATTGCGGCGCCTCGTTTTTTGCCGCCGGGAACGAGGGAGATTGGAGCGATAGGGATTTGAGATAGGCCATCAGCATCTGCAGTTCGGCTTCGTCAACGAGACCGTCGAAGCTCGGCATCACCGGCTGGTAGCCGGCGGCGATTTCCTTGTTCGGGACAAGGATCGAATCGCGCAGATAGCGTTCGTCGGCGATGACCGTCTGCCGGTTGGCCAACGCCACCGGCTGGCCGAAAACCCCATCGAGGCCGGGCGCCCGCACTTTGCTGGAATTGCCGTGACAGCCGGAGCAGCCGAGCGCGCGGAACAGTTTCCCGCCGCTCGTGGCAAGGCTTTCGCCTTCACCTTGACTGCCGAGCCATGATGCATATTGCTCCGGCGCCAGCACCGTCACCCAGCCGCCCATCTCGGAATGCTGCGTGCCGCAATATTCGGCGCAGAACAGGTGATAACGCCCCGGCTGCGTGGCGATGAACCAGACATTGGCCGTGCGTCCGGGAACGGCATCCTGCTTGACCCGAAAGGCTGGCACGTAGAAGGAGTGGATGACGTCCTGTGATGCCAGCGACACCACCACCGCCTTGCCGACCGGCACGTGCAGCTCGTTGATCTCGCGCTGGCCGCCGGGATGGCGGAATTGCCAAATCCATTGCTTGCCGAAGCCGGCGATCTCGACGGCGTCCGGTGGCGGACGGTCGCGCCGGACAAAAAGGACTGCGCCCCAGCCGAAGAAGATGAAGGCCATCACCAGGCTGGCAATAGTCCACGCCATCTCCAGCGGCAGGCTGCGGGCACGCGCCCCGGTACGGTCGGCTGCGGAGCCGATACGATATTTGACGGCGTAGCCGACAACGAGAACGGTCAGGAACAGGCCGAGCGCGACTGCGAAAGCCAGCAATGTGTAGAACAAGGCATCGACGCTGCCTGCGATGGACGAGGCTTCCTGCGGGAAAAACCGGATGCCGAAGCTCACGCCCGCCTCCCGCGCGCCAGCAGTATGGCCGTCGCCAACCCCACCACCATCACGATGCTGGCGAGCTTCAACGCAGCCCAGATCGCCGGCGTATATCGCCCCTTGGACGCATCGAAGCCGGCGCAGAGCAGGAAGACATGATCGGCGATCGAGCCGAGCCTGCCGGAAGATGCCTCGACAAGGGCAAGCTCAAGATCGCGCGGCGTGAAGCTCAGCGCCGGCAGCACCTGCGCTATCCGGCCTTTTGGCGTCAGCGCGATGACCGCGATCGGATGGGCGAATTGGTCGATCCGGGCGCGGGTGTCGAAACTGATGCCGGCTTCCGCGGCAAGGGCGCCGCCGGCGCCGTCGGCGCTTGTCAGGAACCGCCACGCCGACAGGTTCCTCGCGTCGGCCGCCGCGGCGACCGTGGCTTGCGCATCGCTCGCATCTTCGGGTGTGTCGGCGGCATCGATCGAGACGAACAAAGCGCGATAGGTGTCGGGGTCGAGCGAGGTCTTTGTCAAATCCGAGGCGACCGCCTGTTGGGTCACACCACAAAGGTTCGGGCATTTGTCGTAGCCGAAAATCAGCAGCGCCGGCCGGCCGGCAAGCATTTGGCCGATCGTGCGCTGCTCGCCGGACGCATCGCGAAACACCCGGTCGAGGCTGAGCTACGCGCCGATCTCGGGATCGAAGGCCGGGCGTGCGAAGGCAATGGCCGGCAGTGCCGCGAGAAGGGAAAAAGCGGTTAGCCAGGCCTTCACGGCCGGCCTCCCTGGCCTGGCGCGGTCCGGCAGCGGGCGGCCTTTGGCGCGCGTGGTATCTCGGCCTCGACCAATCGGCAGTCGGCGCCGGCGGTCGGCGCCGGCTGCCCCCAGTTCGGCAAACCATGGCTGACGATCGCCCACATGGCGTCTTCGATCGGAATGCGGGCGATGCCAGCCGCGCGGTCGACCCAGCCGACCTTGTTCAGTTCCTGCTCCTCCGCCTTGCGGAAAGCGACAAGGTCGTCTTCCGGAAAGCGCTGCAAGGCTGGACTGCCCCGGTTGCCGACCGATGACGGTCCCGGCAGCGGCCAGAACGGCCTGGTGTCGAAGATGAACCCGGGGACGATGATTGTTGCGGCCAGGAGCAGCAGCAGGCCGGCCGCGAAGGCAAGCAGCGCGCCCGGCCAGACGTCGCGCGTTTCGGGATGGCGGGCTGCCCTAGCCATGGACTGGCCTCCGGCACCAGAGGGCGATCCGGTCCGGCCGGCCAAGCACGAAAAGCAGCAGCGCAAGCCAGAGGCCGCCAGCTCCTGCCAGCGCGGCAAGATCGTACCAGAATGCGATCACATTACCGTCCGCCAACGGCGGTCTGATCCGCCAAAGGACATCGACGTAGTGGCCAGCCAGCACGATGCCGCAGATCGACAGCAGGCCGGCATGGCTGCGCTTCAGATCCCGGCTGAGCAGCCCGGCAAAGGGGACCGCGAATTGCAGCGCAATCAGCAGCCAGAGCAGATACTGCCAGCCATTGCTGCTGCGGATGAGGTACCAACGGATCTCGTTCGGCAGGTCGCCGCCCCAGGTCACCAGCCATTGCATGAACGACAGGTAAGTCCAGAGCAACACGAAGCCGAACAGCATGTTGGCCAAATCCTGCCGAGCGCGACATCCTCCTCGCCGCCCGGCATGACCTCGATCGAGCGGTTCACGCACAGTACCGTCATCGCCAGGGCGTAAGCGCCAACGACTTCGGCGGACGCTTCCAGCAGCGCATAGATGGTCGAGGAGAACTCCGGCTCGAGCGAGAGCATCCAATCGATGGCAAAGATCGTGACCGCCAGCCCATGCGCAATCAATCCAGCGGCATAGGCCTTGCCGCGGCCGGCGCTGCCGTGGCCGCCATCGGCCGTTGTCCAGTCGAGCACACGCCACGCCAACACCAGCCAGATCGCGCCGCAGGCGGCAAAGCGCAGCAAAAAGAACGGAACGTTCAGATAGAAGAATTTCTGGCGCACCGTCTCAGGCAATGCAGCCGCGTCGGCACTCGCCCAAGGAAAGACCAGGTCAAGCCAGACCAGAACCGGCAGCAGCAGAAGCAGCGCCAGCGGCAGCGTCGCGACGAGCGCGCGCAGCGGCTGGCGGATTGCCTCGCCCCAGCGGCCGCCGGTCAGCCCATGCACCATCAGGATGGTCAGCGCGCCGAGCGGTAGGCCGAGCAGGAAGAGCGCCGCAGGCAGCCAGCCGGCCAACATGGCTCTGAAGTCGAAGGCCAATCCCGTGGCGCAAAGCACAAGTCCTACGGCGGCCACGGCAAGCGCCGGCAAAATCAAACGTTCGGCGGCAAGCCGCATCATCGCCCGCATCATCGATCCGGCTCCGCATTGAGCTCGGCGCGGAGGCTTTCCGGCAGCTCGGCAATTGGTGCATCGCGCGAATATTGCAGGGCGCGGATGTAGGCGACGATCGCCCAGCGGTCGGCAGGCGGGACACGCGCCGCGTAGGAATACATGGCGCCATAGCCGTTGCTGATGACGTCGTAGAAATGCCTGTCGCTCGCCTTGCGCAACGCGTCCTTGTGATAGGTCGGCGGCGCCGGAAAGCCCCGCTCGACGATCATGCCGTGGCCGTCGCCGGCGCGGCCGTGGCAAGGCGAACAGAAGATGTCGAAGCGCTGCTGGCCTCGCCGCAGCAGCGTCATCGTGACCGGATAGGGAAACGTGTCGGGTACCGGCGAAAGATCGGCATCGCGTGCGACCGTGTCCTCGACCGGCGCCCGCGCCGACATGCCGTCGGCGAACTGGTTGCTGCTTTCGAGCGGATCGTAGCGCGGCTGGTCCTCCATGTCCTGCCGGCAGCCGGCGACCAGCAAGGCTGCCGACAGCAGGATCGTGCGCATGTTCACGCCTCCACCTCCTCGACGGTTTCGGCGCCGAGCCGTGTCAGCTGGCCCTTGGTCACGCCCTTGCGGAACTTCGGATCGGCGGCCTCGACGAGCAGATAGAACTTGCCGCCGCGCGCATAGGTGAAGCTCGTGGCGTTGAAGACCGGGTGATAATATTCGGGCAGGCGATTGGCGGCCAGCATGCCGAAGAATGCGGCCAGCGCAGCGCCAAGTATCGCGGCCTCGAAGGCGATGACGAGAAAGGCCGGCCAGGAATGCAGCGGCCGGCCGCCGACATTGAGCGGAAAATCGATCTCGACCGAATAGAGGATCAGGCCATAGACAAACACAGCGCCGGCGATGGCGCCGCCAAGGATGGCCCATGGCAAGCGCGTCTTGCGCATGCCGAGCATGTCGGCCAGCCCATGCACATGGAACGGCGAGAACGCGTCCATGCGCCGGTAGCCGCGCGCCCGCATGGTGCGGACCGCCTCGGTCAGCGCTTCGGGATCGGCGAAAGCCGCAATGACGCCGTAAAGGCTCATCTTGCGCCGCCCCTCTCCCCGGCCAGCTCCTCGACCTCGAAAATGGTGATGGCCGGCAGGACGCGGATGAACAGGAAGACCAATGCGAAGAAGGTGCCGATCGAGCCGAACAGGATGCCGAAGTCGAGCCATCTCAGTGATTGTTCGCCCCAGGACGACGGCAGGTAATCGCGGCTTGGCCCGGTGACGACGATGACGTAGCGCTCGATCCACATGCCGACATTGATGATCAGGGCAATGGCGAACAGCACCGCCATGTTGAGGCGCACCCGCCGGAACCAGAGCAATTGCAAAACAGCGCCGTTGCAGGCGAGCATGGTCCAGAACAGCGGGACATAAGGTCCGAAGGCGCGCTGCCACATCATCGTGCGCTCATAGGTTTCGCCCGAATACCAGGCGAAGAAAGCCTCGGAGGCATAGCCGTAGATGACGATCATGCCGGCGGCGATCATCAGCTTGGCGGCATTGTCCATGTGCCGCAGCGTGATCAGATCCTGGACCGAAAACGCCCAGCGCAGCGGGATGGCGATGGTAAGCACCATGGCGAAGCCGGACAGCAGCGCGCCGGCAACGAAATAGGGAGGAAAGATAGTCGAATGGAAGCCCGGCGTGATGGCGAAGGTGAAGTCGAGCGCGACGATCGAATGCACCGAGACGACCAGCGGCGTGGCCAGTGCCGCCATTAGGAAATAGACCGTCTGGTAGCGCGCCCAATGAAAGGCCGAACCGCGCCAGCCGAGCGCCAGTATCCCGTAGAACAGCTGCGCCGGGCGCGATTTCGCCCGGTCGCGCAGGACGGCGAGATCGGGCAGCAGGCCCATATACCAGAACATCAGCGAAACGCTGGCATAGGTGGCGATCGCCGCGAAATCCCAGACCAGTGGGCTGCGCCATTGCGGCCAATGCATATGCGTGTTGGGTAGCGGCAGCAGCCAGTAGAAGAACCACGGGCGGCCGAGATGCAGGATCGGGAAAAGCCCCGCCATCGCCACGGCAAACAGCGTCATCGCCTCGGCAAAGCGGTTGATCGAGGCGCGCCATGGTTGGCGCAGAAGCAGAAGCACCGCCGAGATCAGCGTGCCGGCATGGCCGATGCCAATCCACCAGACGAAATTGCCAATCATCGTGCCCCAGACCACCGGGACGTTGATGCCGTACGCGCCAACGCCGACCGAGATCAGGTAGGTGATCGAATAGAGGAAGATGAGGACGAGGACGAAGCAGGCGAAAAAGGCTGCCCAGAAATAACGCGGCAGCCTGCCGTCGAGGACGATCGCACTGATACGGCCGCTGATCTCCGGAAGGTCGTGCCGGCCGCGCAGAACGGGCAGTGCGCCCGGTTTTCCACCAATAGCCTCAGCCATCGGCTTTCCCGCCTGGCGAGAGACGGCCGTTGATATTCCTGATCTTGCCGAGATAGGTGGTGCGGGGTCGCGTGTTGAGGTCCTCGAGCAAGGCGTAGTGTTGCGGCGCTGCTTTTTCCCGCACGACAGCGGCGCCCTTGCTGTTGAGGTCCCCGAAAACGATCGCCTGTGTCGGGCAGGCCTGCTGACAGGCGGTCACCACTTCGCCGTCGGCGATGTGGCGGTTTTCGATCTGCGCCTTGATGCGTTTTTCGGAAATGCGCTGGACGCAGTAGGTGCATTTTTCCATCACACCGCGCGAACGGACGCTGACGTCTGGATTGTGCGCGGCCTGTTCCGGTCCGGCCGCATCCTTGTCGAATTCCTGGAAGTCCAGGAAGTTGAAGCGCCGCACCTTGTAGGGGCAGTTCTGCGAGCAGTAGCGCGTGCCGATGCAGCGGTTGTAGACCTGCGCGTTCAGCCCGTCATGGGTGTGGGTGGTGGCGTTGACCGGACAGACGACCTCGCACGGCGCCTTCTCGCAATGCATGCAAGGCACCGGCTGGAAAAAGACGTCGGGATCGCCGAGCGGGCCGGAGTAGTAGCGGTCGATCCGCAGCCAATGCATCTCATGGCCGAGTGCCGACTCGTCCGGCCCGACGGTGGCGATGTTGTTTTCCGCCTGGCAGGCAGAAACGCAAGCCATGCAGCCGATGCATGCCGACTGGTCGATCGACATGCCCCAGGCTTCCTGGCTGTATTGCCAGTCGGGATAGAGCAATCCGGTTGGCGCGGGCGGGGCGCCGTCGCGCACGAAATGTGGATTTTTGCGGAAGGCCTCGAGCGAGGCATGGCGAACGATCGCCCTGCCCTCCATCGCCTGATGGTGTTGCGTGGTGATGACCCGCGCACTGCCGTCCCGCGGCGCGACCGTGGCGCCATAGACGATCCAGGGAGCCTCGAGGCTTCGCAGCCTGTACGCGTCGTGGCCGTCGGCGAGTGCTGCTACCGAACCGAGCTTCCGGCCGAAGCCCAGAGCAAGTGTCACGGTCTCGTCGGGATGGCCAGGCATGATCCAGACCGGCGCATCGATGTCCGTGCCGTTCGAGGCGATATTGACGACCCGGGCGTTTTCCACCTGAAGCCGCCCCGCCGTCGCTGGCGACACCAGCGCTGCATTGCCCCAGACGATCTTGCTCAGTGGCCGCGGCAATTCCTGCAGCCAGGACGAGTTGGCATTGCGTCCGTCGCGCAGCCAGGGATCGGCGACGAAACGGATTTCGACGCCTTTGGCCACTTCGACGCGCCGGTTCAGGCCGCGCAAATCCGCCGGCATCGCAACATCGACTGGAGTGCTGGCACTGCCGGATACAAAGCCGTCGCGAAGCGCCTTTCGCCACGCGGGATCGTCCAGTGCTTGCGCCCAAGTCGTTTGTGCCCAGGTCCGGCGGACGAGCGGCAGCGCAGAAACAGCTAATTCACCGCCAAGCCCGGCCAGGATTTCATGCACCGCCCGCCCCTGGTAAAGCGGCCTGATCAGCGGCTGCACGATCGACGCGGTTCCGTCATGGGCGCGCAGGTCACTCCAACTCTCGAGATCATGCGCAGCAGGGACATGCCAGTGTGCGACGAAGGCGGTTTCGTCGCGGTAGAGACCCCAGTGGACAAGAAGCTTCAGCTGCGAAAACACGTCGCGGACATCGAGCCCCGCAGGTGCGGTGTGGAGAGGATTGGCGCCGAGTATGACAACGGTGTCGATATCTCGCGCGGCGATCGCCTGGCAAAGTGCAGCGAGGTCGCCCTCGATGGGCATCGCGTCAGGCGGCTCGATCAGTTCCACGGTGTTGCCAAGCGCACCAAGCCGCGCATTCATGGCAAGAGCCGCGGCATGGACGAACGGTGTTTGATGGGCGCCCGGCACGATCAGCGCCGCGCGGCCGGCCGCCTTCAGGTCGTCCGCAGCGGCAGCCAACCAGGCCGGGTCCAGTGCCAAGGCGCTTGGCGCCGCTTCGCCGCCAAGCACCGCGCTCAGCGCCGCGGCGACGGCTTCGACCTCGCTCGGCCGCACCGGCCTGCGGTGATCGGCGGCAGCGCCGGTGATCGTCGGCGTCGATTCCACCGCATAGACCCGGCTCATCGTATCGTCCGCCCGGCGCACGCGACGCCGCGCGGCAAAGTCACGGGCGTAAGCGAGACGGCCGGGGCCCTCGCCCAGGAAATCCGCGTCGAGACTGACAATCGCGTCGGCGCGATCGAACCGGTAGACCGGTGCAAGCGCCCTGCCGAAAAGGGTCTGCGTGGCTTCGGCGCCGGACGGCGTTGCCAGGGGATCGTGCTGGAACAGCCTCAGCCTGGGGTAGCGCGCGCGCAGCGCCTCGAGCTGCGCCTTCATGGTGGGCGAGGTCGTCGCCTCGATCAGCAGCGCCGCGCCGGCACCGCCTGAGCCGGCCAGCCGCGAGGTGAGCTCGGCCATGTCGGCAAGGAAGTCGCCATAGGCCGCCGGTTCGCCGTGTTTCAGCGGCATGCGCGAGCGATCGGGGTCGAAAAGCGACAGCACCGCCGCCTGCATGATGGCGTCCGTCGCACCGCGCGAGGCCGGATGGTCGGGATTGCCTTCCACCTTGGTCGGCCGGCCCTCATGGCTTTCGACCACCGCACCGATACCGTAGCCATCGCTCGAAAGCGTGGTCGCGTAATAAAGCGGCTTGCCGGGAACGATGTTTTCCGGCTGGCGGATATAAGGCAGGATGTCTTCGGCCCGGCTGCACGCGGCAAGCCCGGCCAGCGTCAGCGATGCCCCCATCAGCTTCAGCAGCGTGCGCCGGTCGAGCCGCGGGATGCGCTCGGCGATCGAGGGAAATTCGGCATCGACAAAGCGGCGGAATTCCGGCGTATCGGCGAGCTCGTCGAGGCTTCGCCACAGCTCCGGGCCGGGCGAAAGCCGTTCGCGCAGGCCGGCCATATCTGGAGCCGCGATCGGTTTGTCAGCGGTGGCAGACATAACAGTCGGTCATGGTCTCGGGGTGGATATCAAGAAGGCTGATGAGTGACCGGCGGATTTCGGCGATGCCGGCCGGTGGCTTCCAGTGCATCAGGAACACGTCCTGCGGCGGACGCAAATTAGGCTCGGGATCGCGATGGCATGCCAGGCACCATTCCATCGATAGTGCGTGCGCCCGCCGCATCAGCGGCATGTCGTCGACCTCGCCATGGCACGTCTCGCAGGCGACGCCTTTAGCGATATGGATCGAATGATTGAAATAGACGAAGTCGGGGACACTGTTCACCCGCTGCCACTGCAATGGCTGCCCGGAAGCAAGGCTTGCCCGTATCGGCGCCAGCATGTCCGCGTTGGTGAACAGCTGCGAATGGCAGCTCATGCACAGCTCGGTCGCCGGCAGACCCGCCGATGACGCAGTCTCGACGCCGCTATGGCAATAACGGCAATCGAGGCCGAGCTCGCCGACATGGTGCCTGTGGCTGAACGGCACTGGTTGCGCCAACGGCCGGCCAACGCCGGTGACGAAGTCCGAACGCAAGACGGCGGTACCGCCGAGAGCCGCAAAGATCGCCATGAAACACGCGCCCCACAGAGCGAAGCGTGAAATGCCGTTGGCACTCCTTGAAAAGACCTGCGGCATCCCCTCGCCGATTTCGCATCCAGCAAACCATATTCACCCCCCAAAGTGCCTAACTGCGGCTGCGTGGGTAAGTTCCGGCTGGAGCAGCGGAGATCACAGAATGGTTACCCCGCCCTGGCCCATCAGGTCGGGCTGACCGGAAACCATCGAACCCTCCATACGTTCGGATGAGGTCACGTTCTGTTTCACCCGGATAAGCATCATGACCATCCCCCACCCCATCCCATTCGCCGCCGGTCCGGCGTTGCCTTCTGGTGGACGATGTTCGTCGGCGCGCTGCTGACGATCCTCGGCCTGCTGATCGGAGGGGGCGGTGCCTGGCTGATCGCGCTGGGCGGATCCTGGTACTATCTGCCCGCCGGGATCGCCCTGCTGGCCGCCGGCAGCCTGCTGCTTGCCGGCAATGCCGCCGGTGTATGGCTTTATGTCCTGACCTGGCTGGCGACCCTTGCACCCGGCGGCCACCATTTCACGGAGACCAGGATCGGCGACGACATCATTGCCTACGCACTGCCAAAAAGCTGACGCCCGACGATGACGGCTTCGCGGGATGCTTCCATCCTGATCGTCGGTGCCGGCCCGACCGGGCTGACGGCGGCAGTCGAACTGGCAAGGCGCGGCATTGCACCTCGCATCATCGACCGCAAGGAAGGCCCGACGCCGCTCGCCAAGGCGGTCGGCATCAGTTCGCACAGCCTCGACATCCTTGAATCGTCCAAAGTCGCTGCCCGATTGCTCGCCGAAGGATTGAAAATTCGCCGAGCCCGTTTCTACTTCGAAGGACGAGCGCTCGGCGAGATCGATTTCTCGATCCTGCCGCACCGCCATAATTTCCTGCTGTCGCTGCCGCAGCGCGACACCGAATCGCTGATGACCGATACGCTCAAGGGATTTGGCATCGACGTCGAATGGCGAAGCACATTTGTCGGCATGGCCGAGCACAAAGGCCGGGCCGAGGTGCGGATCGAGGCGCCAGACGGCCGTGACGAGGCAAGTTTCGATCTTGTCTTCGGAGCCGACGGTGCGCAAAGCACGGTGCGTGATGCCATGGGCATCGGCCTCGATGGCTACACGCATCGGCGGCAATGGAGCATTGCCGACGCCGACATCGACGATTGGCCCTATGAGCCGATGGCCGCCCACGCGTTTCTCCACAAGGACGGCGACGTCGGTTTCGTCATCCCGATCGGCGAGAAGCGCTATCGCGCGGTCTCCAACACCGAGGATGCGCTGGCCCGCATCCCCGGCAATTACCGGATCACGCGGTTGTTGCGGACCGACCGCTTCCATATTCCGGTGCGACAGGCACCGCGTTATCAAACCGCATGCGCCTTCCTGGGAGGCGATGCCGCGCATGTGCATTCGCCGCTGGGCGCGCGCGGTATGAATCTCGGCATCGAGGACGCCGCGTCATTCGCCAGGCGTTTCGTCGAAGGCACGCTTGCCGGCTACACAAGCGAACGCCACCCGGTAGGGCAACGATGGATCACGCTCAGCGAGCGCATCCTGTCGCTGGCCCAATCGGACAACGGCATCATGCAAGGCGTCAGGAACGCGGCCTTTAGCGTCGTCGGCCATCTGCCGCTGCTGCAACGGCCGCTGCTGGAGCGTGTCGCCGGGCTCAAGGAATGACGTGGTCGCATAAACCTTTTCGCCGGACATGCGTTGTTGGGTTTCAAGCCAGGGAGACGACCATGCAGATGAAATCGGAAATCGCCGGCGAGGCCGCCAAGCAGCGGCATATCCAGCGCCGTATCGACGAGAAGGACAAGTCCAAATCCAATGGCAAGCAAAAAGGTGCCATGCAGGCCGGCGCCCGCAAATATCCCGAGCCGCCTTTCCCCGAGCAGCACCAGCCGAAGCCGGGGCATGAATGGGCGATCGAGCCGGCGCCGCTTTACGATGCGCCGTACTATATCGGATCGAAAAAGCTCGACGGCAAAGTGGCCGTCATTACCGGCGGCGATTCAGGCATCGGCCGTGCGGTGGCCGTGCTCTATGCGCGTGAAGGCGCCGATGTGGCGATCGTCTATCTCTCGGAGGATAGGGACGCCAAAGATACCAAAAGGGCCGTCGAAGCGGAAGGCCGGCGCTGCATCCTGATCAAGGCCGACGTCAGCGAACGCAACCACTGCCACAACGCGGTGGCTGAGATCGTGCAGGAGTTTGGGCGGATCGACGTGCTGGTCAACAACGCCGCTTTCCAGATCCACTCCAGCGATTTCAGCGAGCTGACCGAGGAGCATTTCGACACGACGCTGAAGACCAACCTCTACGGCTATTTCCACATGGCGCAGGAGGCCGTGCCGCACATGAAACCCGGTTCGGCGATCATCAATACCGGTTCAGTGACCGGCATCGAGGGCTCGAAGCAACTGGTCGATTACTCCATGACCAAGGGCGGCATTCATGCCTTCACCCGCGCGCTCTCGGGCAACCTTGTCGAGAAGGGCATAAGGGTCAACGCCGTGGCGCCAGGCCCGGTTTGGACGCCGCTCAACCCCTCGGACAAGGAAGCCGGCGATGTTTCGAAATTTGGCGCTGACACGCCGATGAAACGGCCGGCCCAGCCGGAGGAGATCGCGCCGGCCTACGTGTTCCTCGCCTCGCCGCACTGCTCGAGCTACATCACCGGCGAGATATTGCCGATCGTGGGCGGCTACTGACGGCATGTATTTCATTGCCCTGGCCACTGACTATGACGGCACGCTGGCGCATGAAGGGGTCGTTACCGAGAAGACGCTTGCGGCGCTTGAACGCTTCAAGAAGAGCGGGCGCAAACTCATTCTCGTCACCGGGCGCGAGCTGCCCGACCTGAAACGCGTCTTTCCCGAAGTCGCGATCTTCGACAAGGTGGTCGCGGAAAACGGGGCGCTGATCTACACGCCGGCCAGCGAGGAGGAGCGGACGATATCTCCGCCGCCCGCCCCCGAGTTCATCGCCAAACTCAGGAAACGCGGTGTCAAACCGCTTTCGGTCGGACGCTCGATCGTCGCAACCTGGGAACCGCATCAGGCTACCGCGCTCGAGGTCATCAAGAAATTGGGGCTGGAGCTGGAAATCATCTTCAACAAGGGCGCGGTGATGATCCTGCCCAGCGGCATCAACAAGGCGACCGGGCTGACAGCTGCGCTTCAGGACCTCAGATTGTCGCCGCACAACGTCGTCGGTGTCGGCGACGCCGAAAACGACCACGCCTTCCTGCGCGCCTGCGGCTTCAGCGTGGCCGTCGACAACGCACTGCCGGCAGTCAAGGATACGGCGGATCTCGTGACACGCGGCGCGCGCGGAAAAGGCGTCGAGGAACTGATCGCCAAGGTGGTCGAGCGCGATCGCGAGCTTGTGCCGAACCGCGACGGCATTCTGCTTGGCTCGGAGGATGGCAAGGAGGTGTATCTGTCGCCAACCGATACGGTGCTGATCGCCGGCAGCTCCGGCATCGGCAAATCGACCCTGGCGACCGCACTGACGGAGCGCTTCGTCGAGAGAAAGTTCCAGTTCTGCATCTTCGATCCGGAAGGCGACTATGACGGCCTCGAAGGCGCCGTCCGGCTGGGCGACGGCTCGAACGCGCCGACGAAGACGCAGTTGCTCGATCTCCTGGAGAAGCCGGACAACAATCTGGTCGTCAATGGCCTGGCGCTGCGCGTTAAGGAGCGGCCGGACTTCTTTGCCGACCTGCTGCCGGGCCTTGGCGGTGTTCGCTTCCGCACGGCACGACCACACTGGCTGATCATCGACGAGGCGCATCACCTCTTGCCGAAGCGGCGCGACGACACGCCAATGGTGCTGGCCATGGAATTGCCGGGCACGATCCTGATCACGGTTCATCCGGACGCGATCTCAACCGAGGCATTGCGGCTGGTCACCGCCGTCATCGCACTCGGCCCCAAGGCGAGAAAGGTCATCAAGACGTTCTGTCACGAGACCGGCACCGAACCGCCAAAGGACAAGAACCTGAACTCTCCAAAAGATGAGCGCGTGCTGTTCTGGCGGCCGCAGGCGCGCAAGAAACCTGCCATGGTCGAGCCGATCGAACCGCGACAGTCGCTCAAGCGCCACAGCCGCAAATATGCCGAGGGCCAGCTGGACGAGAAGGGCAGCTTCTATTTCCGCGGTCCCGACAATGCGATGAACCTCCGCGCCCATAATCTGATGATTTTCGCCCAGATCGCCGAGGGCATCGACGACAGGACCTGGGAACATCATTTGCGCGCCGGCGACTATTCCGAATGGTTTCGCCACCAGATCAGGGACAAGGAACTGGCGCGCGAAACCGCCGAAGCGGAGAAAGACGGCACACTTTCGGCGCAGGAGAGCCGCAGCCACGTCCTGGACGCGGTGCGCCGCCGCTATACCGCGCCCGCGACCGCGCCGAAGGAATAGATGCAAACGGCGCCCAGCCGGTCCAAGCCGGCTGGGTTCGCCTCGTGGTCGATCTCCGTCCCGCCTCGGCAGACGGCCGAGTCCCAGTCGGTTCCAACCGTCGATGGTCCATCGTGGAACCTCATCCGCCAAACGAGATTGTGTTCTATCGGGCGCCAGATCTATTCAATGCTGAATAATTGCCCGAAAGGAGACGATGGATGAGCAACGACCGGGACAAGGATGGTCCTGTCTTTTCAGCGGAACAGGCGCGGCAGGGCGAGATCATCCTGCGGACGCGGGCGCGCCGGATCATTTTCATCGCCGGCCTAGTGGGTCTCGTCTTGCTGGCATTGCTGGTGTGGTGGATTTGAATTCCTGACGGCTGGAGCGAAATCATGAAATCACAGCTTGTTGCCGAAAGCGCCGGACAGAGAACGTTCGTCGTTGTGCTTGATCCCGGCGAAGAGGCGTTTGCGCAGCTGACGTCATTTGCGGTCGACCGTGGCGTCGGCGGCGCGTCGCTGACCGCGCTCGGCGCTTTCGAAAGCGCAACCGTCGGCTGGTTCGACCCTGGAGAAAGAACCTACCGGAAAATCCCCGTCCGGGAACAATGTGAGGTGCTGAGTGCGATCGGCGATGTTGCCATCGGCGACGACGGCAGGCCCAGCTTGCACGTCCACGCAGTCCTTGGATTGAGTGACGGCACCACGAGGGGCGGTCATCTGCTGGACGGCATCGTGCGGCCGACGCTCGAGGTCACATTGGTGGAGACGCCTGGCCATCTGCGCCGCAGGCACCGTCCCGAACTCGGCGTCGCCCTGATCGACTTGGAGGCTTGATCCGAGCCGATCACTTCGTTGATTTGACTGCGGCCGTTTCGGGTACGACCTCCCAACCGAAGACGCTGCGGCCGCCGAGCAGATGCGATTGCTCGAACTCCCCGGCGACGATTTCCTTCAGGCTTGGGCCGGTGACATAGCGCTCGACCTGCCTCGACTGGTCGTCCAGCCGCCGCAAGGCGCCGATCTCTTCGTCACGGCCGAGCCTGGCCTTCTGGACAGCCGACTTCAGTACGCCGATGGTCTCGTCATAGACCTTCAGCGGCACGGGGAACGGGTGCCTGTCCTTACCGCCATGCGCCAGCGAGAAACGGCCTGGATCGGAAAAACGGCACGGCGCGCCATGCACGACTTCGGCGACCAGCGCCAGCGCCCGCACCGTGCGCGCGCCGACATTGGGCACCAGGAGAAGCCCGGCGAAATCTGTCGGGCCGCGCTCGGCCGCCGCCGCGATGTTGCCGTGCAGGCGGCGCATGACGACATCGCTTTCGCGCACATCGTGGTGCGCCGGCATCACCAGATGCGGCAGCAGCTTTTGTGCCGGCTCCGGCGCTGGCGCCGAACCCCGCTCCAAAGCGGCAAGCTCCCTCACGATGCGATCCGGTCCAAGGTCGTGCAGAAGGTCCAGTTGTCCCTGGCGCGACGCTTCAGCGCGGCGGTCGGTCAGGTTGACGATCTCGCCCTGGTTGGCGCCCTCGATGGCAGCATGCGGCTGGTCGACAAAGCTCTTCAGGCCTTCGGACAGCCAGTGATAGCGGCGCGCCACCTTGCTGTCGCCGTTCATGCCCTGCTGCACCACCACCCACTTGCCGTCGTCGGTGACGATAAAGCCGTGCAGATAGAGATCGAAACCGTCCTGGACCGCGGCGCTGTCCACCTTGGCGACAAGCCGGCTGGCAGTCGCGAGGCCTTGCCCGTCGAGGCCGACACGCTCGCCGATCAGGGCAAGCTCGTGCGGGGTCTTGCGCGAATGCGCGCCGCGGCCGCCGCAAACGTGGATGCCGAGTTCGCCGGAAAGCGACGACAGACCGCGCTTCAACGCTCCGACGACGCTGGTGGTGATGCCGGAAGAGTGCCAGTCCATCCCCATCACGGCGCCAAAGGACTGGAACCAGAACGGATGCGCCAGCCGGCGCAGCAACTCATCGCGGCCGTAATGGTGGATGATCGCCTCGCACATGACCGCGCCAAGCCGCGTCATGCGGTCGCCGAGCCATTTCGGCACGCGTCCGCCGTGAAGTGGAAGATCAGCACTTCCCGATCGCTGTGCCACGGTCTTTTGCTTGCTCCTTGAGTCCTGCCTCGACAGATAGGTATCGAAAGGGGTGTGGAGAAGCTATGGCCTGATTCAGGCCGCGATCGTTGCAAGCCGCCAGCTAGCGGGCAGGTTCGCTGAGGAGATCAAACTTCTGGATCTCGCAATGCTCGCCCACCGATGCCAGCAGATCCATCGGCGGTGCGCCCGTGTCGGGCCGCCTCCAACTGATCTCGAACGAGAACACAGGGTCCTTGAGATCTGGGCGCCTCTCTATTGCGACGAGGCGTGCCTGGTAGCCAAGCGGCCCGATGAGCGCATCGAGCTCCTGTCGAGCCGCGGCCTTCCACGTCAGCGCCAACTGGGCATGGTGTTCGCGCGACATTCGAAGGTCCACCCATTTCAGGACCAGCAAGGTGGCCAGCGTCAGCGCCGTGCCGGCCGCGCCCAAGCCGTATTGGCCACCACCGAAAGCCAATCCGATCGCCGTCATCACCCACAACGTGGCCGCCGTGGTGACGCCGCTGACAAGATTGCCGCGGCGAAGAATGGCGCCACCGCCGATAAAGCCGACGCCGGTCAACACGCCCAGCGGAAAGCGCAAGACGTCCATCGATGCAAACGAATCCGGGTGCTTGCCAACGGTCTCGAGCAGAATACTGGCCTGGATCATTGTGATGGCGGCGGCCAATCCGACCAGCACGGTGGTGCGTAGCCCCGCCGCGTGCCCGCGCGCCTCGCGGTTGAGGCCTATCAACAGGCCGGCGAGCGCGGTCAGAAGCAGTCGTGCCGCGATGTCCTGCCAGACCGGAACAACGAGGAGCATCGCGGTCACCCGTCAGGCCAAGCGCTGCTGGCCAGGAATCGCGCCAGGGTCAAAGCGAACAAGGGCAAGAGCGTCTTCATCGCAAATTCTTTTCGTCGATAAGCAACAAACGATGCGCTTGGATTTTGGTTGCGCCGCCGACGATTCACCCCGGCGATAGGCAGCGGCGGAACAAAACCTTCGGCCTGCGGGTTGGTGGGTTCACGCCAACGAAGGATTTGCAGTCATGGTCCGCTTGCTGCTTGCCGGAGCCGTCGCTTATCTGGCCTATCGCATCACCAAGGAGATCGGTGGGTCCGACGAGGTCGATCCGCGGTCGCCTTCACCCGACCAAACCGGCCGCAAGGTGCCGAGGCGGGAAAGCGGGGCGCAGGGGAATGGCCGACGGCGGTAGCGAATGCCTCAGCGGCGGCGCGGACCAGCCATGACCGCATTTCCGTTGCCGCTCGACCTTCGTCCGATGGAAGCCAAAGCCGCCGACGCAATTCCTGGCGGCGACCGGCTTTGGCAGTACGAACCGAAATGGGACGGGTTTCGCTGCCTCGTGTTCAAGGGCGACGATGCCGTCGATCTGCGTGCAAAATCGGGCAAGCCGCTTGGCCGCTATTTTCCCGAACTGGTCGCGGTGCTGCGCGATGTGAGGTCGCGGCGGTTTGTTGCCGACGGCGAAATCGTCATCGAGGTCGACGGATCGTCCTCGTTCGAGGCCCTGCAAATGCGTCTTCATCCCGCCGAAAGCAGGATCCGCAAGTTGAGCCTCGAGACGCCTGCCATGCTGGTCCTGTTCGACATGCTGGCCGAACCCGGCGGCGGGATCATCATCGAAGAGCCTCTCACCACCAGGAGGCAGGCGATTGAGGCCTTTGTCGCGTCGGCGGCACGGCCCGAACTGCACCTGTCCAAATATACGCACGACGCCGCTGCCGCCGAGCGCTGGCTGCAAGGCGCCGGCCATGGCTCGACCGACGGTGTCGTTGCAAAACTGATCGCCGGGCCATACCGGCCCGGCGAGCGCGCCATGGTCAAGGTCAAGCGGCTGCGAACTGCGGATTGTGTGGTCGGCGGCTTTCGCTATCTCGCCGGCAGCAACGAAGTCGGATCCCTGCTGCTTGGCCTCTACAACAACGAAGGCAGGCTGGACCATGTCGGATTCACCTCGACCATCGGCAAGGACGACAGGGCGGCGCTAACCAGACAGCTGGAAAAACTGCGGGCCAAACCGGGTTTCACCGGCAAGGCGCCGGGCGGGCCAAGCCGCTGGAGCACGGAGCGCAGCGGACAATGGGAGCCGATAAAGCCTGAACTGGTGGTCGAGGTTCGTTTCGACCATGTGACAGGCGACCGGTTCCGGCATGGAACCAAGCTATTGCGCTGGCGGCCGGACAAGCAGCCCCGGCAATGCACGTTCGAGCAGATCGAGTAAGTCCGTCCCGAGGCACCGATTCAAGCTCTTGCTGCCCCGTCCTGCCGTTCATGACAGACCAATGCAGAATTCACCGGTTCACCGCGGCCAACCGAGCCTTGGCAACCATTTCCGAGGCTCGGTTGCGGTTTTGAAATCAAGCGGCTTCTTGCATTGCGCGTTCGTTGACACCGCTTTCGCCGAGCTTGGAAAGCGCTTCGTCGGTCGCGACCTCTTCCTTGAGAGTTGCCCTGAGCAGCTCGACAACGTCGCTCTTGCCGAGTTCTTCCGCCCACGCGATCAAAGTGCCGTAGCGAGCGATCTCGTAATGTTCGACGGCCTGCGCCGCGCCGACAAGCCCGGCGTCGAGCGCGGGAGCACCGTTATACTCCTCGAGCACTTCCGAGCCCTCTTCGATGATGCCGTCAATCGCCGGACAGGTCTTGCCGCGGGCCGGCTTGCCGAATTTCTCGAACACCTCTTCCAGGCGGTCGACATGTCCTTCGGTTTCCATGCGGTGTTTCTCGAAGGCGGCGGTCACTTCTTCCGACTCCGCGCCCTTGGCCATTTTAGGCAGCGCTTTCAGTATCTTCTTCTCGGCGTAGTAGAGGTCTTTGAGCCCGTCGAGGAACAGATCCTCAAGGCCCTTGCTTGCCGCCTTCGCGGCCTTTTTCGTGGTCGCCATGATCCTCTCCCGAATGGTTGGTGCCGCCTCGCAAAGTAGAGGCGTCCCATAACCCTCCGACGGGAAACAAGTTCCCTGACGGTCCGGGAGCTTTGAAAATTTTTCCGACCCGCCGTGTAGTGTCGCAAGGGGCCTCGACCTGCGGCAGCAATCGGCCAGGAAAGCGCCGCGTCAGCGCTCGCCGATATGCTCGACCAGGCGGGTATATTCGGCCTCGGCCAGGCCGTAGCCGCCATCCGCCAGTGCGACGAGACCATCGCGATCGCGAATGATAATTTCGCCGCGGCGGGACCGGATGAGCCCTCGCCCCTCGAGCAGCTGCAGCGCGACCGTGACACCCGGACGTCTTACGCCAAGCATGATCGACAGGAATTCGTGAGTGATCGTCAGCCGGCCGCCGTCCACCCGATCGTCACACATGAGCAGCCAGCGCGCCAACCGGTCTTCAAGTTTCGATCGCGCGTTGACCAGCGCGGTATAGCCAGTCTGGACATGCAGATATTGCACGTAGCGCAGCAAGAACAGCCGCAGCGTCGGGCTTTGCGTCAGCGCCGCCTTGAACGGCTCGGCGTCGATCCTGGCGGCTTCTCCCGCCAGCTGCACATAGCAATCATGGACCGTACGGTCGTCGCCCATTATCAGGGCCGAGCCGGTCATACCTTCCAAGCCGACAAGGCCAACTTCCGCATCGCTGCCGTTCGGCATTTTCGCAACCACCGAACCGATGCCGTCCTCGAGGAAATAAATGGCCTCGATCGGCGATCCGGACACTTCGAGCGATTGCCGTAACTCCAGCGAACAGCGCTCGATGTGCGGCTCGAGAGATGCGAAATCGCCGGCGCTCATCCGGCGCAACAGCTTGTTTCTGTATAGATTTCTATTGGAAATTGCTGGATCAGACATAGCTGGCCCCAAAACAGGGCAAGAGCTTTTTTATCTCCCAGCCGTCCGCGCCCGGTATAACCTGCGGACGATAATGCTCATATAAGCACTGAAAGGTATGGAGCCTATTAAATAAAAAAATGAATCGATGCACGGCACTTTCTCCTGCCGCTTGCCTACGAAAACATCCGACTGAAAGTTAGAGTTGGAAACGTACCAAAGACGGTTTGGTACGAAAACGACAATTGAGGTCACCGGACGCGAAAGAGCCCGTCGCGAGGGATGCAACGGGCTCCATTCGGGCGTCGTGGGCTACGCCCAATGATCCAAATGAGGGGTGGGTTGGATCGCAGCAACAATGCAGGTGCAAGGCAGTCGTTCCCAAACTGTCTGTTTGGTAATTTCCGTACATTGAGTTTGGACGAGAGCGGCGCTAATTGAATTGGAGTCGTCCACACAGACATGGCGAGTGGACGCTTGAAAGACGCTTCGCGCTTTCGCCCTTTTTCAAGGGAGGATGGCATGTCGATGCAAGGTGCAGCAACTCCAGCCGAACTGAGCGTGCTGAAAAAAGCGCTCGACGACTGCTGCCGCGAGTTGGGTGTTGCGGACGACAGTCCTGTCCGCGAGCGGTTGGCCGCCCGTATCATGTCGCTGTTCAACGAAGGCGTGCTCAGCGCCGATCTGAAAGAAGCGCTGGCCGCCGATCGCCAACACTAAGCTGCTGCTATGGTGGTGTCCTCGGTGCCGAAAGGTTCGGCACCGGGTCGCTCTTTTTAGCCAGGGATCCTGGTTGGCCAAGGATCTTGGAAATCTTGTCTCCAAAACGCCCGGCGCTTGTTGCCAAGCGGCAGGCGTTTTTGTCGCGAGCGTGACACTAAGGCGCGTCGCGTTTGACTGGCCTCATGCGATGCGCTTTAGGTACCTGTTTTATGCATGTCGCTATCACAAAACCGCTGCACACTTTTGCGCGACATGCATTAAATGCGCCCAAGCAGGACCAGGATAATGACGATAAGCAGCACGAGGCCGAGGCCGCCACCACCGTAATAGCCGGTGCCATAGAACGGTCCGCCGCCCAAGCCGCTGAAGCCGCCAAGCAAGGCAAGGACCAAGATAATGATGAGAATGGTTCCAAGGCCCATGATGTCTGCTCTCCTTGTTTGCGCTGCCGCCATTCGCATCAGCGCGTCGCATTGTACAAAGGTATGAACTCGCAAGGAGCATTCCTGTTCCGGCGGGGCGGTAAGGCGTACGCTCATGCGGCGAGCAAAATGCCGGGCTGTGCCGTTAGAAAAGTCCACAGATGCGTGCCCGCGGAGAATGGCATGGCGGCCACCTTGAACACCTGAGAACATGCTGAATTTCATGGGGAATTTGTCGGAACCTTCGCCCGCCCGAACGGTTGTTTTCGTAGTCGCAACGCGACGACCCTCGTAAAAAGGAGAAGCATCATGCTCACGAAAATTCTCGCAGCTTCGGCGCTTACGATCGGTCTGGCCACGTCAGCGATGGCCCAGAACGTCGGCGACCCGTCCGGAGCCGTTGCCGACGGTAGCGGGCGGACGGTCGTAGTCCCGGATAATGGCGGCCCTGACACCGGCACGGATTCGACCATCACCAATAGCATTCGCGATTTCTCAACGACGAATTCGAATGCCGACCGGAATTGCCCGCCGGGCCCGCAGGGGGCTCTGCCTGATGCGACCGGCAAGGCTCCGGGCACGATGGCGCCGACGGTGAACGACAACCACTGCGGCAAGTAAGCGCCCGGTCATCACAGCCTGAGCCGGGGGGGGGGGGGGCGCTAGCGCGCCCGGCCGGGGGGGGGGGGGAGTACACAAAG
>NZ_JAMYRZ010000013.1:0-153657 GCF_040321675.1 Mesorhizobium sp. M0296
CGCGGGCCTGGTCGTTTTTTTTTTTTATATCTACTCTTACACCACCCAAAAACAAAAATTTAATTTTTAAACACACACATCTCGGCCCCCCAAAAACTTCTTTTTTTGTTGCCCCCCCCCCCGATGCGGTGAAGCTGCCGACAATAACAAACGACGGCCGGATTGGATGCATCGACTTTGTGTTTCAGTCAGCACGATCTTTTGACGGCATCGTGATAGGAATTTAACGGCGTCGACCGCCGGAATGGAAAGTCCCATGCGAAATCTTGCCCTGTTTGCCGTCTGCCTGCTTGCCCCGCTCGCAACTTTGGCCGCCGCCCACGCAGGCGATGTCGCCGAGCTTGAGATCCTCGGCTTCAGCCGTGATGGCGGGGTCTTTGCCTTCGAGGAATACGGCGTCCAGGACGGATCCGGATTTCCCTATGCGATCCGCTATTATATCGACACGGCCGACGACAGTTTCCTCAAGGGCTCGCCGATACGTGTCCGGCTCGACGACGAGAATGCCACGGTGGCCGCAGCGCGGCTGCAGGCCCGGCAAAGGGGCGAAGCGATCGTCAGTCAGGCGGAACTCACGGCAAATCGCGGCATCACCGCCGGCTTCAACCCGGTGACCGAGCTTTCTGCCGATCCCTTCCGCATGGTGGTCAATCCGCGCCCGATCTTCTCGCCGGTCGACGATCCGCTCGAGTTCCGGCTCGACCAGATCGGCATGAACGACACCGAACGCTGCCAGAGCCAGGGCGAGATCAATGGCTTTCGCCTGCTGCGCATCGAGGCGAAGGATGGCGGCCAGACGAGGATCATTCACGAGGACAAATCGATCCCGCAAAGCAGAGGCTGTCCGAATGGCTACCAGATCGGCGCGGTTCAGACATTTTCGCTGGATAGCCTCAGCGCCTATGCCGTGCTGATCGCGGTGCGCCAATACGGCTTCGAAGGGCCGGACTATCGCTGGATCGCGGTAACCGGTCGCCTGTGAAGTTCCCCGCCATGCGCTATCGCGCTCTGGGCCGTCTCCGCCGCTCCTTGCCGCCGCTGCGCACCGCATTTGCCGGTGCCTTGTTGTGGGCCATGGCGATGGGCGCCAGCGCGCTGCTCAATCTGCTGTTGTACGATTGGGAGACCCCGGCGAAGGTCCGCTTCGTCTCGCTGCTTTATGCTGCCGGCGGCGCGCTGGCCTTCCCGGTTGGGCTGTTTCTGGCGCGGCTCGTCTCGCTCGGACGCCACTGGGAAATCGCCCTCGCCGCCGCCTTCGTCTGCCTTCTCGCCGCGACAATTACCTTCACCGGCGGCCTCTTTGGGCTGCAATACCGCTCCTACTATGTCCAATGGCATGCACCCGCGCTCACCATCACCTGGGTTTTCCAGTTCGTGTTCACGATGTTGACGGCGCTCTACCAGTTCGTCGTCCTCGGCATCCGGCTGTATTTTCCGCTCGGTTTCATTGCGCTAGCTGTCGCCAGCGTCTGGTTTGCGCGCCAGCAACGTTGAGCATTTTGCCTGCCTCTGTTAGGACGCGGGCAAATGCTCTCGCAAGTCAGGACCGACTGATGATCCCTCGCTACTCCCGGCCGGAAATGGTGGCCATCTGGTCGCCCGAAACCCGGTTCCGCATCTGGTTCGAGATCGAGGCCTACGCCTGCGACGCATTGGCCGAGATCGGCGTCATCCCGAAGGAGGCCGCCAAGACCATCTGGGAGAAAGGCGGGGCGGCGAAGTTCGACGTCGAAGCCATCGACGAGATCGAGCGCGTCACCAAGCATGACGTCATCGCCTTTCTCACCCATCTTGCCGAATTCGTCGGGCCGGACGCCCGCTTCATCCACCAGGGCATGACATCCTCCGACGTCCTCGACACCTGTTTTGCCGTGCAGCTCACCCGCGCCAGCGACATCCTGCTGGCCGACATTGACGGGCTGCTTGCGGCGCTCAAGCGCCGCGCCTTCGAGCACAAGGACACCATCACCATCGGCCGCAGCCACGGCATCCATGCCGAGCCGACCACCTTCGGCGTCAAGCTGGCGCAGGCCTATGCCGAATTCTCGCGTTGCCGCGAGAGGCTGGTGCATGCACGCGAGGACATCGCCACGTGCGCCATCTCTGGTGCGGTCGGCACCTTCGCCAATATCGACCCTTATGTCGAAGAATACGTGGCCAAGAAACTCGGACTGAAGCCGGAGCCGGTGTCGACGCAGGTGATCCCGCGCGACCGCCACGCGATGTTCTTCGCCACGCTCGGCGTGATCGCCTCGTCGATCGAGCGGCTGGCG
The DNA here is from genome assembly GCF_040321675.1 of Mesorhizobium sp. M0296. Lineage (NCBI taxonomy): Bacteria > Pseudomonadati > Pseudomonadota > Alphaproteobacteria > Hyphomicrobiales > Phyllobacteriaceae > Mesorhizobium > Mesorhizobium sp. M0296. Next base: position 2,274 of record NZ_JAMYRZ010000013.1, read on the forward strand.
ATCGAGGTGCGCCATCTGCAGCGCACCGAGGTACTTGAAGCAGAAGAGTACTTTTCACCCGGACAGAAGGGCTCGTCGGCGATGCCGCACAAGCGCAACCCGGTGCTGACCGAGAACCTGACCGGCCTTGCCCGCATGGTGCGCTCCTTCGCATTGCCGGCAATGGAGAATGTGGCGCTCTGGCACGAGCGCGACATCTCGCATTCCTCGGTCGAGCGCATGATCGGGCCCGACGCGACGGTGACGCTCGATTTCGCGCTCTCACGCCTGACCAGCGTCGTCGACAAACTGCTAGTCTACCCCGACAACATGCTGAAGAACATGAACAAATTCCGCGGCCTCGTGCATTCGCAGCGCGTGCTGCTGGCGCTGACGCAAGCCGGCGTTTCGCGCGAGGACGCCTACCGGCTGGTGCAGCGCAACGCCATGAAGGTGTGGGAGCAAGGCGCTGATTTTCTTGAGGAACTTCTGGCCGACAAGGACGTTGTCGCAGCCTTGCCCGAGGCCGAGATCCGCGAGAAATTCGACTTGGGCTATCATACCAAGCACGTCGATACGATCTTTAGCCGAGTGTTTGGAGAAGCCTGATGATTTCGTCGGCCGGAGATTTCGATTTCCTTGCCCTGCCCGGGCGCGGCAATTCCGGGCCGGATCATTGGATGTCGCATTGGTGCCGGGTGTTCCCCAATTCGAGCCGCGTGCTGCAGGCCGAGTGGGACCGGCCAAAGCCTGAAGACTGGATCGGCCAGGTGGATGCCGCGGTGGCCGCCGCACCGCGCCGCGTCGTGCTGCTTGCGCATTCGCTGGCGGTGGCGACGGCGGTGAAGTGGGCTGCCGGCGCCAGTCAAAGCCAACTCGACAAGGTCGCGGCGGCATTCCTGGTTGCCGCGACCAATGTCGAGGATGCCGATCCCTCATTCGACGCGGTGCGCCCGTTCGCGCCGATGCCGCTGAAGCGCCTGCCCTTCCCGACATTGGTGGTGGCGAGCCGCAGCGACCCACGCGTCACCTTCGACAAGGCGACCGCCTTCGCCGCAGCCTGGGGTGCCGAACTCGCCGATGCGGGCGATCTCGGCCATATGGGAAACGAGGCCCGCCTCGGCCTGTGGCCGGCGGGCCTGCTCATGCTTGGCCGCTTGCTCGAAAAAGCGAACCTCTAACCTACGCCTTACCGGGAACCGTCCTTATCACCGTGCCCCACGGATCCTCGCGGGTGGTCTCGCTTGCGGCATTGTCCGAGCGCATCTCGACCCAGGCCAAGCCGGAGCGGGCGGGATCGCGGCGACCGGCGCCCGCGCTCTGCCACGCATTTGCGCCAATGTGGTGATGATAGCCGCCGGACGACAGGAACACCGCCGCGCCACCGTACTTTGCCACTGTGTCGAAACCGAACTCCTGATGCCACCATGCTTCGGCTTCTTCCGGCCTGCCGACCCGCAAATGGACGTGGCCGATAATGCTGTTTTCCGGCGCGCCCTGCCAGCCGGTGTCGCCGGCCGGCACCTCGGCAACAACCGACGGAATGTTCAGCCGCTCCGTCGCCATCGCTATCTTGTCACCGTTCCATTTCCAGTCCTGCGGACGGCGGTCGGCATAGATCTCGATGCCGTTGCCTTCCGGATCGATTAGGTAAAGAGCCTCGCTGACCAGATGATCGGATGCGCCCTCGATGCCGATCTTGCCGGCGATGGCGTGATTGATCCAGCGGCCGAGATCGGCCCGGCTGGGTAGCAGGAAGGCGGTGTGGAAAAGACCGGCGCTGCGCGGGTCATCGGGTTTCGCGGCCGGATCCGCTTCGATGTCGAGCAAAGGGCGATGGACTGCGCCGAGCGTAATCGTGCCGCCGGCGCGGCTCAGTTCCTGCAAACCGACGACTTTGCGATAGTAGGCAGCGAGATTGTCTGCATCGCGCGCCCGCAAGCCGACGCGGGCAACGCTGACCGGGGTCGTCGCGGCAAAAGGCAGTTCGCTCATCAAAGTGCTCCGTTCAGGCGGCGCTCGACAAGCTTCCAACACAGCAATCCGGCGCCATCAATCATTCTACGCCATGTCCGTGCCAAAATCTCGGAACAGCCATTCTTCTTTCCTGGCGACAGATCGTTGATCGCGATCGTTCACACAAGAGCGCAAGAAGCGAACAGGGTGTTCACAATAGCGAGCAGAACCGGGCTCATGAGCGGCCGTTTGCGTGTCGCTGTTTAGTTCATACCCGGTTGCACCCGACAGCGCCTCTCGCTACATGCGCGCCATGAAAGTCAGGGAAGCAGATATTCTCATCGTGCCGGGCTACACCAATTCCGGCCCTGATCATTGGCAGAGCCGCTGGCAGTCGAAACTATCGACAGCGCGCCGCGTCGAACAGGCGGAATGGTCGAAGCCGGTGCGCGAGGATTGGACGGCCGGTGTCGCCAAGGCGGTTAACGAGGCCGAGCGGCCGGTCGTCATCGTCGCCCATTCGCTTGGCGTCGCGGCGGTCATTCAAGCATTGCCTCGGTTCGAGAGGCCGGTCGCCGGCGCTTTCTTCGTGGCGCCGCCCGATGTCGCCAATCCAGAGATAAAGCCGAGGCACCTGATGACCTTCGGCCCCTATCCGCGCGACCCGCTGCCGTTTCCGTCGGTGGTGATCGCCAGCCGCAACGACCCGTTCTGTGCCTTCGGCGTCGCCGAGGACATTGCCGCGGCGTGGGGCTCGCTGTTCATCGACGCCGGGGATGCCGGTCATCTCAACACGAATTCCGGCTTCGGCCCCTGGCCTGAAGGCTCGATGACGTTCGCGAAATTCCTCACGGATCTCTAGGAAGCGATCGAATCCCTGACGCTGTTCAGCAGGGTCTTTGCCCCAAGCGAAATCAGCGAATGCTCGGAACCCATCGCCAGCAGCCGGTAACCCATCGACACCACGCGACCGGCGATGGCCGGTTCCATCACATAGATCGCCGCATGCTTGCCGGCTTTGCGGGTGCGGTCGGCGATCGAGGCGACGGTCCCCATCATGCTCTCCAGCGTCGAACTGACGGTGGTGCCCTTCGACCAGGCGATCGAGAAATCCGACGGGCCAAGGAATATCCCGTCGATGCCCGGCGTGTCGAGGATGCCGTCGAGTGAATCAAGCGCGGCCCGCGTTTCGACCATGGCGAACGCCATGGTGCGCTGGTTGCTGTCGCGCAGCCAGTCGGCATAGTCGCCCTTGCCATGGCGCGGAAAAGCATAGGTCGGGCCCCAGGAGCGCTCGCCGAGTGGCGGGTATTTCATTGCGGCAGCAAACAGCTTTGCGTCCGCCACCGAATTCACCATCGGGGCGATCACCGCCTCGGCGCCGAAGTCAAGCGCACGGCTGGCCATGTCGAAGCGGCCGACCGGGATGCGTACCAAAGCCGGCTTGTTGGCGGCCAGCACCGGCACAAGCCCGCGCAGCACGCTGTCCTCGTGATGGCCACCATGCTGCATATCGAGCGTAACCGCGTCGAATCCTTGCCTGGCCAGTATCTCGACCGTCAAGGCATCCGGCACGCCGGACCATGCGGTGAACAGCGTCTCGTCGGCCGCAAGGCGTGACTTCAGGGACATTGGCGATTTCCTCTTTGCTTGCAGCAATTCAGCCGGAAATGACCGCAAAGGCAAAGAAAAACCGCCCGGTGAGGCCGGGCGGTCGATTGGTCCAGCATTCGAAGAGTATCGATGGGGATCAGGTGTTCTTGATCTGCTCGATCGCCTGCGCCATCAATTCATCCATGGTGCGGCGGATCTGATGGTCCGACTGGTCGATGCCGGCCGCATCGAAATCCTTGCGTATCTTGCGGAAAACGTCGTGATCGCCGGCTTCCTCGATGTCGCTGACGACCACTTCCCTGGCATAAGCGTCGGCATCGGCGCCGGACTTGCCGAGCTTTTCGGCAGCCCACAGGCCGAGCGCTCTGTTGCGGCGTGCCGCAGCCTTGAACCGAAGTTCCTCGTCGAATGCGAATTTGCGCTCAAAGCCCTCTTCGCGGTCTTTCATGCTGCTCATGGCATCCCTCCGTGAAATCCGATTCGTTGTGCCAATATGTGTTGCCGGAGCACAAACCAAAAGGGCGCCGGCCGGTCAATATGCTACATTGCTTGCTGCGCTGCGGCATTTCGGTGCCCGAAAGCGGTTGATTGAAAGGATTTGCCGATTGAGCAAACAGTGCGATTGGGATAGACACCGGCATTGAACCCCACCGTCGCCATCTTATTTTAGGCAGACGGACAGGAACTGGTCGCTTGCCGCCTGCCCGCAAATCCAGAGAAAAATCAGATGAAAAATCGCCGCCGCATTTATGAAGGCAAGGCCAAGATCCTTTATGAGGGACCGGAGCCTGGCACGCTGATCCAGTTCTTCAAGGACGACGCTACCGCTTTCAACAAGAAGAAGCATGAAATCGTCGATGGCAAAGGCGTGCTCAACAACCGCATTTCCGAGCACATCTTCAATCATCTCAACCGGATGGGCATTCCGACCCACTTCATCCGCCGGCTCAACATGCGCGAGCAGTTGATCAAGGAAGTCGAGATCATCCCGCTCGAAGTGGTGGTGCGCAACGTCGCCGCCGGCTCGCTGGCCAAGCGCCTGGGCATCGAGGAAGGCACCGTGCTGCCGCGCTCGATCATCGAATTCTATTACAAGGCCGATGCGCTCGACGATCCGATGGTCTCGGAAGAGCACATCACCGCCTTCGGCTGGGCGAGCCCACAGGAGATCGACGATGTCATGGCGCTGGCCATTCGCGTCAACGACTTCCTTTCCGGCCTGTTCATGGGCGTCGGCATCCAGTTGGTCGATTTCAAAATTGAATGCGGCCGCCTGTTCGAAGGCGATATGATGCGCATCGTCGTTGCCGATGAGATCTCGCCGGATTCCTGCCGGCTGTGGGACGTGGCGACGCAGGACAAGCTCGACAAGGACCGCTTCCGCCGCGATATGGGCGGGCTGGTCGAGGCTTATCAGGAAGTTGCCCGCCGTCTCGGCATCATGAACGAGAACGAGCCACCGCGTCCGGCCGGGCCGGTGCTCGTCGCATCGACCGACGGCGTCAAAGGCAAGCCGCACTGACGGCTTGCCCCTCAACAGATGAACAGGAACATGTCCAGCGTGATCAAGGCCCGCATTACCGTAACCCTCAAGAACGGCGTGCTAGACCCACAAGGCAAGGCAATCGAGCATGCGCTGTCCGGAATGGGCTTCGGCGGCATCGGCCAGGTGCGGCAAGGCAAGGTTTTTGATATCGAACTTGCCGAGAGCGACAAGGCCAAGGCCGAAGCGGATCTGAATGCCATGTGCGACAAGCTTCTGGCGAATACGGTGATTGAGAATTACGCGGTGGAGATCGCCTGAGGTGAAATCAGCCGTCGTTCTGCTCCCCGGCCTCAATCGCGACCGCGACATGATCGCGGCGCTGACCAAGATTTCAGGCACGCCGCCGGTCACCGTCTGGCAGACCGACACCGAAATCCCCGATGTCGACCTGATCGCCATTCCGGGCGGCTTTTCCTTCGGCGACTACCTGCGCTGCGGCGCCATTGCCGCGCGCATGCCGGTGATGCGGGCGGTGGCCGAAAAGGCGGCCAAGGGCGTCATGGTCATCGGTGTCTGCAACGGCTTCCAGATCCTGGTCGAGGCAGGCCTGCTGCCGGGCGCGTTGATGCGGAACACTTCGCTGAAATTCGTCTGCCGCCAGGTGAAGCTGCAGATCGCCAATGCCAACACGATGTTCACCCGCCGCTATCAGCCGGGCCAGGTCATCCGCGCGCCGGTGGCGCACCATGACGGCAATTATTTTGCCGATGCCGAAACGCTGGCCCGCCTCGAAGGGGAAGGCCAGGTGGTATTCCGCTATGCCGAAGGCACCAATCCCAATGGCTCGATCAACGACATTGCCGGCATCGTCAACGGCCGCGGCAATGTGCTCGGTCTGATGCCGCATCCCGAGAACCTGATCGAAGCGGCGCATGGCGGCAGCGACGGCCGGGCGCTGTTCGAAAGCGCGCTGGGCGTCGCCGCTTGATGCCTTCAATTTTCCTCCTGGAGCCACGGTCATGAAACTCTATTCGCGGCCGTTGTCGCCCTATTCGTCGATCGTGCGGGCGTTGGCCTACATCAAGAACGTGCCGCCCAAGCTCATTGCACCGCCGCCGGGGTTTCCCATCCCCGAGGCATTTCGTGCCATCTCGCCGCTCAACAGGATTCCGGTGCTGATCACCGGTTCCGGCGAAACGATCGTCGAATCGGTAGTCATTGCCGAATATCTGGAGGAGCGTTTCCCCGAGCCGGCGCTGCTGCCCAAGGATACGAAAGACCGGGCGTTGGTGCGCATGTTCGCCCGCATCACCGACCTCGACGTGCTCGCCCCGACCATGAAGCTGTTCGAACTCTATTTCGTGCCGCAGCGCAATGAGGCGGAGATCAAGGCACAGTTCGCCCGATTGCATCACGGGCTTGCGGCAATCGAGGCCCGCATGGCGCATGGCCCGTTCGCGCTCGGCGACGACATCTCCTTTGCCGATGCGTGGTTGACGCCGACCCGGTTCGTCTTCAACAATTTCAGGACAACGATCGGCCGCCCCGATTTGCTTGACGCCTATCCGAAATTCGATGCCTACGAGCAAATCGCCTTGCAGCATCCGGCGCTGTCGCGCGTCTGGGGTGAGATGACAGACGGTCTGAAGATCTTTCTGTCCGAACTCGAGATGGGCGCCGCTTGAACATGAGACCGACGACCACGCGCCTCGCCGTCGCTACTGCCGCCGGGCTTGTACTCGCCTCATGCCAGTCAGGCCCGAAGAGCACGCCGGCGCCGGCGGGCAAGAGCGCGTCACTGCTTGCAATGGAACAGGTGGCAATCGCTGCCCACAAATGCTGGATCGCCAGCAAGGACCCTGCCTTCAAATCTTACCAGATGGCCAACGAACTGAATTCGTTTAGCGGCACGCCCCGCTTCCTGCTGGTGCCGGCCAAGCATTATGGCGGAAAGCCGCTGCTGGTCGTGCAGGCGCAAGGCAATTCGAGCCGCGTCGACGTGTTCGGCCCATTGATGGCGGAACCGCTCGGCGCGCGCATCGGCTCGGACATTGCCCGCTGGCAGGCGGGCAATCCGGCCTGCGGCGCTGCTGCCTAGCCCAATGGGTCGCGTGCTGCAGATCACCTGTCTGGTCGTCGGCCTGGCCGGGCTCGTCCTGCAGATCTGCATCACCGTCCCGGCATCAATGGAAGCCGGCCGCGGCTTTGGCGGCTCGCTGGTCTTCTATTTCAGCTTCTTCACCATCCTGACCAACATCGGCGCGGTGCTCGTCCATGCCTCGTTGCTGTCGTCGACGGGTTATGCCTGGTTTCCGGCCTTTACCGCGCCACGGATGCGGGCGGGCGTAGCCGTCGCCATAACGCTGGTCCTCATCGTTTATGCAACGGTCCTGGCGCAGCTTTGGCAGCCGCAAGGGCTGTTCCTGCTCTGCGATGTGCTCCTGCATTATGTGACGCCGGTGTTGTTCGTGCTGTGGTGGCTTGTGGCAGGCGCCGACGGCTCGACGCGGTGGCGCGACATCTCCTGGTGGATGATCTATCCGATCGCCTATCTGGCCTACGCGCTGCTGCGGGCGCCGATTGCCGGTGAAGTGCCCTACCCGTTCCTCGATCTCGCTAAGAACGGCGCGACCAGCGTCGCCGTCTCGGCTCTGGCCATCACCGGGCTCTTTCTGATGCTGTGCATTGTGGCGGTGCTTGTGGACCATGGTGTCACGCGGATCAGGGCGGCGGACATCCGCTAAAGTGCGATAGCGCCCCGTCGAACTCCTCAGTCCCAGAACGGCCTCAGACCTTCACGATGGGCATCGCAGCGTGAAATGCCGATATCCTTGAGCTGGGCGTCGGTCATCTCGAGCAGGACCAGCCGACTGCGGCGGCGATCCAGCAGGCTGTCGATCCATCGGACGAATGACGTGACCACTTGCACGAGCCCGCGAACATAGGATCTCCGGCCCGACGAGCGGCTTCCGGTCAATTCAACTGCCGCGTAGCGGATTGTCTCTATTGTACCCATTTTCTTTCTGCCAAGATTGCAATTGTGCCTTTTCGTACGGCCCGCTCCATATGCATTGACTCTCATTTCGGTGCAATGTAAAAAATTGTCACCATGACAACTTGGCTTCCAGACCTGACCGCCCGCACCGGCCCGCTCTATCAGCGGCTTGCTGATTCCATCGAGACGGACATCGACCGCGGCCTGATCGGTGGAGGGGCAAAGCTGCCGCCGCAGCGCGATCTGGCATACGACATCGGCACGACCGTCGGCACGGTCGGCCGGGCCTATCAATTGCTGCGCGAGCGGGGATTGGTGAGCGGCGAGGTCGGCCGCGGAACCTATGTTATCGCTCAACAGTCGGAGAGCGCAAAGCCGGATTTCCTGGGGCCGGTCGAACAAGGCACGCGCTATATGGATGCGCCCGGCGACAAGCTGCGCTTCGATAGCACGGCCGCACCGGATGTCGGCCAGGGTGCCATCGTCGCAGACGTGTTGACACGCACGGCGCGAGACCATCCGCATGAGATTTCAAGCTACACGCGTGATTTCCCGGACCGCTGGTTCGAAGCCGGCAGGCGCTGGCTGTCACGCAATTCCTTTCGCCCGGCCGCAGATGCCATTGTCCCCACGCTCGGCACCCACGCGGCGGTAATGGCAACCATTGCGGGGCTCACCGCCCCCGGCGACTATGTCGTTTTCGAACACCTCACCTATTCGCAGATCTCGCGCAGCGCCGGCCTGATCGGTCGCCGGACCGCACTGGTGGCGGCTGATGACGAGGGCATCGATCCCGAGGATTTCGAGCGCGTCTGCGCACAAAAGCATCCGAAGATGATGTTTTTGATGCCGACGGCCAAGAACCCGACGCTGACAACGCTGTCGGCCGCGCGCCGCGAGGCAATCGCGCGTATCGCCCGTCAATATAACGTCGTCCTGATCGAGGACGATCTCTATGGCGGACTGACCGACGACCCAACGCCTTTATTGGCCGAATATGCTCCCGAACGGACCATCGTTGCCGGCGGCCTGTCGAAATCGGTCGCGGCGGGTGTTCGCGGCGGCTGGCTCGCTTGCCCGCCGGCCTATCGTCACCGCATCCGGGTTGCCCACAAGATGATGACGGGCGGCCTGCCCTTTCTGCTGGCGGAGGTGGGCAGCCGGCTGGTGCTGTCCGGTCAGGCCGCTGAGATGCGCAAACGCAGCATTGCCGAGATCGGTGCACGCATCGCGATCGTGCGCGAGACACTCGACGGCTTCGAGTTCAAGACGCTGGATAATGTGCCGTTCGTCTGGCTCACTTTGCCGGACCCATGGCTTTCCGGCACTTTCAAGCAGGCCTGCCTCGAACATGGCGTGCTCATCGACGACGAGGACGAGTTCAAGGCAGGGCGTTCCGAACAGGCCTTTCACGGCGTGCGGTTTGGCATCTCGCAGCCGCGACAGCGGGACGATATCGCGCACGGCGTCGCGGTAATCCGGCGGCTTCTGGACGAAGGCCGCGCCGGCTACGACAGCTTTTCCTGAACCGGCTTGAAACCGGCGGGTCGAGTGGCGATCTTTCGCTACTTGCGGTCAGCTGTTGCTTTCCATCGTTTTAGTCATCCAACGGGGTGTATCGGCTGCAACGCTTGCGATAAGACGGGACTCGATCCCAAGGACACAATTGCCGATCATGACCATTTCCAATTCCGTGCCGATCACTCCTGAACTCATTGCCGCGCACGGGCTGAAGCCCGACGAGTACCAGCGCATCCTCGACCTGGTCGGGCGCGAACCGAGCTTTACCGAACTTGGTATTTTTTCGGCGATGTGGAACGAGCATTGTTCCTACAAATCCTCGAAGAAGTGGCTGCGCACGCTGCCGACCACCGGGCCGCAAGTCATCCAGGGCCCAGGCGAGAATGCCGGCGTGGTCGACATCGGCGACGGCGACTGCGTCGTCTTCAAGATGGAGAGCCATAACCACCCCTCCTATATCGAGCCCTATCAGGGAGCTGCGACCGGCGTCGGCGGCATCCTGCGCGATGTCTTCACCATGGGCGCGCGGCCGATCGCGGCGATGAACGCACTGCGCTTCGGCGCGCCGGACCATCCCAAAACCAGGCACCTCGTTGCCGGCGTCGTTTCCGGCGTCGGCGGCTATGGCAATTCCTTCGGCGTGCCGACGGTCGGCGGCGAGGTCAATTTCGACGCCCGCTACAATGGCAACATCCTGGTCAATGCCTTTGCGGCGGGGCTTGCCAAGACTGATGCGATCTTCCTGTCCGAGGCCAAGGGCGTCGGCCTGCCGGTCGTCTATCTCGGCGCCAAGACCGGCCGCGACGGCGTCGGCGGCGCCACCATGGCTTCTGCCGAATTCGACGACAAGATCGAGGAGAAGCGCCCTACCGTCCAGGTCGGCGATCCCTTCACCGAGAAATGCCTGCTGGAAGCCTGCCTCGAACTGATGGCGTCGGGCGCCGTCATCGCCATCCAGGACATGGGTGCGGCCGGCCTTACCTGCTCGGCGGTCGAAATGGGCGCCAAGGGCGACCTCGGCATCGAGCTCGACCTCGACAAGGTGCCGGTGCGCGAGGAGCGCATGAGCGCCTATGAGATGATGCTGTCGGAGAGCCAGGAGCGCATGCTGATGGTGCTGCGCCCCGAAAAGGAAAAACAGGCCGAGGCGATCTTCCACAAATGGGGCCTCGACTTTGCCATCGTCGGCAAGACCACCGACGATCTGCGCTTTCGCGTGCTGCATCAGGGCGACGAGGTTGCCAATCTGCCGATCAAGGATCTTGGCGACCAGGCGCCGGAATATGACCGTCCCTGGGTCGAGCCGAAGAAGCCGGCGCCGCTGGCCGGCGATGCACCGCAAGCCGACGTGGCCGAGGCACTGCTCAAGCTGCTGGGCGGACCGGACCTGTCCTCGCGCCGCTGGGTGTGGGAGCAGTACGACACGCTGATCCAGGGCAATTCGTTGCAGCTTCCCGGCGGCGACGCCGGTGTCGTGCGCGTCGACGGCCACCCGACCAAGGCGCTCGCCTTCTCCTCCGACGTGACGCCGCGCTATTGCGAGGCCGATCCCTACGAGGGAGGCAAGCAGGCGGTCGCCGAATGCTGGCGCAATCTTACCGCCACCGGTGCCCTGCCGCTCGCGGCCACCGACAACCTCAATTTCGGCAATCCGGAACGGCCCGAGATCATGGGCCAGCTGGTTGGTGCCGTGAAAGGCATCGGCGATGCCTGCCTGGCGCTTGGCTTCCCGATCGTCTCCGGCAACGTCTCGCTCTACAATGAGACCAACGGCCAAGGCATCCTGCCGACACCGACCATTGGCGGCGTCGGGCTGATTGCCGACTGGTCGAAAATGGTGCGGATCGGCTTTGCCGCCGAAGGCCAGATGATCGTGCTGGTCGGCGCGCCGATGATATGGGGCACGCATCTTGGCCAGTCGGTCTATATGCGCGACATTCATGGCCGCGCCGACGGCCCGCCGCCGCCGGTCGATCTCGACCACGAGAAGCGGGTCGGCGACCATGTGCGGGCACTGATCGCCTCCGGTGTCGTTACCGCGGCGCATGACGTTTCCGATGGCGGCATCGCGGTGGCGCTGGCCGAGATGGCGATGGCCTCCGGCATCGGCGCGACCATCCCCGGCCTGATCGGCACAGATCCAATCCCGGTCTGGTTCGGCGAGGACCAGGGCCGTTATCTGCTGACGCTGTCGATCGACCCGCAGAGCGAGCAATGGGACGCCATTCGCGAACAGCAAAACAAGCTCGGCGTTTTTGCGCCGTGGATCGGCTCGACCGGCGGCAGCGAATTGAAGCTCGGCGAGGCGCGTGCGATACCGGTCAGCGAATTGACCGCCGCCCACGAATCCTGGTTCCCTCGCTTCATGGCAAATGAGGTCGTGGACCCGTGATGTGATCGAGAGGGGCCGTTTCGCTGTGGTTCATCCGCCATTTCGACCATATCTATGAGATCACGACCTGAACAAGGAATCCTCACAATGGCAATGGACGCCCACGACATCGAACGGCTGATCAAGGAAGGCATTCCCGACGCCAAGGTGACGATTCGCGACCTGGCCGGCGACGGCGACCATTATGCGGCTGAGGTTGTGGCCGAAAGCTTTCGCGGCAAAAGCCGCGTCCAGCAGCACCAGATGGTCTATGACGCGCTGAAGGGCAACATGGGCGGCGTACTGCACGCGCTTGCCCTGCAGACCAGCGTGCCGGACTGAGCTCTCTTGCAGTTACCGGCTCGCAAGCTTCTTACCGGTCACGGCAATGATCGGCCCCGCCGGATACTTTCCACCAACAATCATCCGCTCGCCGTTCGACAGCGCCGAAACGGCCCCGTCGAAGAAAAGCGCGTTGGGGCAATCGAGCGCGTCTCGAAACAGTCGCGCGAAGCTGCCGAGGCTGACTTCAGAGCGCGAGATCGCCAGCACGACAGTGTTTTCGTCACGCACGCCGACGCCATTGCGGATATAGCGCGACGTGCCGTTCTGCTCGAAGCGGGGATGAATCCGGCCGTCGATCACCAGCATCGGGCCGGATTGCGTGGCAAACATCACGTCCAGTCTGGTCGCAGCATAGGCGCTTGTCTCCATGACCGCCGCCTTGCCGTCCTTCCGGACCAGGAAGACGCCGTTCGGTTTCAGGAAGAAATTCCCTTCGCTGTCGGCGACGTTGATCGTCGCCTTCTCCCGGCCGTCTTCGACGAGAAGGCCGACCGGAGTCAGGTCTTGGTGATACATGCCGGCATTCATGGCGAGCAGCACCGGCCGGCCCTGATCCGCCATCGCCTTGTCGAATTTGTCCAGTGAACCGAAAGCCTTGCCGTCGAGGCCTGCGTGGAACACACCGATGTCATAGTGGCGCAGATCGATTTCGCAGACGACATAGGCGACCGCCTCGAAGCTCGCGTCGCGGCACGGCGCCGGTAATTCACCGCCGACGACCAGAGATGGCTGTCTCGGCGACCTGGCCCACCAGATCAAGGACAGTGCGGCGAACAGAACGGCGAGGAGGAACCCGGCGAGATATCGTCTTTTCATCGCGCCTCGGGAAAGATGGTGGCCAACGGCTTGGCACAAGATCAGACGTTCCTTTGCGCCATTTGCATGGCAAGGCGGCAAACACCTTGTTTCGCGCAACCCATGGGTTTATTTGAAGGGTAATGTTCGAGCCTGACTCCCACAGGCATGAAAGGGTATTCCATGAGCGGCATCAACGACTACATCGACAATGAAGTGAAGGGCAACGACGTCGTTCTCTTCATGAAGGGCACGCCCGGCTTCCCGCAATGCGGATTTTCCGGCCAGGTCGTGCAGATCCTCGACTATATCGGCGCCGACTATAAGGGCGTCGACGTGCTGACGTCGGCTGAACTGCGGCAAGGCATCAAGGACTATTCCAACTGGCCGACCATCCCGCAGCTCTACGTCAAGGGCGAGTTCGTCGGCGGCTGCGACATCATCCGCGAGATGTTCCAGGCGGGCGAATTGCAGACCTTCCTCGTCGAAAAGGGCGTCAGCGTCAAAGGCGCCGCCTGACTTCTGTTTCTGCGTATGACCTTCCGCCTGCGATTTTCGGGGGTCATGCGCTAAACGCCGGGGCAGCCCCCACCTTGGCAAAAATTTCTGCCCGCTATCGGGCAATCAACGAATGGATGCGTCGGCCAGCCGGCGCATTTTCGTTTGAGGATCGGACTGGCCGTGGATCAGCAAGCACAAGCGCAGCAAAAGGCAAGCACCTTGCCCATTCCGCGCTGGGAATTCATTGCGCTGTGCGCGGCGCTGATGGCGCTCAATTCGCTGGCCATCGACATTATTTTGCCGGCGCTGCAGCAGATCGGCGCTTCGCTTGGCGTCGAAAATGAAAACCACCGGCAATATGTGGTCACCGCCTACATCCTTGGCTTTGGCGGCGGACAGCTGTTCTTCGGGCCGATCTCGGACCGTTTCGGGCGCCGCGCGCCGCTTGTCGCAGGGCTGGTGATCTACGTCGTGGCGGCCGGCGCTGCGGCAATCGCCCCGTCATTCACCACGCTTCTGCTATGCCGGGCGGTGCAAGGCATCGGCGCGGCGGCGACGCGCGTCATTGCCGTCTCGATCGTGCGCGATACGTTCGACGGACGGCGCATGGCCGAAGTCATGTCCTTGATCTTCATGGTGTTCATGGCCATTCCGGTGGTGGCGCCCGGTATCGGCCAGTTCATCATGCTGTTTGCGACCTGGCATGTGATCTTCGTCACCATGGCAGCCGGCGCGCTGATCGTGTCCGCCTGGTCGCTGCTGCGCCTACCCGAGACACTACACCCCGAATATCGCCGGCCGCTGACGCTGTCCTCCATCATCGGCGGCTTCCGCATCGTTCTCACCAACCGCATCGCGCTCTGCTATGCCTTCGCCAGCACCTTCATCTTCGGCGCCATGTTCGGCTTCATCGCCTCGGCCCAGCAGATCTATGTCAGCGTGTTCAATGTCGGCGAGATGTTCCCCGTCATCTTCGCGGGGGTTGCCGGCGTACTTGCTTTTTCGAACTACCTCAACTCGCGCCTCGTCGGCCGCATCGGCATGCGCCGTCTGTCGCAAAGCGCGCTGCTGCTGTTTCTGGCCATCAGCCTTGCCTGGCTGGTCGTTTCCATCGAAATAAAGATGCCGCTCTGGCTCTTCATTACCTTCTTTGCCTGCGCCATGGTCCCGTTCGGCGCGCTTGGCGCGAACTTCAACGCGCTTGCCATGGAGCCGCTGGGGCACCTGGCCGGCACTGCATCGTCGATCCTTGGGTTCATGCAGACATTTCTTGGCGGCATTCTCGGCACGCTGATCGGCCAAGCCTTCAACGGCACGGTGACGCCGCTGGCCGCCGGGTTCTGCAGCGTGTCGGTGGCGGCGCTGCTGATGATCCTGCTGGCCGAGCGCGGCAGACTGTTCCAGCCGCATAACCCGCCGGTCTAATGCACATTGCCGGGCGCGCCTAGGATGCACCCTCACTGACCGCGGTGAAGCGTGGGAACAGCGTACGTCCTGCGATTGCTCCACCCATGCTGTCCGAAACGGGCAGTGGGAGAGCCTTGTCGAGCGCCTCGAGGACGGAAGCCACGAAGGCCCGATTGAGTGGACCATCGTCCCCTAGATGGGAATAAGTGGCGCGCGGTTTGCCGATAAGCGTGCCGTTTCGGCGAATTGAGAACTGCAGCGTCAGGGTCATGCCCGCGGTTCCGGGCGGCGGCTTCCAACAGGCGAAGATCGCGGAGAACATCTCGTCTATGGTGTCGACGGAGTCGGGACTGCGACATGCGCGTTCCCCAGCGCTTGCTTCATTGACACCGGCAACCAAGGCAAGGGCAAAGGCCGTTGCAACAATTGCGGACCGAGGTTTCATTCGAGGTCTCCGGTTTCGCACAGGATTGGACAACTTTGGCAGCGAAGAGTTATTCCGCCCAGAGCTCGCGGCGCAGCTCCCGCCAGCTCTCCCGGTCCGGCGCGACCAGCAGGCCACCTCCGACATGCGACGGCAGATAGGCGCTGCCGTCGAAGCGCGCGGCATGGCCGCCCGCCTCCGCATGGATCAGCACGCCAGGCAGGTGATCCCAGGGCATCAGCTTGTTGTAGACGACGAAATGGCCGTGGCCGCTGGCCAGCAGGCGGTATTCGTGGGCGGCGCAGCGATAATTGAACTGCGATAGCGACTTGGTCTGGTTGCGCGCCAAACGTGAGCGGTCCGGCTCGGGCACGTAGTGCCATGAGACCGCACCGGTCATTTCCGACATCGGCGCCGGTTTGGCGACATGGACCTTTTCCAGATTGCCATGGGCATGGCGGATATGGCTGCCGGCGCCACTAACGCCGATCAGCCAATCCTTGCCGACGGGATCGTGAATGATGCCGACGACCGTCTCGCCCTTGACCACGACGCCAAGCATGACGCCGAACAGCGGCACGCCGGAGGCGAAGTTGAAGGTGCCGTCGACCGGGTCGATGACGAAGGCGAGTTCGGCATCGCCGAGACCGTCGAGCAGCGTCGGGTCGTCGGAGCAGGCCTCCTCGCCGACGATCATTGCGTGGGGATAACGCTGGCGCAGCCTGGCGGTGATGAGCCGTTCGGCATTGACGTCGGCCTCGGTGACGAGATCGGCGGCCGAGGTCTTGCGACGGACGTCGCCCTCGCTCAACCGGCGAAAGCGCGGCATGATCTCGGCGACGGCGGCTTCCGACAGAAGGTCTGCAAGCCAGTCGATCGCGCTATCGTCAAATGTCATCGGGACGCCTGGTGGTGAGGGTTTCGTTGAGGGCGGCGAAATCGAACAGCTTCCTGTCGAGCAGATGCGAACGCCGCACATTGGTCATGGCGCGGATCATCGTGTCCTTGCGTCCGGGCATGCGCTTCTCGATGTCGTCGAGCATCGCCTTCATGGCGTTGCGCTGCAGGCCTTCCTGGCTACCGCACAGATCGCACGGAATGATCGGGAATTTCATGGCGCCGGCGAATTTCTCGAGATCCGCTTCCGCACAATAGGCGAGCGGCCGCAGCACCATGACATCGCCTTCGTCATTGAGCAGCTTCGGCGGCATGGCGGCGAGGCGTCCGCCATGGAACAGGTTCATGAAGAAGGTTTCCAGTATGTCCTCGCGGTGATGACCGAGGACCAGCGCCGAGCACCCCTCCTCGCGGGCAATGCGATAGAGATGGCCGCGCCGCAGCCGCGAGCACAGCGAGCAATAGGTGCTGCCCTCGGCCAGCTTGTCGGTGACCACCGAATAGGTGTCCTGATATTCGATGCGATGCGGAATGGCATAGCTGTCGAGATAGTCGGGCAATATGTGCTTGGGAAAGTTCGGCTGGCCCTGGTCGAGATTGCAGGCCAACAGCTCGACCGGCAGCAGCCCGCGCCATTTGAGATCGAGCAGAACGGCAAGCAGGCCGTAGGAATCCTTGCCGCCCGACAGTGCGACCAGCCAACGGTCGCCGGGTCTCACCATGGCGAAATCGTCGATCGCCTGGCGGGCAAGCCGCAACAGCCGCTTGCGCAGCTTGTTGAACTCGACGGAGGACGGCACATCGGCAAACAGCGGATGAAAGCCGCCTTCGGTGTCGGCGACCGGTTCGAGTGTTTCGGCGTCTGGCAGCATATTCATGGCGCGTCGGCCCCAAGATCCTGTTGCCGCCCGCAGTAGCGCATCGGACCGAAAACCGAAATCGATTTCGGAATCACGCCGCGGAAAAGGAAACGAAAAAAGAAAAGGCCGCCTCGACGGGCGGCCTTCGATTGTATCGCGACGAACGCGCCGATCAGCGCGAATAGAATTCGACGACCAGGTTCGGTTCCATCTGCACGGCAAACGGAACGTCCGCCAGGCCGGGGATGCGCGTGAAAGCCGCGGTCATCTTGTTGTGATCGGCCTCGATGTAATCGGGCACGTCGCGCTCGGCCAGGCCCACCGATTCCAGCACGATGACCAGCTGCTTCGACTTCTCGCGCACTTCGATGACATCGCCCGGCTTGCAGCGGTACGAGCCGATGTTGACGCGCTTGCCGTTGACGTTGACGTGGCCATGATTGACGAACTGGCGCGCCGCAAAGATGGTCGGCACGAACTTGGCGCGATAGACGACTGCGTCGAGGCGCGATTCGAGCAGGCCGATCAGGTTCTCCGAGGTGTCGCCCTTGCGGCGGTCCGCCTCTTCATAGACCTTGCGGAACTGCTTTTCCGAAACGTCGCCATAGTGGCCCTTCAGCTTCTGCTTGGCGCGCAGCTGTAGGCCGAAATCGGAAAGCTTGCCCTTGCGGCGCTGGCCATGCTGGCCGGGGCCGTATTCACGCTTGTTGACCGGGGACTTCGGGCGGCCCCAGATGTTTTCGCCAAGACGGCGGTCGATCTTGTACTTCGCGGATTCGCGCTTGCTCATCGCATTCCCTTTCAAAACAATGCACCCGGAACCTCATGGTCCGGGTGAAGGAAACGCGCCCTCCTCTGGCCTCCGTTTTCGAGACCTGACAGGGTTTTCCACGCAACGCGACGGAAAACCCACGGGACACGTCATTTCAAACAAGACATAGGGAAAGTAAAACCGGCTTCCCAAACGTCTCGCACACATAAAGAAAACCACCGGGCATTGCGGCCCGGTGTTGGTGGGCTGGTTAAACGGAGATTTAACCGCTGTCAAGCTTCCGGCTGGCGCGAATCGCCGAACCGGATAGTGTTACGGTTGTAGAACGTGCCGGATGTGGCGGGAGGTTGCGCCAGCGGCATCAGGAAGGGACTGAAGTCAGAGGAGCTGGAATTCGTATGAAGAAGTTCTTCCTTACGTTGGTAGGAGCCGCGGTGATGGCCGGCACGATGGCGGTCGCGCCCGAGCCGGCGCAGGCCCGGCATTGGCATGGGCACAGGCATCACCAGGTCTGCCGCATCGTGGTCAAGAAGAAGGTGGTGTGGCGCCACGGTCATCGCAAGGTGATCCGCTACAAAGTGCGGCGCTGCGGGTGGGGCTGGAACTGGTAATTTTCGTCCTCGCCCGTTGAGACTTCATGGCCCGCGGCTCAGCCGCGGGCCTTTTATTGACCGGCATCCGCCGTCAGAATGGCCAGTCGATCAGTGTTTCGACTTCTTTTCCGGCAGGCCCTTGCGCTTGGTCTCGGCGAATTCCTCGAGCTGTTTTTCGCTCATGGATTTATACATTCCCTTCGACGCGCCTATGAGCGCGCCCTTCTTGGTCTCGCCGCGCTTGGCTGACAATGCCGCGCCGGCCGCTTTCTGCTGGGCTTTTGAGGTGGCTGGCATGATGGTTTCTCCTGTTTCCAATGAGGGGAAAACGCATTGTCCGGTGTGATGTTCCCAAAGCGAAAATTGCCTGCGGTCAGGATATCGCCAGGCCAAATCCCTGCATCAGCCGGCGCGTCGGAAAATCGGCGCTGTTCGAGGTGAAGAATGCAAGGTCGGCGCCTTCCGGCAGTGCCTCTCTGCGATAGCGGGCCTCGGTATCGGCAAGCAGCGACAGCGCGCGGCGTGCGATCGCCTCGGCCGGGTCGAGCCAGTCGACCGGCCACGGTGCTGTCTTGCGCATGCGGTTGGCCAAAAACGGATAATGGGTGCAGGCAAGCACGACGATGTCGGTGCGCAGCCCGTCATGCTCGACGAAGCACGGCGCGATCTCGGCGCGCACGGCGTCCTCGTCGACAAAACCGTCGCGCATATAGGCTTCGGCCAATCCAGCCAGCCTGTCGCTGCCGACCAGGCGGACGTGGCATTTCTGCGCCCATTTGCTGATCAGGTCGCGCGTGTACTGGCGCTTGACGGTGCCGGGCGTCGCCAGCACCGAAACCAGGCCCGAGCGCGTGCGTTCCGCCGCCGGCTTAATGGCCGGCACGGTGCCGACGAAAGGGTGGCCGGGAAACCGCTCGCGCAAGGCATCGATGACCAGTGTCGAGGCGGTGTTGCAGGCGATGACCGAAATGGCCGGCGAAAACCGGTCGAGCAGCCTGACGAACAACTCCAGGATATGTGTTCTCAGCGCCGGTTCCTCCCAGCCGCCGAAGGGGAACGCCGCGTCGTCGGCGACATAGATGAAGCGGCGGTCAGGCATCAGCACGCGCGCCTCACGCAGCACGGTGAGGCCGCCAATGCCGGAATCGAACATCAGGATCGGACGGGCGCTCGATGGATCGGTCATTGTCATTGAGTCACTAAGGGCTGGGAATCACTAAGGGCTGGGAATCACAAACGAGATCACGAGGGAAGGCCCGGCCCATGCTTTCTGCTTCGGCCAATGATGCTTTATCCCGGCCGCTTCTATGTGGAACCATCATGGCCTTGATGCGGCGAGCCGGTCACACAAGGCCGCGCTTGCCGAAGCCGCCGGGCCGCGGCCGGCCGTTCGCCGGAGATGCAGGTTGAGATGCAGGGTGGTTCGACGGCACCGGCGCGGCCCGCGTGGCGTAGGCTGGAGCCAGGGCCGTCGCGCCGGCGGCTGACGCTGAATGGAGCGCGGCGGCGCCGCGCAGCGGCCCGGGCGGGTCGAAATCGTCGAAACTCAGGGATGACGCCATATCCGCAGAGCCACCGCCCGCCGGCTTGCCCGCCAAGATGACGGCCCACAGCCCGACAAGAGCCAATCCCAGCAGGTTAAGGCCGGAATGCGAATCTTCGCCGTCGAATTTTACGACAAGAACAGTGCCGGCCTGCAGGATCGCGAACAGCGTCGAGAACACGATATACGACCAAAGGATCCAACCCGACCCTTGCGCGTCGCGGCTTCGACGCCAGGCGAAATTCGCGCGGAACAGAACGATCACCAGCGAGGTAACGAGAACAGCCGCGGCCAGCCCTTCCCTGGAAGGACCGGGTTTCGAATTGGCCAAACCCTCGAAGCCGACGGTCCCCACGACGCACAGCACGAATGTCACGATTTCCGCAACCAGCAAGGCCGCGGAATAGAAGAAAAAGCGAAGACGCCCGATATTTGAATTGAACATCGAAAGGATCCATCGTTTTCCAGACAATGGATCACACCAAATAACATTCGGTTACTGGTGAGGTATGGGTCGTTCCGAGGCTAGTCTTTGTCTGTCGCCCTGCCAGCGCGCCGGGCCGCCGCCGGGAGCCGCCTTGGATCGTCGCCGGGCGATCCGTCGCCGCGCGGCATGGCCGGCGAGAACCTGTCCAGCGATGATAGTATGCCGCGCAGCACCTTGAGCTCCGGCTCAGCAAAGCCGGGGCGGGTCAGCACTGCACGCAAATTGTCGACCATCTTCGGCTTCTTCGCTGCCGGGCGGAAATAGCCGCGCGCCTCCAGTGCACCTTCCAGATACGCCAACAGGCCGTGCAATTCTTCCTTGGCAGCCGGCGGCATTTCGGGGCCGGAGAAGTTGGTCCTGGTCTCGTCTTCCAGGCCGGACTTCATCCATTCATAGGACATCAGCAGGGCAGCCTGGGCGATGTTGAGCGAGGAGAAGGCTGGATCGACGGGGAAAGTGACGATCTCGTCGGCAAGGCCGACCTCGTCATTATAGAGGCCGAAGCGCTCGCGGCCGAACAGGATGCCGGTGCGCTGGCCGGCCCGCTGCCGCGCGCGCAGCGCCCTGCCCGCCTCGACCGGACCGCGCACCGGCTTGAAATTGTCGCGCGCGCGCGCCGTGGTGGCGAAGACGAAGTTCAAATCGGCAATCGCCGAGGCGAGGTCATCGAACACCGTGACTGCATCGATGACGTGGTCGGCGCGGCTTGCGGCGGCACGCGCCTTCTCGCTCGGCCAGCCGTCGCGCGGATTGACGAGCCGCAGCTCGGTAAGGCCGAAATTGGCCATGGCGCGCGCAACCATGCCGATATTCTCGCCGAGCTGCGGCTCGACCAGGATGATCGCCGGTCCGAACGCTGGAGTTCCGGAGGCAAGAGGGGTGGCGGGATCCTGGGTAGCGGCCATGGTTGTCAGTGAACTGCTGTTTGCGGCATTTCGCAGTCCCTGCCACATATGGCGGCGAAAATGAAGCTTTCGCAAGGAATGCCGACACTACGGCGCGGTTCGCCGTTTGCGCGGCCAAAAAGCCTTTGATATACGGGCCGCATCCCAGGGCCGGCAGCCGTGCGGGCAAGGCCGTTCCGTTCCCCAAAAGCGAGGCATTCTTTCCATGGCGAAGATCAAGGTGGCGAACCCGGTCGTCGAACTCGACGGCGACGAGATGACCCGCATCATCTGGCAGTTCATCAAGGACAAGCTGATCCACCCTTATCTCGATCTCAAGCTCGAATATTACGACCTCGGCATCGAGCACCGCGACGCCACCAACGACCAGGTGACCATCGATTCGGCCAATGCCATCAAGAAATACGGCGTCGGCGTGAAATGCGCGACGATCACGCCCGACGAGCAGCGCGTCGAGGAATTCAAGCTGAAGAAGATGTGGAAGTCGCCGAACGGCACCATCCGCAACATCCTCGGCGGCACCATCTTTCGCGAGCCGATCATCATGAAGAACGTGCCGCGGCTGGTGCCCGGCTGGACCAAGCCGATCATCGTCGGCCGCCACGCCTTCGGCGACCAGTACCGCGCCACCGACTTCCGCTTCCCCGGCAAGGGCAAGCTGACGATCAAATTCGTCGGCGAGGACGGCCAGGTGATCGAGCACGACGTCTTCGACGCACCCGGCGCCGGCGTCGCCATGGCCATGTACAATCTCGACGAATCGATCCGCGAATTCGCCCGCGCCTCCCTGAACTACGGCCTGCTGCGTAATTACCCCGTCTACCTCTCGACCAAGAACACCATCCTCAAAGCCTATGACGGCCGCTTCAAGGACATCTTCCAGGAGGTCTACGAGGCGGAGTTCGAAACAGAATTCAAAGCTAAGAAGCTCTGGTACGAGCACCGGCTGATCGACGACATGGTGGCCTCCAGCCTGAAATGGTCGGGTGGCTATGTCTGGGCCTGCAAGAATTATGACGGCGACGTGCAGTCCGACACGGTGGCGCAAGGCTTCGGCTCGCTCGGCCTGATGACCTCGGTGCTGATGACGCCGGACGGCAAGACCGTCGAGGCGGAAGCCGCGCACGGCACCGTCACCCGCCACTATCGCCAGCACCAGAAGGGCGAGGAGACCTCGACCAATTCGATCGCCTCGATCTTTGCCTGGACGCGCGGCCTCGCGCACCGCGCCAAGCTCGACGACAATGCCGAACTGAGGCGCTTTGCCGAGACGCTGGAAAGGGTCTGCATCCAGACGGTCGAGTCCGGCTTCATGACCAAGGACCTGTCGCTGCTGATCGGCCCCGACCAGCCATGGCTTTCGACCACCGGCTTCCTCGACAAGATCGACGAGAATTTGCAGAAAGCGATGGCCTGAGCCCAACCAGCATGGGCAAGCCAGTCGTCTACGGCGCGGACTACAGCGTCTATGTGCGCATCGTCCAGCTGGTGCTGGAGGAAAAGGGCGCCGGCTACGAGCTCGTGCCCGTCGACATCTTTGCCGCGGACGGCATTCCCGGCTGGTATTTCGAGCACCAGCCGTTCGGCCGCATCCCGGCCTTCGAGCATGACGGCTTTCGCCTCTACGAGACCGGCGCGATTGCCCGTTATGTCGACGAAGCCTTTGGCGGCCCGGCGCTGCAACCGGTCGAAGCCCGGCCTCGAGCACGCATGAACCAGATCACCGGCCTGCTCGACGCCTATGCCTACAGGACCATGGTCTGGGATGTCGCTGTCGAGCGGCTGGAAACAACGCCGCCCAACGAAGCGGTGATCGCCAACGGGTTGCGGCAGGCAAGAACGGCATTGCAGGCGCTCTCTTCGCTGAAAGCCGAAGGGCCTTGGCTGTTGGGAACGGACCTGACGCTGGCCGACCTGCACGCCGCACCGATCATCGGCTATTTCGTCAAGGTCGCCGAGGGACAAGCCCTGCTGGCCGAGTTTGCCGAGATTCGGGATTGGTATGCGCGCATCACTCAACGCGCGAGTTTTGCGAAAACCGAAAAGGCAGGGTGAAACCGCCGCGAGGCGCGGCAACTTCGCACGACCTGGGTTCCTCGCCCCGCTTGCGGGGAGAGGTGGCTCGGCGAAGCCGAGACGGAGAGGGGAAATCGGCGCATTCCTAAAGCGCCTTTTGATTGCGCAGGCCCCCTCTCCGGCCGCTTCGCGGCCACCTCTCCCCCACTTCGTGGGGGCGAGGAACCGGAGCCAAGCCGCTTAATCGGGAAGGTAGATCTCCGCCTTCATGAAGGTCTTCGCACGGCCTGTGATCAGCACGCGATCTCCGGCCAGTTCGCATAGCAAATGCCCGCCGCGCTGCGAGCATTGGAATGCCGACAGATGCGTCTTGCCGAGTTTTTCAGACCAGTAAGGCACCAGCGTCGCATGAATGGAGCCGGTTACCGGATCCTCGGGAATGCCCGCCCCAGGCACGAAGTAACGGGAGACGAAATCGTGGGCTCGCCCAGGCGCGGTAATAACCAGGCCGAGAGGATGAAAACGTCCGATCCTGAGCAGATCGGGAACGAAAGATCGCACGGTTGTCTCGTCGGCAAGCTCGACAAACAGGTTCTCGAAATTGCGGAAGCTCGCAACCGGCCGCTGAGGCAATATCGCTTGCAGCGCCGAGTTCAGCTCTTCCTCGACGGGCTGCGGCGGAAAACAAGGCAGATCGAGCTGATAGCCCCCTTCCCACCGGGAAACCCGCAGCTCGCCGACCCGAGTGGCGAAGGCCATTTCGCCCTGACCATTGTATTCCGTAGCCAGCACATGGGCGGCCGCAAGAGTGGCGTGGCCGCAGAAGTCGACTTCATGGACCGGCGTGAACCAGCGCAAATCCCAACCTTTGCCATTCGGCCGCACAAACGCGGTTTCAGGAAGATTGTTTTCGTTGGCGATGGCCTGCATTACCTGCTCCGATAGCCATTCCTCTAAAAGGAGAACGGCGGCAGGGTTACCCTGGAAGGCCCGTTCGGCAAAGGCATCGACCTGATACATCGTCAGCGTCGGCATATCGGCCCTCAAAGATATCCGCTGGGCGGCACGCCATTTCGGCCGTGCCGCCCCGGTGCAGGTTCACGCCGCTTCGAGAGCCGCCTTCACCGCAGCGATCGCGTCTTCGGCCTTCGAGGCGTCCGGGCCGCCGGCCTGAGCCATGTCGGGTCGCCCGCCGCCGCCCTGCCCGCCCAATGCCGCGGAGGCGACGCGCACCAGATCGATGGCGCTGAAGCGGCCGGTCAGATCATCGGTGACGGCGACGACGACGCTTGCCTTGTTGTCCTCGCCGGCGCCGACAAAGACGACGATGCCGGAGCCGAGGGACTTCTTGCCGGCATCGGCCAACGGCTTAAGATCCTTTGGCGAGACGCCCGATACCGCCTTGCCGAGAAAACCGACACCGGCAATGGTTTCGTTTTCCGCAGGCACACCGGCTGGCGAGCGATCGCCCAGCGCCAGCTTCTTGCGCGCCTCTGTCAGCTCCTTTTCGAGCTTCTTGCGTTCGTCCAGCAGCGCCTCGACGCGAGCCGGCACATCGGCCACCGAAATCCTCAGCGCGGCGGCGGCCGCCTTCAACCGCTTGTCCTGTTCGTCGAGATGCTTTCTGGCCGCCTCGCCGGTCAACGCCTCGATGCGGCGCACGCCGGCAGCGACCGCGCTGTCGGACAGGATGCGCACCAGGCCGATATCGCCGGTCGCCCTGACATGCGTGCCGCCGCATAGCTCGACCGAATAAGGCCGGTTGGCCTTGGCGCCATGCAAGCCCGTGCCCATCGAAACGACGCGCACTTCATCGCCATATTTCTCGCCAAACAGCGCCATGGCGCCTTCGGCAATGGCGTCGTCGACAGACATCAGCCGCGTGGTTACAGGGCCGTTCTGAACGACGATCTCGTTCGCCATGCGCTCTACCTCTTCGAGCTCGTCATGCGAGATCGGCTTGTTGTGGGAGATGTCGAAGCGCAGACGCTCGGGCGCAACCAGCGAGCCCTTCTGCGCCACATGGGTACCCAGCACCTCGCGCAGCGCCTCATGGATCAGATGCGTGGCGGAATGGTTCGCGCGCAGCCTGGTGCGACGCGCGTGGTCCACCTTCAGCTCGACGGTCGCGCCCGTCTTGACCGTGCCGTTAGCCACCTTGCCGAGATGGACGAAAAGCCCATCGGCCTTCTTCTGGGTATCGGATATCTCGATCGAGAACCCGTCGCCCGAAATGACGCCGGTATCGCCCATCTGGCCACCGGACTCGCCATAGAACGGCGTCTGGTTGACAACCACGGCAACGGCGTCACCCTTGCCGGCGCTGTCGACGGTTTTGCCGTCCTTGACCAGCGCCTGGATGAGGCCTTCGGCCTGCTCGGTCTCATAACCCAGGAATTCGGTGGCGCCGGTCTCCTCACGCACCGCGAACCATATCGTCTCGGTTGCGGCCTCACCGGAACCAGCCCAGCTTTTGCGCGCCTCCGCCTTCTGCCGCTCCATCGCCTCGGTGAAGCCGGCAAGGTTGACCGAGATGTTGCGCTGGCGCAGCGCATCCTGCGTCAGATCGAGCGGAAAGCCATAGGTGTCGTAGAGCTTGAACGCTGTCTCGCCATCCAGCATGTCGCCGGAGGCCAGCTTTTCCGTCGCCTCGGAAAGCAAGCCCAAGCCGCGCACCAGCGTCTTGCGGAAACGAGTTTCCTCAAGCTTCAGCGTTTCGGTGATCATCTGTTCGCCGCGCACCAGTTCCGGGTAGGCTTGGCCCATCTCGCGGACCAGTGCCGGCACCAGGCGCCACATCAGCGGATCGCGGGCGCCGAGCAACTGCGCGTGGCGCATGGCGCGGCGCATGATGCGACGAAGCACGTAGCCGCGTCCTTCGTTGGACGGCAGCACGCCGTCGGCGACCAGGAAGCAGGACGAACGCAAATGGTCGGCGATGACGCGGAACGATGCGACGGTGCCCGCATCCGGACTTTTGCCAAGCGCCGACGACGCAGCGTCGATCAGGTGGCGGAACAGGTCGGTTTCGAAGACGCTTTCAACCCCTTGCAGGATGGATGCCATGCGCTCGAGGCCCATGCCTGTGTCGATCGACGGACGCGGCAGGTCGACGCGCTCGTCCTTCGTCACCTGTTCGTACTGCATGAACACCAGGTTCCAGAATTCAAGGAAACGGTCGCCATCCTCCTCGGGGCTGCCGGGAGGGCCGCCCCAGATATGCTCGCCACGGTCGATGAATATCTCCGAACACGGCCCGCAAGGCCCGGTGTCGCCCATCGCCCAGAAATTGTCCGAAGTCGCGATGCGGATGATGCGATCGTCCGAAAGGCCGGCGATCTTCTTCCAGTACGAGGCCGCCTCGTCGTCGGTGTGGTAGACGGTGACCAGCAGCTTGTCCTTCTTCAGCCCGAACTCCCTGGTGATCAGGTTCCAGGCAAGCTCTATGGCCCGCTCCTTGAAATAGTCGCCGAAGGAGAAATTGCCGAGCATCTCGAAGAAGGTCAGGTGGCGCGCGGTGTAGCCGACATTGTCGAGGTCGTTGTGCTTGCCGCCGGCGCGAACACTCTTCTGGGCGGTCGTGGCGCGCGAATAGGGCCGCTTCTCCAGACCGGTGAAAACGTTCTTGAACTGCACCATGCCGGCATTGGTGAACATCAGCGTCGGGTCATTGCGCGGCACCAGCGGGCTTGACGCGACGACCTCGTGACCTTCCTTGCGAAAATAGTCGAGAAATGCCGACCGGATCTCGTTGACGCCACTCATGAATACTGCCTTTTCGAGAGAACCGCCGGCTGCCGGCGGAAAATAGACATGGCCTTTTAGCGGTCGCACCGCAGCCTGTCCAGAAACACCAAATGGGCTCAAATCCCGGCTTTCACCAGCGCCTTGAAATGCGTCTGCCTCGCCGTCAAACGCGAACCGCCGGCCCTGGGCCGGCGGTTCGAAACGCATCGATTACGCAAACTCAAAATCAAAACATCAAATCGAAACCTGGCTGAGGCTCAGCGAGGCGTCGCTTGCCCTACATCACCCCAGCGTCGTCCTCGAAACCGTCGTCGCTGCTTTCGGAGCCGCCGTTCTCAAGGAATTTCTCAGCGATCAGTCCGGCATTCTGCCGTAGCGCCAGCTCGATCTCGCGCGCCGTGTCGGGATTGTCGCGCAGGAACAGTTTTGCGTTTTCGCGGCCCTGGCCAAGACGCTGCGAATTGTAGGAGAACCAGGCGCCCGACTTTTCGACCACGCCCGCCTTGACGCCGAGATCGACCAGCTCGCCGGTCTTGGAGACGCCCTCGCCATACATGATGTCGAACTCGACCACCTTGAAGGGCGGCGCCAGCTTGTTCTTGACGACCTTGACGCGGGTCTGGTTGCCGACGACCTCGTCGCGATCCTTGACCGAGCCGATGCGGCGGATGTCGAGGCGGACCGAGGCATAGAATTTCAACGCATTGCCGCCGGTCGTCGTCTCGGGCGAACCAAACATGACGCCGATCTTCATGCGGATCTGGTTGATGAAGATGACCATGGTGTTGGAGCGCGAGATCGAGGCGGTGAGCTTGCGCAGTGCCTGGCTCATCAGGCGGGCCTGCAGGCCGGGCAGCGAATCGCCCATCTCGCCTTCGATTTCCGCCCGCGGCGTCAACGCCGCCACCGAATCGACCACCAGCACGTCGATGGCGCCGGAGCGCACCAGCGTGTCGCAGATCTCCAGCGCCTGCTCGCCGGTATCGGGCTGCGAGATCAGCAGGTTTTCGAGATCGACGCCGAGCTTGCGGGCATAGACCGGGTCGAGCGCGTGCTCGGCATCGACGAAGGCGCAGATGCCGCCCTTCTTCTGGGCTTCGGCCACCGTGTGCAGCGCCAGCGTCGTCTTGCCCGAGCTTTCCGGCCCGTAGATCTCGACGATGCGGCCGCGCGGCAGGCCGCCGACGCCAAGCGCGATGTCCAGCCCAAGCGAGCCGGTCGGCACCGTTTCGATCTCGACGACCTGCTCGTTCGCGCCGAGCCGCATGATCGAGCCCTTGCCGAAGGCACGCTCGATTTGCGACAGCGCCGCATCCAGAGCCTTTGATTTGTCCACCGCTTTGTCCTCTACAAGCCGCAAAGAATTCTGAGCCATGATACATCACCCCGTGGTCGTCAATGGAGGCCGGACAATCCCGCAATCCTTAAAAGAATGTACCTCATTTGTTCTCATTTGTCAATGAGCACCAAGGGTTTGAAAAATAACGCATATCCCTATTTGTTCTATTTTTGTTTCGCAATTATTGCTTCCGATGTGTCTCGCCTCGCATGCGGCGCCGTTGCCGTCACCAACCGAATCGGACCCGCGATTGCAGGGTTCCGCCCGGCGACCTAGTCTCCCCCCGGGCAACAGCTAAAGGGCATTTTGACGGCATGATCAAATCCCCGACGATCCTGGCCGTGGGCGGCGCCTATATCGAGCGGCGCGGCCGGGTTGCCGGCGCCTTCGTGCCGGCAGCGTCTAATCCGGGCACGATGCGCGAGCATGTCGGCGGCGCCGTCTTCAACGCCTTGCGCTGTGCCGTGCGCCGCGGCGTCTCGGCCTCGCTGCTTTCGGTGCGCGGCGGCGATGCCCTTGGCGACACGGTTTTACGCGCCGTCACCGAGGCCGGCGTTGCCGACCTGTCGGCGGTGTTCCTCGACCGAGCAACGCCAAGCCATACGATGCTGATCGACAGCGGCGGCGGGCTGATCGCCGGCCTTGCCGACATGGTGCTCTACGAGCTGGCGCTTCCCAAGCAGATCCGCCGTGCCAAGGTGCGGGAAGCGATCGGTTCGGCCGACGCGGTGCTGTGCGACGCCAACCTGCCGTCGACCGCGCTGGAGCGGCTGGCGGCACTCGCCGCCGGCAAGCCGGTGTTTGCGCTTGCGGTCTCGCCCAACAAAGCGGCGCGGCTGACGCCGGTGCTCGACCGTCTGGCGATGGCCTTCATGAACCGGCACGAGGCCGGCGTGCTCGCCGGCGTCCAAATCGATCAAGGCATCGTCGACGGCCTGAGACGCGCCGGGCTGAAAAGCGGCGTGATCACCGCCGGCGACGAACCAGTGCTCGGTTTCGACGAATTGAGCGCGTTCTCGATCTCGCCACCGCCGCTGCAAAAGCGGACCGATGCTGCCGGCGCCGGCGACGCATTGGCAGGCGCCACGATCGCTGCCCTGCTGCGCGGCCTGACGCTGCGCGCGGCACTGCGCGAAGGCATTGCCGCAGCGATGCTCGTCGTCGAGAGTGCCGCCTTCACCAGCGCTGGCTTTGCCGAAGCGCTGGCGCTCGTGCCCGAGGCGCGGGACCTGGCGTGAAATGCGGCCCGGAATTGCCGAAGCATGACGCAGCCTATTTGCCGGCGCGCCGTCCTGCCTCGTAGGCGCGACGCGCCCAGATCGCCATCTCGTCGGGATCGTCGAACGCGCTGTCGGGAACGCTCCAATAGGGCATCGACACGAGCTTGCCGTGGCGCGAGCCGGTATAGGTCCATTGCCGGCAGCCGGCCGCTTCGAAATCGGGCGCGCTTTCGGCGTCGGCCTTCAGCATCAATTCGCCACGGATGACGATGGCGACGATGACGCCGTCGAAATAGATGCCCTTGCCGCCGAACAGCTTGCGGATGCTGACCGGGCCGAGGCCTTCGAAAAGCTCTTCTATGCGCTCGTTGTCCATGCGGCGATCATGTCACCCGGATTTCCCCTTGTCATCGACGCAACCGGCACCATCCTGACAAGTTCAGAATCAATTTCGTCGGAGTTTTTCATGCCGCTTCTGCTCAAAGGGTCCTGCCGGTGCAATGCCGTACGTTTCGAGGTGGAAAGCCACACGCCGGTGCCATTCATGCTGTGCTACTGCTCGATCTGCCGCAAGCAGCAGGGCGGTGGCGGTTTTGCCATCAATCTCGGCGCCGATTACGAGACGCTGAAAATCCAGGGCAAGCGCCATCTCGGCGTCTACCGCGCCGAGATCGAGGACGACGAGCACCCGCGACGCGAGACCTCGACGGGCGAGCGGAACTTCTGCACGAAATGCGGGACGGCACTTTGGCTCTACGATCCGACCTGGCCGGAGCTGGTGCATCCGTTTGCCTCGGCGATCGACACAGACCTGCCAAAGCCGCCGGAGAAGGTGCATCTGATGCTGAAATACAAGGCGAACTGGGTCGAGCCGGATATCGGCAAGGGCGACAATGTTTTCGATGTCTACCCGGAGGAGTCGATCGCAGACTGGCACAAGCGAACGGGGATGTGGGTGGATTAGTTGCTCCCGGCCTTAGGTCGGTGCGTGAGAGCCACCCAGCGCTCTATCTGCGCCACATCCACCCCACTGCGTTGGGCCGCAACCAAGGGATGATCTGCATCATGCAGAAACACCTTCGGACGCTGATCACCGGGCTGAAATACAACATTGGCATGCAGATGCAACGAGCCGGGATACTCAGGAATGTTGTGCATCAGATATCCAAAACAGAGTTCTTCTTCATACTGGCCACTGTCATATCCATCTCGGTATAGATCCCAGCTTTTTTCCGAGACCGACATCCATACGCCGAAACAGAACTCGCTGGATAGCTGAGGCACTGGCAGAGGCAGCAAGCAACGAACAAACCGATCTGTTACCCCCGACGCACGGCGCACCTCGCAGAAATCTTCATTCTTACGAAAGGTCGCTCGAGCGGCATCGTCAAGCGTGTCCGTGTCCACGGGCGCACCGAACGCCATATCTGTTGGAAGCCCGGTATATTCCTGACCGCAACAGGCACACCGCCAGCGATATGCCTCGGCACTCATCACCAGAGACGCTAAGCCGCGCTTGCTTCGCGCGCCTCGGCCAGTGCCTTCAGATCAGCCGGCTTCAATTCGACCGATTCGCCGCAGCCGCAGGCCGAGCTCTGGTTCGGATTGCGGAAGGTGAAGCCGGTTCGCAGTGTCGTCTGCTCGAAGTCCATCTCGGTGCCGAACAGGAAAAGTGCCGCCTCCGGCGCGACATAGACATGGGCGCCATCGCGCTCGATATGATCGTCCTTGGTGTTCGGCTCGGTCACCAGATCGACCGTATATTCCATGCCGGCGCAGCCGCCCTTCTTGATGCCAAGGCGAATGCCATGCGCGTTCTCACGGGTCGCGACGATCTCGCGCACCCGGTCGGCGGCCTTTTCGGTCATGGTGATGACGGCGAAGCGTCCCATTCTTTTTCCTTCTCCATTCCTTGCAGGTTCAAGGCCTGCCGAATGATTGCTCACCTAAAATGGTGAAGTTTTGTACCCGGCGCAAGTGCGCCAGCCTCCGGCTGGTCGGATGCTAGTACCACCCCACCGCCACCTGCGCCTCTTCCGACATGCGATCGGGCGACCAGGGCGGGTCGAAGGTCATGTTGACCTCGACGCCGGAGACGCCTTCGACGGCGCCGACGGCGTTTTCGACCCAGCCCGGCATTTCGCCGGCCACCGGGCAGCCCGGCGCGGTCAGCGTCATGTCGATCTTGACCGAGCGGTCGTCCTCGATGTCGATCTTGTAGACGAGGCCGAGCTCGTAGATGTCGGCCGGGATTTCCGGGTCGTAGACCGTCTTCAGCGCCGACACGATGTCGTCGGTCAGCCGCGCCAGTTCGTCGGCGGGAATGGCCGATCCGGAGACCACCGCATTGGTCGTCGTTTCCAGTGCCGTGCTTTCGGCGGTGTGGCTGGCATCATCCATGATCGTCACCCGAAGAACTTGCGCGCTTTTTCCAGCGCATCGGCCAAAGCATCGACTTCGGCCCTGGTATTATACATGCCGAACGATGCCCTGCATGTGGATGTTACGCCGAAGCGTTTCAACAGCGGCTGCGCGCAATGGGTGCCGGCGCGCACCGCCACGCCCTGCCGGTCAATGACCATCGAGACGTCATGGGCATGGATGCCCTGCAGCTCGAAGGAAATGATGGCACCCTTGCCGGGGGCATCGCCGAAGATGCGCAGCGAGTTGATGGCGCGCAGTTTTTGATGCGCATAATCCTTCAGATCGGCCTCGTGCGCGGCGATACGCTCGCGTCCGACCTTTTCCATGTATTCCAGCGCCGCACCAAGCCCGATCGCCTGCACGATCGGCGGCGTGCCGGCCTCGAAACGGTGCGGCGGGTCGTTGTAGGTGACGATGTCCTGCGTCACCTCCTCGATCATCTCGCCGCCGCCCATGAACGGGCGCATGCGCTCCAGAATATCCTTCTTGCCGTAGAGCACGCCGATGCCCGACGGGCCATAGACCTTGTGGCCGGTGAAGACGAAGAAATCGCAGTCGAGGTCCTGCACGTCGATCGGCATATGCACCGCGCTCTGGCTGCCGTCGACCAGCACCGGAATGCCGCGGGCATGGGCAATGCGCACGATCTCTTTGATCGGCGTCACCGTGCCCAGCGCGTTCGACATATGGGTGATGGCAACCAGCCTGGTGCGGTCGGTCAGCCGCTTCTCGAATTCCTCGATATGGAAGACGCCGAGATCATCGACCGGCACCCAGACCAGCTTGGCGCCCTGCCGCTCGCGGATGAAATGCCACGGCACGATGTTGGAATGGTGCTCCATGATCGACAGCACGATCTCGTCGCCCTCGCCGATGTTCGGCATGCCGAAACCATAAGCAACCGTGTTGATCGCCGCCGTGGTGTTGGAGGTGAAGACGATATTGTCGGTGCTCGGCGCATTGAGGAAACGGCGCACCGTCTCGCGAGCCTTCTCATAGGCGTCGGTCGCGGCATTCGACAGGAAATGCAGGCCACGATGGACGTTGGCATATTCCTGGGAATAGGCGTGCTGGATAGCGTCGAGCACCGCCTGTGGTTTCTGCGCCGAGGCGCCATTGTCGAGATAGACCAACGGTTTGCCGTAAACTTGCCGCGACAGGATCGGGAAGTCGCGGCGGATCGCCTCGACGTCATAGGGGATGTTTTCGACTTTCTGGTCCATCTCGAAGTCCTTGCCGCGCTGCCGCGTTCCTTCCAACACCCCTCATCCGTCTTGGCGCTTCGCGCCAATCCACCTTCTCCCACAAGGGGAGAAGGAGAGGCGCGTTTCCTTCTCCCCTTGTGGGAGAAGGTGGCCGAGCGAAGCTCGGTCGGATGAGGGGTGCTGGCCGAAGCGCCAGGCCCTCATCCACTTTACCCGTGCGTCAAAAACCAATCGTCGAGCCGTGCTACCAGCGCCTCGACGATGGCCTCGTCGTCCAGTTCCTCGATCACTTCGGCGACGAAGGCCTTGACCAGCAAGCCGCGCGCGGTCTTCTCGTCGACGCCGCGCGCCATCAGGTAGAACAGATGGCTGTGGTCGATCTCGGTGACGGTCGCGCCATGGCCGCAGACGACGTCGTCGGCGAAGATTTCGAGCTCCGGCTTGGTCGAGAACTCGCCGTCATCCGACAAAAGCAGCGTGTTGCAGGCCATCTTGGCGTTGGTCTTCTGCGCATATTGATGGACGTTGATGCGGCCCTGGAAGACGCCGCGCGCCTTGCCGGTCACCACATTGCGGATGACTTCCGTCGAGGCCGTATGCGGTACGGCGTGGTCGAGCACCATGGTGACGTCGGTATGGGTATCGCCGGCGAGCAGATTGATGCCGCGCAAGGTGAATTCGGCGCCCTCGCCGGTCGTCTTCACAACGACCTCCTGCCGGACAAGCTTACCGCCGGCATTCATGACGAACAGCGTCAGTTTCGAATTCTTGCCGAGATGCGCCTTGAACTGGGCGAGATGCGTCGCCGTATCCGGCTGCTCCTGCACAATGAGCCATGTCACTTCGGCGCCCTCGCCAAGCACAAGCTGGCTGACCGCACTGACCAGCGCCGCCCCCTCGCCTGCCTGGCGCTCGACGATAACAGACTTGGCGCCGGCGCCGGCGCGGACGGCCAGCCGCACATGCGACTGTCCGCCGGCCTGCAAATTCTGCAATTCGAGCGGCTTGTCCAGTTGGGCACCGTCGGCGATGTCGACGAAATAGCCGTCGGCGACAAAAGCGGTGTTGAGCGCGCCGATGGCATCGTCGGCGCCATAGGAATCCAACCCCGGAGCGATGCTGCCGTCGGTCAGCTTCTCCGATAGGCGCTGTACCGTGACGCCCTCGACAGCAGCCCATTTCGCGCTCGAAACGCCGTTCAGCACCGGCAAAACGCTGGAGCCTTCGACGATCGGCGCAATGGCTTTCGCGACCGCTGCCGGATCGAAGTCCGGCACCGAGGTCAGCAGCCGGCGCAGGTCCGTATAATGCCAGGATTCGATGCGCCGCGTCGGCAGGCCGCTCTTGATCGCCTCGATGGCGTCGTCGCGCTTCAGCATCACCGCGCCGTCGCCGGGCAGCAGCGACAGCCGCTCGCCAAAGGCGTCGATCAGCGCCGTTTCGGCCAATGTTCGCTGGGGTGTCGTGTGCATATTCATCAGTATCGCCTTGTTTGGCTTGCCTTCCAGGCTCGCTGGCATCTCACGCGGCTTGCCCGATCACGCCGGCATAGCCATTGGCCTCGAGGTCGAGCGCCAGCGACTTGTCGCCCGACTTGATCACCTGGCCCCTGTAGAGCACGTGCACCGTATCCGGCACGATATATTGGAGCAGGCGCTGGTAGTGGGTGATGACGACGATGGCGCGGTCCGGCGAGCGCAGCGTGTTGACGCCGTCCGCGACGATCTTCAGCGCGTCGATATCGAGACCGGAATCGGTCTCGTCGAGGACGCAGAGCTTTGGCTCGAGCAGCTTCATCTGCAGGATCTCGGCACGCTTCTTCTCGCCGCCGGAGAAGCCGACATTGAGCGGCCGCTTCAGCATCGCCATGTCCATGTTGAGCGAGGCGGCCGCTTCCTTCACGCGCTTGAGGAATTCCGGGATTTTCAGCGGCTCCTGGCCGCGCGCCTTGCGCTGCTCGTTCATCGCAACCTTCAAAAATTCCATCGTCGCCACGCCCGGTATCTCCATCGGATACTGGAAGGCGAGGAAGATGCCGGCGGTTGCGCGCTCGGCGGGCTCCATTTCGAGGATCGACTGGCCGTTGTAGAGGATGTCGCCCTCGGTGACCTCATAATCCTCGCGCCCGGCAAGGATATAGGACAGCGTCGATTTTCCCGAGCCGTTCGGCCCCATGATGGCGGCGACCTCACCGGCCTTCACCGAAAGATTCAGGCCGCGGATGATCTCGGTGCCGTCGTCGACGATACGGGCATGCAGGTTTCTGATTTCAAGCATTCTCTTGCTCTATCGTTCCGTTAACTACATATCGCCGGGCTAGGGTAACGGCGACGTCGCTTTCAAGTTCAGGTGCCAAGTCAAATCGCATAATTCCGTCCTCGGCGGCGTCGGCGGGATTCGGCCACCTGGTGATTTCAAAAATCTCATGGCCGTAGACTGTGATCATCAACTCCGTGCCGTCTTCGCGCCCAGCGCTAATTCGGTTGGCTTCGACTTCGATACTGACGGCGACTTTGCTTTCGGCAGCAAAGCTCCGAAGGTGGTTGCCAAGCGACGTTGCCAATTCTCCGCAAATCCGCTCATCGAGTTTAGCCCGATAGTCGTCGGGTAGCTCACCAGAATCCCTGTCAAACTGGTGGACGCGTGCCACCAACGGCGGACCGTTCTCTGCCTCATCGTCACTCACCCCACGCTCCCCTCGAGGCTGATGCCGATCAGCTTCTGCGCCTCGACCGCGAATTCCATCGGCAGCTGCTGGATGACGTCCTTGACGAAGCCGTTGACGATCAGCGCGATCGCCTCTTCTTCGGGGATGCCGCGCTGCATGACGTAGAACTTCTGGTCCTCTGAAATCTTCGAGGTGGTGGCCTCGTGCTCGAACTGCGCGGTCGAATTCTTGGCTTCCATGTAGGGCACGGTGTGTGCGCCGCACTGATCGCCGATCAGCAGGG
Organism: Mesorhizobium sp. M0296; assembly: GCF_040321675.1. NCBI lineage: Bacteria > Pseudomonadati > Pseudomonadota > Alphaproteobacteria > Hyphomicrobiales > Phyllobacteriaceae > Mesorhizobium > Mesorhizobium sp. M0296. Next base: position 38,627 of record NZ_JAMYRZ010000013.1, read on the forward strand.
AATCGCAGTTGGTGAAGTTGCGGGCGTTGGTTGCCTTGCGGTGCGCCGAGACCTGGCCGCGATAGGTGTTCTGCGAGTAGCCGGCGGCGATGCCCTTGGAGATGATGCGGCTCGACGTGTTCTTGCCCAAATGGATCATCTTGGTGCCGCTGTCGACCTGCTGATAACCATTCGACACGGCAATCGAATAGAACTCGCCGCTGGAATCGTCGCCGCGCAGGATGCAGCTCGGATATTTCCAGGTGATGGCCGAACCGGTCTCGACCTGCGTCCACGAAATCTTCGAGCGATGGCCGCGGCAGTCGCCGCGCTTGGTGACGAAATTGTAGATACCGCCCTTGCCCTCGGCGTCGCCGGGATACCAGTTCTGCACCGTCGAATATTTGATCTCGGCATCATCGAGCGCGATCAGCTCGACCACCGCGGCATGAAGCTGGTTCTCGTCGCGTTGCGGCGCCGTGCAGCCTTCGAGGTAAGAGACGTAAGCCCCCTCCTCGGCGATGATCAGCGTGCGCTCGAACTGGCCGGTATTCTTCTCGTTCATGCGGAAATAAGTAGACAGTTCCATCGGGCAGCGCACGCCCTTGGGCACGAAGACGAAGGAGCCGTCGGTGAACACGGCCGAATTCAGCGTCGCGTAGAAATTGTCGGAGGTCGGCACGACCGAGCCGAGATACTTCTTCACCAGCTCCGGATGCTCGCGGATGGCTTCCGAGATCGAGCAGAAGATGACGCCGGCCTGCGCCAGTTCCTTCTTGAAAGTGGTGACGACGGAGACGGAATCGAACACCGCATCGACGGCGACGCGGCCCGACTTGTAGACGTTGTCGCTGGCTTCCTCGAGCTCCGACGCATCGGTCTTCTGCACGCCGGCGAGGATTTCCTGTTCCCTGAGCGGAATGCCGAGCTTCTCATAGACCTTCAGCAGTTCGGGATCGACCTCGCTGAGCGAAGTCGGCCCCGGCGTGCTCTTGGGCGCGGCGTAATAGTGGAGGTCCTGGAAATCGATTTTAGGATAGTGGACGCGCGCCCATTTCGGCTCGTCCAGCGTCACCCAGCGGCGATAGGCTTCCAGGCGCCATTCCAGCATCCAGGATGGCTCGTCCTTCTTCGCCGAAATGAAGCGGATAATGTCTTCGCTCAGGCCCTTGGGGGCCTTGTCCATCGCGATTTCGGTCTGGAATCCGTATTTATACTGGTCGACATCGATCTTTCGAACTCGATCGATCGTCTCCTGCACAGCAGGCATCAGCGTTCTCCATCCACGCCGGGGTCAAGGCCCGGCAGTTTTCAAACTATGGCACCGCAAACGAGCACCCATCAGGCACCCGAGGCGGCGTAAGTTTCATATAGTGCGTTCATGCCAGAAATTCACCCGGCCAAATTCGAACGCACGGCTCTACCAGGCCGCAAGGCCCTACATTTCGTCTGCCGCGCTCAGGCGGCTCGTTCCCTGCTTGCCTTTTCCTTACCGGCTTGGCGCGCGACGATCGTCGCCAGCGCCGAACGGAACAGCTCAATGTCTTCAGCGCTGGTCGCGTGGCCGACGGACACGCGCAACGCGCCGAGGCTGTCGCCATAACCCATGGCTTTCAGCACGTGACTCGGCCCTACTTTGCCCGACGAACAGGCCGATCCAGCCGACAGCGCCACACCGGCCAGGTCGAAGGCAATCTGCGCCGTCTCGGCCTTGATGCCGGCAATAGCGAAGAATGTCGTATTGGCAAGCCTTGGCGCGCCGGTCCCGAAGATTTCGGCGTCCGGAACAAGCGTTTTCACGATCGCCTCGATTTCGTCGCGACGCTGCCGCACCGTTTCGATCGTTTGCAAGCCGGCAGACGCCTCTCGCGCCGCCGCACCAAACCCGGCAATCGCCGCCAGGTTTTCGGTGCCGCCGCGATGGCCTTTTTCCTGGCCACCGCCGCTGACCAGCGGCTTTGGCATCATCAGGTCCGACGCCGCGACCATGGCGCCGACGCCCTTTGAGCCGCCGATCTTGTGCGACGAGAGAATCAAATAGTCTGCGTAACCCGCTGACATATCGAGCGGAATGCGGCCGGCCGCCTGCACCGCATCGACCACCAGGATGCCACCCGCCGCCTTGACGATTTCGGCAATGCGGCCAACCGGCTGGATCACGCCGGTTTCATTGTTGGCAGCGTGGGTGGCCACCAGCGGCAAGCCTTCGGCCTTGTCATGCGCACCGAGCGCTGCCGCCAGGGCGTCGAGCCTGACGACGCCGTCGGTGTCGACGCCGATCCGTGTCACCTGCGTCGCTGGGAAACGCCCGCCGTTCAGCAGGCAAGGATGATCGGCCTCGGACACATAGAGCCGGCTCATACGGACGGCGCCGCGCCCCATCTGCCAGTCCGGCGTCAGCAGCGTCGAGGCCGCTTCCGTCGCGCCGGAGGTGAATACGACATGCTCGGCCCTGGCGTTGACCAGTCGCGCCACGTCGCGCCTGGCGTCCTCGATCAGCCGCCGTGCAGCGCGGCCCTCGGCATGAACCGAGGACGGGTTGGCGGCGACGTCGAGCGCAGCGACCACGGCCGCGCGCGCCGAGGCAAGCAGCGGCGCGCTGGCGTTGTAGTCGAGGTAGGCGCGTGCTCCGGCCATTTCCGTCCAACTGGTCCCTTCAAAAGCCGTTCCGCGAAGATAGCGCGTTATTTCCTTGAAATTGCAAGGCAAGACGTCCTATTTACGCGGCTTGCGGCGCGGGTGGCCGAGCCACAATTTTTGGCCGCCCAGTTTTGAACAATTCTAAACTAGCTTCTAGAAAGACGCTCGCCCTGCGTCAAGGCCAGAGGAAAAGTTGTTCCGGGCGCCGCGCAATTTATGCCAAGTGGAGTATTTCATGCCTGAGGTCATTTTCACCGGTCCGGCCGGCCGCCTGGAGGGTCGTTATCAGCCCTCGAAGGAAAAGAGCGCGCCGATTGCCATCGTCCTGCACCCGCACCCCCAGTTCGGCGGGACGATGAACAACAAGATCGTCTACGACCTCTTCTACATGTTCCAGAAGCGCAATTTCACCACGCTGCGCTTCAATTTCCGCGGCATCGGCCGCAGCCAGGGCGAGTTCGACCACGGCACCGGCGAATTGTCCGACGCCGCCGCGGCGCTCGACTGGGTGCAGTCGCTGCATCCGGATTCCAAGAGCTGCTGGGTTGCCGGCTATTCGTTCGGCTCGTGGATCGGCATGCAGCTTCTGATGCGCCGGCCGGAGATCGAGGGCTTTATCTCGGTCGCGCCGCAGCCCAATACCTATGATTTCTCGTTCCTGGCGCCATGCCCGTCGTCCGGCCTGATCATCCACGGCGACGCCGACAAGGTCGCGCCGCCCAAGGACGTGCAGGGCCTGGTCGACAAGCTGCACACGCAAAAGGGCATTACCATCACCCAGAAGACCCTGCCCGGCGCCAACCATTTCTTTGCCAACCATGCGGAGCTTCTGATCGAGGAATGCGCGGACTATCTGGATCGCCGGCTGGCCGGGGAACTGTCCGACCCACGGCCGAAGCGGCTGAGATAATCGGCGATGTACCAACCGCCTCACTTCCAGGAAACCCGGCCGGACGTCCTGCACGGGCTGATCCGGGCGCATCCGCTTGGCTTGCTGGTGTCGAACGGCGTCGAGGGGCCGGTCGCCAACGCGATTCCCTTTCTTCTAGACGCGGATGTGCCGCCGAACGGCAGGCTTCGCGCCCATTTGGCCAAAGCCAATCCGCAATGGCGGCTTTTGGCCGACAATCCCCTGGCGCGGGTGCTGGTCGTCTTCCAGGGCGCCGATGCCTATGTGACGCCGTCCTGGTACGAGACCAAGCGTGAAACCGGCAAGGTGGTACCGACCTGGAACTACGCCATCGTCCAGGTGCGCGGCATCGTCACGGTGATCGAAGACCAGGATTGGCTGGCCGAGCAGATTTCCGATCTGACGATGTCGCAGGAGGGCAGCCGCTCGGCGCCGTGGGCGGTGACCGACGCGCCGGCACCCTTCATCCAGTCGCAGATCAAAGGCATCGTCGGCCTGGAGATCGAAATCACCGAAATCAGCGGCAAATGGAAAGTCAGCCAGAACCGCCCGGCCGCCGACCGCGTCGGTGTCGCCGAGGGGCTCGAGAGCGAGACTGCCGATTCGGCCGACATGGTCCGGCTGGTAAGGTCTTACGGCGGGCTGGACGGCAAGTAATCCGGATTGCTTGCTCGACCGGTTCAGGCCGCGGTGGCGGGCTCAATCGACCTTGGTCATCGCCGCCTTGCGCTCGTTGGCGATCAGCCAGAGATTGCGGATATAGATCAACAGGCCCATGGCCTGGCCGGCGATGAACACCGGATCCTGACGCTGGATGGCGTAGATCAGCAGCAGGCCGCCGCCGAACAGCGAAAAGAACCAGAAGGCGATCGGCACGACGCTGCGCTTGGCCTTTTCCGACGCTACCCACTGCACCAGAAAGCGCATGGTGAAGAAGAACTGGGCGACGAAGCCAAGCAGAACCCAGGCATCGAATTGCTTGACGAAAACATCGTGAAGCCAGGTCGCCAATTCCTGAAGCACGTTACCCATGCCTGATTTCCTCTACTTTGGGCATTCTGCGGCGCCTGCGGCGCAGCCACCAGACGCCGGCAAGATCAAGCACGCCCTGCAGGCCGCGATCGAAGATGCCGTAATTCGATTTGCCGTGACGGCGGGAGCGGTCGACGACGTCGCAATGGACGACGCGGTAGCCCTCCTGGATGACCAGCGCCGGAACAAAGCGGTGGGTGCCGTCGAAGAACGGCAATTTCCGCAAAATGTCGGTATGGATCGCCTTGAGGCCGCAGCCGGTATCCCGCGTCTCGTCGTGCAGGATGGCCTTTCTCAGTCCGTTGGCGAAACGCGACGCCAGCTGCTTAATCTTGCTGTCGCGGCGCTTCAGACGCTGTCCCTGCGCGGCCCCGACATCTGGACCAGCCTGCCGGAGCGCGTCAATCAACACTGGGATATAGCCGGGGTCGTTCTGGCCGTCGCCGTCGATGGTGGCGACGATATCGCCGCGCGCCGCCCAGGCGCCCGAACGCACCGAGAGCGACTGGCCAGCGGATTTCGCATGCCTGAGATGGCGCAGCGGGAACGCGCGAAGCGCTGCCTGGGCGGCGAGCACCGAAGGGGTATCGTCGGTTGAGCCGTCATCGACGACGATGACCTCGAAGTCGCGCCCGGCCATCGCGGCGCCGATCTCGTCGAGCAGAAGCGGCAGGTTCGCCGCCTCGTTCCGGCAAGGAATGACGATGGATATCTCCGGCATCTCGACTCTGTCATAGGATATGGCATTCGATCGATGCCGTGCGGTCCAGCGGATGAGACCCGTTGGCGGCGCCTCATTACGCCAGCCGAAACGATGACGCAAGCAGGCCGCACGCTTGGGGTTCTCCCTTCTCCCCTTGTGGGAGAAGGTGGCCGCGCGAAGCGCGGTCGGATGAGGGGTGTTCCAGCTTGGCATCACCTGCACTCCGTCCAGCACCCCTCAACCGTCTTGGCGCTGCGCGCCAATCCACCTTCTCCCACAAGGGGAGAAGGCAAGAGGGTGTCGCAAAATCGGATTCCACTTTTGCTGATCGCGCTTGAGTGCTAAACGCCCGCCTTCATGCATACCCGAGCCGCATTCGGCCGGAAGCCTTTCGGGAAAGAAAAATGTCCGCCTTCAAATCCGATTTCCTGCGCACGATGAGCGAGCGCGGTTTCATCCACCAGACCTCGGACGATGCCGCCCTCGACCAGCTTTTCGCCACGGAAACGGTGAGCGCCTATATCGGCTTCGACGCCACCGCCAGGAGCCTGCATGCCGGGTCGCTGATCCAGATCATGATGCTTTACTGGCTGCAGCAGACCGGCCACCGGCCAATCGCGCTGATGGGCGGCGGCACCTCGATGATCGGCGATCCGTCGTTCAAGGACGAGGCGCGCAAGCTTTTGACGCCGCAGGATATAGAGGACAATCTCGCCGGCATCCGCCGCAACTTCACGCCCTACCTCAAATTCGGCAGCGGCCCGAACGACGCCGTCATGATCAACAATGCCGACTGGCTGATGGACATCAACTACGTCAATTTCCTGCGCGATGTCGGCCGGCATTTTTCGGTCAACCGCATGCTGGCCTTCGATTCGGTCAAGCTCCGGCTGGACCGCGAGCAGTCGCTGTCGTTCCTCGAATTCAACTACATGATCCTGCAGGCCTATGACTTCGTCGAGCTCTACAAGCGTCTCGGCTGCCGGCTGCAGATGGGCGGCTCCGACCAGTGGGGCAACATCGTCAACGGCATCGATCTCGGCCATCGCATGGAAGGCGCGCAGCTTTATGCGCTGACGACGCCGCTGCTCACCACCTCCTCCGGCGCCAAGATGGGCAAGTCGGCCTCGGGCGCGGTCTGGCTCGATGCGGAGATGCTGAGCCCGTACGAGTTCTGGCAATACTGGCGCAACACCGAGGATGCCGATGTCGGCCGTTTCCTGAAGCTTTACACGACCCTGCCACTCGCCGAGGTCGCACGCCTCGAACGGCTCGGCGGCTCGGAGATCAACGAAGCCAAGAAGATCCTCGCCACCGAAATCACCGCCATGCTGCATGGCCGCGAGGCGGCGGAGGAGGCAGCTAGGACGGCAGAAGCGCTTTTCGAAAGAGGTCAGTCAACCGAGTCATTGCCGACAGTAACCATCGACAAAGGACAGGATGACAAATGGCAATTTGGCAGGTCGAATGCAGCAATTGCCGTCGCGTCGGGACTTGTGCCGTCCAATTCGGAAGCTCGGCGCAAGATGGCGGAAGGTGCTCTACGAATCAATGACAGGGTCGTCACCGACCCGAACGAAATTGTCTTGTGGACCGACCTGTACGAAAACACCGGAGCATTCAAAGTTCAGTTGGGAAAGAAGAAGGTCATTCTGGTACGGCCGGTCTGACCTCTGCTGAGGCTCAGGTGAGACCGAGCCGGCGACGGGCACAAGCAATGGATCGCTGCATTCCTCGGCAACTGTAACGGCATGGATCCTAGGGTCTCCGCGACGTCGCTTCGCTCCTGCTGCGCCCTAGGATGACGAAGGCATGGTGGCTCAAGGCTAGTCGCGGATGTCGGAGAGCGAGGCGGTCGCGTGGCGGCCGATGGCAAACGCGACCTTCGAGATTCGCTGAAGTCTCCCCTCGCTTCGTCATCCTAGGGCGAAGCAGGAGCGAAGCGACGTCGCGGAGACCCTAGGATCCATGCCGTTACCTCTAGGCGGTGCTACGCTGAACAGCACTTCACCCGGCCTTTTTGGCGCCACCCGCCTACCCTACCCGCCTCACCGATACTCGAAGATCGACCTGAAAATCCCGGGCGCTATCACCGATAGCGGATTGACCTCCAGGTTCGGCTTGTTGGCGTTGCCCTTGAGCCTGTAGGTGACGCCGATCAGGCCGCGGTCGCGGCCGTTGCCGAGCAGTGCGCCGATCAGCGGCAGTTCGCCGAAGATGCGGTTTACGCCGTAGGCCGGCATGAACGTGCCGGTCATGTCCATATTGTTGTTCTGGTCGTAGAGCGTGCCCTGGAAGGTGGTGCCGATGCGCGAGCCGCGCAGCACGCCGTTGCGCAGCTTGAGATAGCCGCTGCCCTTATCGATCTCGCTGAAACCGCGCTCGAACTTCACCCTCGACGTGTCGAGATTGCCTTTGACCGCCTCGTTGAGGCTGCGGTTGTCGCCGGCCGGCGTCGTCGACACGATCGAGGCGAGCTTCGGCTCGTTGACGATATAGAAGTTCTTGGCGTCGACCTGGCCTTTCATCGGCCCGTCGCCGGCCCCGGTCAGCGCCAGCGTGATCGAGCCGCCTTCCATATGCTCGTAGATGTTGAGGAAGCGCAGTATGGCGCCGGCGTCGGCAGACTTCATGTTGAGCGTGCGCAGGCCGCCGCCGGTCGTGTTGCTGATGGTGATGGCGGCTCCCGAACTTGCCGTGGCGCTCACCTTGAGCCCGTTCACCCGGGAGCCGGCGGCGCTGTAGTCGAGCTTCAAATTCGACAGCACCTCGTCGTGGAAGCCGGTCAGGGAGCTGACGTCGGCGCTGACCGAGATCGCATCGACGCCGGTGGTCTTGGTGGCGGTATCGACATCGGACGTGAATTGCTTGATCAGCGAGCGTGCGTCCAGCGCGCTGCCGCTGACCTCGACCGCATAGGCCCTGCCCGACCGCTTCACCGAGACGGCGACGTCGTCGCCCCTGTTCAAGGTGACCTTGCTGAACCGGGCCGAGGACAAGGCGCCCTTGACCAGCACCGCGCCGCCGTCGATGGAAAAGGTCTTGCCGTCGAGTTCGAAATTGGAGAGCGTCGTGGTGTCGCCGGTCTTCGCCATGGCGAAGACGACCTTGGCGGGAATGCCAGGCCCCTTGCTCCAGCCGGCCCAGGGGATGTCCAGCCTGGCATTGGTCAGGTCGGCCGACACGTTCTGGTTGCCGGTGCCACTCTTGTCGATCGCCACCTTGATGGTTCCGGAAAGCAGCGTCGACAGGCCAGGCATGGCGGTGGCGCGCGTCTTGTCGTCGAGCACCAGCGCCACTTTACGACTGCGCGGCGGGCCGCCATCCCTGAGCGGCTCGATCAGGTCGAGCTCGGCCGGAATGCCGTTGAGCAGCGCCTTCGCCGAGATCACCGCCCGGTCGGGCGCGACCGTGATCGAGCCGTCGGCATGGCTGACCGTCTGGCCCTCGAACGGCTTGCCCAGCGACAGGTCCTTGTAGTCGAGCGCCACCAGCCAATCGAGTTTGGAAGAGTCGACACCGGACTGCAGCGGAATATCGGCCTTGACGTGGCCGGTCACCGTGCCGGACAGGTCGTCCGGCAGCAGGCCGACATGGCGCATGGCGTTGATCGGGTCAAACGATGCCAGCTCGGCGATTGCCGGCGCCTCGCCGGCGACATCGATGTCGAGCGCGCCGATCACCGGCGGATGGTTCGCTGCCTTTACGGTGAGCGTGCCGTTGCTCGCCGCCACCGTGCGGCCGCTCGGCATATAGACGCTGCCCGACGACAGCGCGACGTCGACGTCGTTGCCGTGGAAGCCGACGACGCCAACGGCATCGCGGATCGGCGGAATGCGGCCGGCCGTGTCGAAGCGCGATCCTTCGACCTGGAATCGGCCGAACACTTCATCGGCGGAAAGCGGCACGCCGTTGCCGAGCCGTCCGGGCACGACCTGGAACTGCAGGCTGCCATCGACGACGCGGCCGCCGAACAGGTTCTTAAGCACCCACAGCCTGGCATTGCGCGCCGAAAACCATGGCCATAATTGCTTGACGTGCGAGACCGGCATGTCGTGGACATTGAGCGCGACCGATATGCCCGGCGCCTGGTTGGCGACGAATGAAACCGAAGCCGTGCCCAGCACTTCGCTGCCCGGTCCGGACCGGACGCCGATCTGCTCGGCGACCAGCTTTTGGCTGGTCGGCTGGTAGACGCCGGCGATACGGGCAATGAAGCTGAGTGCCGGCTCCGGCGAATCGGAAGGCGCCAGGGTCGAACCGTCGCTGGTCAGGTCGTAACGATAGGATGGCTCCTCGCCCGCTGCGCCGGTAGCCGGCTTCGGCCCGATCGAACCGGCGAAATCGAAGGTCGAGCGGCCGGTTTTCACCAGCAAACTGTCGACCTGGATCTTGTTCGACCCGGCGACGAGTGTTGCATCGAGATCGATGTCGGCCGGAAGCAGGCCGCGCGAACCGAGATCGAGCACCGATCCGGTCAGTGACAGGGCAGCGGTCAGCCGCGAACCGTTGTCGCCGGTCCCTTCCGACCCCGCCAGCTTCAAGGCGATCGCACCCAATTTGCCGCCTGCCGCCGCAGCGTCGGCGTCCGCCGCCTGGATGCTGGCGTCCAGCGTGGTGATGCGTCGCGTCGCCGGATCGCGGGTGGCGGAAGCGGCGATGGTAAGCGCCCTGCCGTCGACATCCGCGTCGGATGAAAACTCCATGCTTCCCGGTCCCGACTGCGAGACGGAAGCGTCGGCGATGGTGACCGACTTGACCGATCCGGTCTCGGGCAGTGCCAGTTCGACGTTGCGCAGATCGATCTGGCGCATCGAATCCTCGCGCACCGCGTCGAGCGCGCGGTTGAGGTTGGCGAAGACGGCGGCGGAAAGTTTTTCCGGATCGATGAGGCCGTCCTGGTTGCGCAGCTCGGCCGTCCAGTCGCCGCCGGACGGCATTGCCGCCATGACGATGTGCGCGTCGGAAATCCGGGCGCTGGTCAGCCGTACCTCGCCCGAAAGCAACGGGATCAGCCGGATGCCGAAGCGGACCCGGCCTGCATCGGCCATCGGTTTTCCGTCGGCGGTCTTGAGGCTGACGTCGCTGACCTGCAGCGCAATGAAGCTCGACCCGTCAAGCGTCAGCCGTGCCGGCCCGACGGCAACGTCGACATCGAAGCCGGCCAATTTCTCGATTGCCGCTTCGGCTTCCGCGCGAAGCCGCTCCGAGCCGAAGCCGGACACGCCGATCGCGTAGACGCCGGCGGCAGCCAGCAGCACAAGGGCGACAAGGCCGGCAAACAGCCGCGCCATCAAACGGACGCCGCGACCGATCGACGCCTGGCCGAGCGGCGGGACGCGGCACGCGGACGGAAAGGTTCCCAGGTCGGTGATCTCGTCACGCCTGAACCTGATCTTCTCGTGCTGCGGTAGCTCCTGATCCACGCAATCTTCCGTTGAAACGAATTCGATCGTGGACGAATCCCCGCTCGACATTATATCGGTGCAGCCTGGCGCGTAACCTCAAACAAGGGCATCGGTATGGCTGACCTCGACGTGGGCGATGTTGCGCCGCAGTTCGATCTTCCGCGCGACGGCGGCGGTTCACTCAGCCTCGCCGTATTGCTGGGAAAACCCATCGTACTCTATTTCTACCCACAGGACGACACCACAAGCTGCACCAACGAGGCGATCGGCTTTTCGCAGTTGAAGCCGGAGTTCGAAAAGGCCGGCGCTGTCGTCATCGGGCTCTCGCCGGACAGCGTCAAGAAACACGACAAATTCAAGGCGAAATACGATCTGAGCGTCAACCTTGTCGCCGACGAAGAGCGCAAAGTGATCGAGGCTTACCATTTGTGGGTGGAAAAGAAGCTCTACGGCCGCACCTATATGGGCGTCGAGCGGGCGACGTTCCTGATAGGCCGGGACGGACGCATCGCCAGGATCTGGCGCAACGTCCGCGTCAAGGGGCACGCCGAAGAGGTGCTGGAGGCGGTTCACGCTCTTTGAGAGCTGCGCCAGGCCGCTGCAATTCGATGCCCGTTTTGCGCGAAGACCTTTGGTTGTCGTTCGATCCGGCAAAACTTTGTTAACCCTAATAATGTGTAATCAGGCTCGTCGTTGGTGTCGTAACGAAAGCTTGGTCCCGTGAACGTAGCCAGTCAGTCAGCGGTCTTCGGCAGACGCAAAGAGCCCCACACGGTCATCATCGCCCGGGGCGACCAGATAAGGCATTTCACCATACGCCCGTGGCTTGCGGCATTTTGCGGCTCGGCGCTGGCGGCGATCGTCATCGGCTACCTGCTGGCGACCTCCTATCTGGTGCTGCGCGACGATCTGATCGGCGCCACGACGGCGCGGCAGGCGCGCATGCAGCAGGCCTACGAAGACCGCATCTCGGCACTGCGCAGCCAGGTCGACCGCATCACCAGCCGCCAGCTACTCGATCAGCAGCTGATGGAAACCAAGGTCAGCGAGCTGCTGGAACGGCAGAGCCAGCTCAGCCTGCGTCACGGCCGTCTCGGCCCGATCCTCGAACGAGCCGAAACCGAGATCGCAACGCCGCCCGTGCCGGCGGCAAAGCCGGACGAACATGCCGACGCGACCGGCAGCATCCAGCCGACGGCGTATACTGTCGCCAGCCTTGCCGCCCCCCTTGCCAGCAACGACACCAGGCCGTTCTCGCTGTGGTCGACCCGCGCCGATCCGCTGCCGAGCGAAAGCGCGGCCGACCGGGCAGACAAGCTCTTCGTTTCGATCAACAATTCGCTGAAGGCCATCGAGAGCCAGCAGCTCACCCGCATCGCCACACTGGCCGACAATGCCTACAAGAGCGCCGACGCGATCTCGCAGGCACTCGAGGCCGCCGGCCTGCCGGTCGACAGCGAATTCGAAAAGAGCGACGTCGGCGGCCCGCTGATACCACTCGACAGCTCGTTGGCCTTCGATAGCAAAGTCAAAGAGTTGGACGAAGCGCTTGACGCGCTGGATCATCTTAAAAAGGAAGCGCGCCGGCTGCCGCTCGCCAACCCCGCCCCCGGCCGCAGCGTCACCAGCCCATTCGGCGTGCGCACCGACCCCATCCTCGGCACGGCCGCCTTGCATTCCGGCATGGATTTCAGGGCGCCGGTCGGTATGCCAGCCAAGGTCACGGCAGCCGGCTTGGTCGTCAAGGCCGGCTGGAACGGCGGCTACGGCCGCGTGATCGAGGTCGACCACGGCAACGGTTTTGTGACGCGTTACGGGCATCTCAGCGAAATCGACGTCGCCGTCGGCCAGAAGCTCGATGCCGGAGACGTCATCGGCAAGACCGGCAACAGCGGCCGCTCGACCGGCCCGCATCTGCACTACGAGGTCCGCCACAATGGCGAGGCGATCGATCCGCTGCGGTTTCTGACGGTCGGCAAGAAAGTCGAGCGGTATCTGTAGAGCCGGGCTGCTCCCATCAATTGACCGGCATCGGCTGGCGCAGCCACACCAAGGCGGCCTCGCCTAAGTATCCTCGGGCGATCGCCCTCCGCTCTCTTCTCCCAGCAAACATTTCGCCTCCAGCCCTTGAGGGCTTGTGCCTCACAGCGTTGACTTCGACGCAGTTGTAGGATGATATGTATAAGCCTATCCCTTGGCCCAACAGGCTTGTAATGTCCGTTCATGGTATCCCGCCTGAAATTCTGAACGCCCTGGAGGGCGCCGTCGGACAAAGCGGCGTGGCCGCCGACGCTGGCGGCATGGCGAAATACCTCTTGGACTGGTCCGCGGATAATCGCGGCGGAGCCCTTGCGGTGCTGAAGCCTGCTTCCGTCAGCGAAGTCCAGGCTGTGGTGCGACTCTGCGATACGCTCGGGCTCGGAATCATCCCGCAGGGCGGGAACACAGGGCTGGTGGCGGGCGCAATCGACATCGACAGCCGTGGCGCGGTGGTCGTCAGCCTGGAGCGGTTGAACGGCATCCGTCTCGTCGACGCCGACAATTTCATCCTGCAGGCCGACGCCGGCTGCATCCTGCAGCACATCAAGGATGCGGCAGAGGCACAGGATTGCCTGTTTCCGCTGGCGCTCGGCGCGCAGGGAAGCTGCCAGATCGGCGGCAATGCGGCCAGCAATGCCGGCGGCACCAACGTGCTGCGCTATGGCATGGCGCGCGATCTCATCCTCGGCCTCGAAGTCGTCCTGCCCGACGGCGAATTGTGGAGCGGCTTTTCCGGCCTGCGCAAGGACAATCGCGGTTACGACCTGAAGCAACTCTTCATCGGCAGCGAAGGAACTCTCGGCATCATCACCGGAGTCGAGCTCAAGCTGTTTCCGAAACCGGCCCGGGTCGAGACCGCCTATCTCGGTCTCGCCTCGTTCGAAGCGGCAATCACCTTGTTCCGGCAGGCTCGCCGGGCCTCATCCGATCTGATTTCTGCCTTCGAGATCATTGGTTCGGAGTGCATCGACCTCGCGCGCTTGATCGATGCCGATATCGTTTCGCCGGTCGAAGCTCCCGTCCACGTGCTGATGGAACTCTCCGCAAGTGCTGCGGTCGATCTGCGCTCCATGCTGGTCGATTTCCTGGCCGGAGCGATGGAGAGCGGTCTGGTTGCCGACGCCGTTCTTGCTGAAAGCATCGCGCAAGCCAGGGCGTTCTGGGCCATTCGCGAGGGCTTGGTCGAGGGCCAGGCAAGACGCGGCTACCATGTGCGCACCGACCTTGCGGTCAGGATATCGGACATCCCTGCCCTCATCGGTCAGGCCCGCCAATTCGTGGCGCTGGAACATCCCGGTTGGCTGCCGCAGGCCTATGGCCATGCCGGCGACGGCAACATCCATTTCAACGTCCTGCCACCGCCTGGGCTAGCCGAGGGTGAAGCTCGTGCCCAGGGCGCGGAGATCACCGCCGGGCTCTACCAGATCGTCGGCGCGCTTGGCGGCTCGATCAGCGCCGAGCACGGTATCGGCCGCACCCGTCATCGCACTTTCTGGGCCGGCCTGGCGCCTGCCCATCGCCGGCTCATCACGGCCCTCAAAACAACGATGGACCCTCAGGGATCAATGAATCCCGGCTGCCTTCTGCCATCGACGGAGACCTTTCCATGAAGCAAAGACTGGCCGCTATCGGCACGGTGGAGGCGCTGCCGCATCGCGTTGCCGCGTTCCTCAGCCGCGAGATCGAATCCGGCGAGCTCAATCCGGGCACGCGGCTGCCGACCGAGCAGCAGCTCTCGGAAAAATTCGGCGTCAGTCGCAATGTGGTGCGCGAGGCGATCGCTCAACTCAGGGCCGATGGCATGATCGAAGCCCGGCAAGGCGTCGGTGCCTTCGTGCTGGCGCCGGAGCAGCGCGCGTCGATCCGCATCGATGGCGAGGCGCTGAAAGCGACCGGGAATATGGAACGGCTGTTCGAGCTGCGTTGCATACTGGAAGCCGAGTCAGCCGCGCTCGCCGCCGAACGGCGCGGGCAGGAGCACCTCGACGCAATCAAGGCGGCGCTAGACCGGATGAGCGGCGAGGAGCGCTGGGAAGAAGGCAGCATCGACGCCGACCTTTTGTTTCATCGCGAGATCGCGCGGGCGACCGGCAACAATTACATCCACACCTTTATTTCCTTCGTTTGCGAGCAGATCCGCCGCTCGATCCACTACGCGCGCCTCACCAATCCGCTGCACGACCTGGTCGAAGTCAATGTCGGGGAGCATGTGCGCATCTACGAGGCGCTGGTCGCGGGCGACCCCACGGCCGCCGAGGCGGCGATGCGCGCCCACATCGTCGGCGCCGCCGACCGCGTCGGCGTCAAGCTGCCGGCATCGCGCGCCGCGCACAGCACAGGGAAGTAGCCATGCCGCTCGGAGGCGCCTATGCGATTTCGGACGTCTGCCTGCTCGTCGAAAACATCGAGCGGACGGTTGAATTCTACGTCGAGAAACTCGGCTTTCGCCTGCGGCGCCGCGCCGAGGGCTTTGCCGACTTCCATGGCGAGGGCGTCACGCTGGCGGCATGGGAGATCGATCACATCAACCGGCACACCGGCGTCTCGAAGTTGAGGTCGCCGCGCCACGCACACAAGGTCTGCGTGGCGGTCAGGCTAGACGCGCCCGGCCAGATCGACCGGCTCCATGACGAACTGGCAGCCAAGGGCGTGCCCTTCTACGGCCCGCCGGAGGATTATGTCTGGAACGCGCGCTGCGCTTATTTCACCGATCCAGACGACACGCTTTGGGAATTATACGCCTGGCTCGACGGCGGCCCCGGCGACTATCACGACGAACAGCCGTAGACGACGCCGCGCCACGGGAACGGCGCGCAATGAAGAGACGAGAACGTCTTGCAACAGGAGCGAAAAATGAGTGGGAACAGAGACTACGACATGAACCGCCGCAGCTTCGTGAAAGCCGGCTTCGCCGCCGTCGCGGCAGTTTCGACCGGAACGCAGCTCGTGCTGACGCCCGGCGCCAGGGCTGCCGGAAAGATCGTCGTCCAGTATGACTGGCTGATGTCCAACGGACAGATCGGCGACATCGCGGCCGTCGCCAACGGCTATTTCAAGGACGTAGGTCTCGAGGTGGAATTCAGCCCGGGCGGTCCCAATGCGGCGACGGTGCCGCCGGTGATTTCGGGGGCCGCGCAACTCGGCCAGTTTTCCGAAACACCCCAGCTCTACGCGGCGCGTGCCAACGGCGTGCCGGTGAAGATCATCGCCTGCGGTTTCCGCACCGGTCCCTATGCCTTCACCTCGAAGCCTGCCAAGCCGATCCGCGGCGTGGCCGATCTCAAGGGAAAGAAGATCGGCATCCAGCCGACGGCGCGCTTCGTCATCGATGAGATCCTGGCCAAGAACGGCATTGATCCGTCCGAGGTCACCGTCGTCAATGTCGGCTTCGACAAGGCGCCGCTGGTGCGCGGCGACGTCGACGCGATTGGCGGATGGATCACCAACACCCAGGCGCTGAGCGTCGTCGGCGACGACAGGATCGATCTTCTGGTGCGCGATCTCGGGCTGAACTCCTATGCCGACGTCTATTTCGCTACCGACACCGCGATCGAACAGCATGCGGAAACGCTGGCGAAATTCATCGGCGCCGTCGCCAAGGGCTGGGGCTGGGTACACGCCAATCCACAGGAAGCCGTCAAGAAAATGGTCGCGGCCTATCCGGAAATGGACTTCGGCTGGGAGCAGAAGACGATCGATCTGGTGCTGAAACTTTCCTTCGACGGTGCAACCGCCAAGGACGGATGGGGAACCTTCGACCCCGCCTCGATCGAGGAGCAGCTGGCGCTGCTGGACAAGGTCGGCCAATACCCGAACGGCCGGCCCGCAGCAGCCGACGTCTACACCACCAAGGTACTCGAATTGTCGGCCGCTGACCGACCCAAGCTCGACGCGCCCGCCGCTTGATGGCGAACGCGATCGAGGCCCGCAGGCTGGATGTCGGCTATGGCGGCCGGCAGCCGATGGTGAAAGTGCTCTCCGCTCTCGACCTGTCGGTCGAGGCCGGCTCCTTCCTGTCGATCCTTGGACCTTCGGGATGCGGCAAGTCGACCCTGCTCCGTGTGGTCGCGGACCTGCTCGATCCGCTCGGCGGCTCGATCAGCGTGCTTGGCGACACACCGCATGCTGTCCGTTCGCGGCGCGATGTCGGTTTCGTCTTCCAGGACTCGACCCTGCTGCCCTGGCGCACCGTGCGCGACAACGTCCGCCTGCCGCTCGATGTCGGACAAGGCCGGCTTACCCGGACAATAGACGATCGAACCGACGAGCTGCTTGATCTGATGGGGCTTGCCGGGTTCGGTGAGCGTCTGCCGCACCAATTGTCCGGCGGCCAGCGCCAGCGCGTGGCGATCGCTCGGGCGCTGCTCGGGCAACCCAGGCTGCTTTTGATGGACGAGCCTTTCGGCGCGCTGGACGAGATCACCCGCGACCGCCTCAACGATGAGCTTCTGTCCTTGTGGCGGCGCACCGGCGCGACCATCCTTTTCGTTACCCATTCGATCGCCGAAGCCGCCTATCTCGGAGAACGGGTCATCGTTCTCGCCACCAATCCGGGCCGCCTGGCCAGGGACCTCGATATCCGGCCGTTCAAGCAGGAGGGCAACCGCTGTTCGCGCGAGGATCCGGCGATCGTTGCCGCGATGGCCGAACTGCGCGGCGCGCTGGAGCAGGCCTCATGAGGCAGGCGCCCTTGCCATCGGCGCTGGCCGTCGCCCTGCCCGTTTTTGGCGCGGCCTCGATTCTGCTCGCCTGGCAGTTTCTGCTGCCATGGCTCGGCGTGCCGGCCTATATCGTGCCGACGCCGACGGCCATATCAGGCGTATTCCGGAAGAGTCTTGCTTTGCTGCTCAGCAATCTCTGGCCGACGCTGATCGAGGCGCTGGCGGGATTTGTCATCGGCAACCTTGCCGGTGTGCTGCTGGCGGTGCTGTTCGTGCATAGCCGCATCCTGCAGGCCGCCTATTTTCCGATCGTGCTGTTCTTCAACACCATTCCCATCCTGGCGCTGTCCCCGATCATCATCCTGATCTTCGGGCTCGGCATGACGCCGAAGATCGTGATTGCGGCGGTGATCTGCTTCTTCCCGACGCTGGTCAACATGATCCGCGGGCTGAACTCGGCCAGCGACAACGAGCACGAACTGTTCCGGGTGCTATCGGCCACGCGCTGGGAGATCTTGTGGAGCCTGCGCCTGCCAAGAGCATTGCCGATGCTGTTCTCCTCGTTACGAATCGCTTCGGCCACGGCCGTGATCGGCGCCATCGTCGGCGAGTGGATCGGGTCGGATAAGGGCCTCGGCGCGCTCATCATCCAGGCGACCTTCAACTATCAATCAGACCGGCTCTATGCGGCGATCGTGCTGTCGTCGTCGTTGTCGATCGCGATCTTCGCAATCGTGGTTCTGCTGGAGCGCCGTGCCATCCGCTATTGACCATGCCTCTGAGCGGCCATCCGCCAGCTTCGCTCTGCACGGGCTGTCAATTTTATTTTTGAATTCCATTTGACTGAATAAATCTTCAGTGCCAGTCTAGCCTCTCTCGGGGGCACAAGGCATGGCATTGCGCGGGACCAATCAGGAGTTCGGGCGGCCGTATAACCGGCGGATCGTGCTCGAATCCATCCGCCTTCACGGACCGATCGCCCGCGGCGACATTGCCAGGCGGGTCGGGCTCACCGTGCAGACCGTGTCTACCATCGTTCGCGAGCTGGAAGAGCACGGTTACGTGTTGTCGCTGCGCGAAGAGCCCAAGGGGCGCGGCCTGCCACCGGCAACGCTGCGCATCAATCCGGAAGGCGGCTATGCCGTCGGCATCCACGTCACCCCGCTGGGCATCAATGCCGCCCTGATCAACCTAAGCGGCGATGTTATCGAGAGCACCTACCGCGAAGCCCCAAATGCAACGCCCGACCACGCTTTCGAGCTGATCGGCGCCATGGTGCTCGAATTGACGGCATTGCGGCCCGGTGGCCGCGTTCTCGGCATTGGCATGGCGCTGCCCGGACCGTTCGGCGTGGAGTCCATGAGCTTTGTCGGGCCGACCACCATGACCGGCTGGAAGGATGTGGCGCTGCGCGAGCGGCTGGCCGCCTCGACCGGACTGCCGGCCTTTTTCGAAACCGATATGGCGGCGGCTGCTATCGGCGAGCGCCTCTACGGCCTCGGAACGGCATATTCCGAGTATTACTATCTTTATTTCGGCGTCGGTCTCGGCGGCGTCATGGTGCATGACGGGGCGGCATTGCGCGGCGCCTGGGGAAACGCCGGTGAAATCGGCCACATTCCCGCGGTGCCGGGCGGCGAGCCCTGCCCCTGCGGCAATCGCGGCTGCCTCGAACGGTATCTCTCGCTCGAGGCGCTGCGGCGCCGCAACATCGCCGACGCCGAGTGGGTGAGCGAGATTGCGCCGATCTTCCGCAACGCCGTCACCATCATCGAAAACCTGTTCGATCCCGAAACCATCATCCTCGGCGGGCTTGCCTCCACCGACCTGCTCGAAAGGCTTGCCGGCGCGGCCGCGCACCTGCCCAATTCGGTCTCGGCGCGAAGCGACCGCGCGACGCCCCGCGTCAGCGTCGCGCGCGGCGGCCAGCATGCGGTGTTGCGCGGCGCCGCCGCGCTTGCCGTCTCAGGAGTGCTGTCGCCACGCTTCGGCCAGATCTTCACCGCCGAACGCGAACGCGGGCGGGATCTCTTGCATAACAAGGGGATCGCGGCATGAGCGAACCGCTGCTGGTGCTCGATAACGTAGCCAAGAATTACGGCGCCATCGAAGCGCTGAAAGGCATCAGCTTTTCGATCGGCAAGGGCGAAGTGGTGGCGCTTCTGGGTGACAACGGCGCCGGCAAATCGACGCTGGTCAAGATCATTGCCGGCGGCCTGGAGCCGACCTCCGGCCGCATGCTGTTCGAAGGCAAGGAATTCCTCGCCAAATCCCCCGCCGAGGCCAAGGCCGCGGGGATCGAGACGGTCTACCAGGACCTGTCCCTCTGCACCAATGTCGACGTGGTCGCCAATTTCTTCATGGGCCGCGAGATCACCAGGAAGGTTCTCGGCATTCCAGTGCTCGACGAGCGCGCCATGGAGCAGGTGGTACAAAAGGCACTGGCCAGCGCCGGCACCCGCATTCCCTCGCTTCGCACCAATGTCGAGCATCTTTCCGGCGGCCAGCGGCAGGCCATCGAGCTCAACCGATTCGTGCATTTTGGCGGCAAGCTGGTGCTTCTCGACGAGCCGTTCGCGGCACTCGGCGTCGAGCAGACGCGGCGCGGCCTCGACATGATCCGCCAGGTGGCGAGCCAGGGCATCGGCGTCGTCATCATCACCCATATCATGCAACAGGCCTTCCAGGTCGCCGACCGGATCGTGGTGATCCGGCAAGGCGTCGTGGCGGGCGACGTCGCACGCAACAAAACAAGTCCCGACGCGGTGATCAAAATGATCACCGGAGAGACGCTCGCCGGTGCCGGACCGGCAAGCTGAGGGACATATGAGGGGTCCGGCGCAAGAGGAGCGAACGACATGAAGAAAATACTTCTTTCCGTCTTCGGTATCCTGGCACTGGCCTTTGCCACGCTCACGCCGGCATTCGCCCAGTCCAAGGGCACCGTCTACTACATGGTGCCGACATTGCTCGATGAGTTCCAGACCGGCTCGGTGAGCGCGCTGGAATTGTTCCTGAAGCAGGTCGGCTACGAGATGAAGACGCTGAACGCCGACAACAAGACCGACGCTCAGCAATCCCAGATGAACGACGTCATCGCGCTGAAGCCGTCGGCGATCATCCTAGCCGCCGTCGATTTCAATGCGCTGAAACCGTCGATCGAGGCCGCCCGTGCCGCCGGCATCCCGGTCGTCGAGTTCGACCGCCAGATCACCTCGACCCCGTCCGACTTTACCTCGGTGGCCGGAACCGTCGAGATCGGCTACGTCGCCGCCGATCAGGCGCAAAAGCTCCTGACCGCGAAAAACGGCTCGGTGAAGGGCAAGATCCTGCAGGTGCTCGGCGATCCGGGCGACCCCTACACGCTCGATATCCAGAAGGGTTTCGAGGAGAAGATGAAGGCGTTCCCGGACGTCAAGATCATCTCGCTGCCGGCCATGCAATGGGAGGCCAGCAACGCCGGCACCATCGTTGCCGACCAGATGCTCGCCAATCCCGACATCGACCTGATCTTCAGCCATGCCGCGCATCTTTCGGTCGCTGCCGTCGCCTCGCTCGAGGCTGCCGGCAAAAAACCGGGCGACGTCATGCTGATGAGTTCGAACGGCGCTCCGGTCGGCCTCGACCTGATCCGCAAGGGCTGGCTCAACGTCGAAGTCGAGCAGCCGCTCTACGCCCAGGCCGCGGCCGTCGCCATGTTCATGGACAAGGTGGTCAACAAGCAGGAGATCAAGCCCGGCGAATACGACGTGCTCGGCCTGAAGTCGACCGTGACCAAGGAAGCCTGGGGGCCAAACATCAAGATCCCCGGCGCTGCGATCACCAAGGAAAATGTCGATAACCCGGCCTTCTGGGGCAACATGAAGCCGCCGACCGAAACCATAAAGCCGGTCGAATAGCAACTCGCCAAACGCTCCGGGCCACAGGCCCGGAGCCTTAGCCCTGCAGCTGTGCGCGTTAGAACGGACGCGCACGGGAATGCTGCAGTAATTTTCAACCGCGCCTGATCTTTCCGAAGAACCGAGTGGTTTTTTGGGCTGACGCGCCAACCGGATCCGCAGATGAACCCCCGCACGCGCCAAACCCTCGAGTTCATCCTCGACAATCTCGTCTGGTTCATGCTGGTCTTCGTGCTGGTGGTCTTTTCCATCCTCATCCCCAACTATTTTCAGCTCGGCATCTTCGCCAACATTATCGAGGCCTCGAGCGTGCTCGGCGTCATGTCGATCGGCCTGGCGCTGGTCATCATCGCCGGCCATATGGACCTGTCGGTCGAATCGGTGGCGGCGCTCAGCGCCATGGCGGTCGGCATCCTGTTCTGCTCGTCGGGCATCGGCCTTGGCATCCAGTTGCAGCCGCAATGGCTGATGGTTCCCGTTTCGCTGCTCATCGCGCTTGCCGTCGGCGGCCTCATCGGCGCCATCAACGGCTACCTGGTGGTCAAGGTGAAGATGAGCGCCTTCATCATCACGCTGGCCTCCTACATCTGGGTGCGCGGCCTCGTGCTGGTCATCTCCGGCGGCCGCTCGGCGCAGGACCTTGCGCCGGCAATCCGCTGGTTCGGAATCCAGCGTCTGGGCGGCCTGCCGCTGACTGCCTGGATCGCCATTGCGTGCTTCGTGGTGTTCTCGCTGATCATGGCCAAGACGCCCTTCGGCAGGCACCTGGTCATGATCGGCGGCAACGAGACGGCGACCTTTCGCGCCGGCATCCGCGTCAACCGCAACCTGGTCATAGCCTTCGTTCTCGCCGGCGCCATCGCCGGCCTTGCCGGCTGGCTGCTGGCGATCCGCACCTCCGGCGCGACAGCTAATCTCGGGGTCGGCCTGTTGTTCAATGCCTTCGCCGCGGTCGTCATCGGCGGCGTCAGCCTGAAGGGCGGCGTCGGCACCTTGCCCGGCGTCTATGCCGGCGTGCTGCTGCTTTCGGCCATCAATACGGCGATCAATTTGATGGGTCTGCCGGCCAACTTCACCCAGGTGATCCATGGCCTGCTCGTCCTCGCCGCGGTGCTGCTCGACGCCTTCAAGCAAACCATCCGCCAGAGGCTGGCATGACCGGCCGTCTGGAAGACAAAGTCGCGCTGATCGTCGGCAGCGCACGTGGCATCGGCAAGGGCATCGCACAGCGTTTTGCCGAAGAGGGCGCGAAGCTGGTCCTGGCCGACACCGAGGCCGAGGCCGGGCAAGCGACCGCGAACGAACTCGGTGCCGCCTTCATCCGCACCGACATCTCGCAGATGGCCGATGCGCAAGCCGCCGTGGCGCTGGCCCTCGACCGTCACGGCCGACTCGACATCATGGTGCAAAATGCCGGCATCTATCCCTGGCAATTGCTGGAAAACACCAGTCCCGACGACTGGGACCGGGTCATGGCGGTAAACTTGCGCGGCAGCTTCATCGCTGCTCGCGCCGCACTGGTGCCAATGAAGGCACAGCATTTTGGCCGCATGCTGTTCACCTCCTCAATCACCGGCCCGCATGTCACCAGCCCCGGCCACGGCCATTATTCAGCGACCAAGGCCGGCATCAATGGGCTGATCCGTTCGGCTGCGCTCGAATTCTCGGGCTACGGCATTACAGTCAACGGCGTCGAGCCCGGCAACATCCTCACTGAAGGCATAGAGCAGAACCGCGGTGCTGCCTTCATCAAGAACATGGAAGACGCCATCCCGCTCGGCCGTCTCGGCAGCCCGCGCGACGTGGCCAACGCCTTCCTGTTCCTGGCCTCTGACGACGCCAGCTACATCACCGGCACGACCATCATCGTCGACGGTGGGCAGCTTTTGCCCGAGGGCAAGGATTTCCGGCTGCTGCCGCCATGATCCTCGATTTCGGCGGCGGTTTCTTCCTGCGCCGGGCGACCACCGCCGATCGTGCAGCGCTTGCGATGATCTGTCTCAAGACCGGCGATGCCGGCAAGGACGCCAGCGGCCGCGAGGACGACCCGGAACTGCTCGGCCTCCTCTACACTATTCCCTACCAGGTGCTCGAACCCGAGCTGGCCTTCATTATCGATAGTCCCGCAGGTGCGGCCGGCTACCTGCTTGGCGCGGCCGATACGGGCGCTTTCAATGCCAGCCTGGCATCAGACTGGTATCCCGACCTTCAGCGGCGCGTGGCAGACCCGGGACCCGACAGCTCGCGCTGGCGCGGCAGCGACTGGGCGCGGCATCGGGTCCATCATCCCGATTTCGCTGTTCCGCCTGCGCTGACCGCCTATCCGTCGCATGGCCACATCGACCTGTTGCCGCAAGCGCGCGGGAAAGGCATCGGCAGGCGCGCGATGGCCTTCCTCGAGCAGGGGCTTGCCGCGAGCGGCTCGACCGGCATCCACCTCGAGGTCATGCCGGAGAACGATGGTGCGCTAAGGTTCTACAAGGCGATTGGATTTGAGGTGGTGCAGGACGCTGATTCATCGAAGCGTTGTGTTTATGTGGCGAAACGGATTGCTCACGCTCCGGCGATTGCAGGCTGATCTGCGACAAGCCAATCGCCCAAGTTGCAAAGAACCGGGAGGCCTATGGAAGTACAATGCTGCTGTTCTGCAGCAGCCAGTTGCCCGCGTGAACACCTTTGCCGCGGGAACGAAACCTTCGTCGCGTGCTCCACCGCAGACACGAAAGTCACCAGCATCAACACGGTGCGGGGCTAATCCGAGTGTTGGCGGAGCGTCTACTAGTTCAGTATGGGCGGCAAGGGAACATCCGCGACCGTTCCCCCGGCCACAATCGAGAGCACATAAAGCAGATAAATGGCTAATACCAACAGGGCGAGGAATGAACCGCTGGCAAAGACTCCTGCAACCGCGGCGTCGGGATAAGCTTCGACTTGTTCTTTCTTGAAGGTGTCTTCTTCGTTACGGGTTGTCTTCACAACCCGTTCGCCTGGAAGCCGGTTTTTTTCAGCTTCCTTCGATATCTTATCCGCGAGATCTCCTGCGATCACGGGATCGTCCGGAAGATGACTCGCAAGCCATCCAGGAATATTTTCGCTCCCGCCCATACCCATACGCAATTGAGATACTGCAAGTTGTAGCTTTCGGCAATCGTTTCCCTCATGAGAGGCAAGCAGATCAGACTTAAGTCCCTGCGGAAAGACAGTTTGAATCAGACCAAAGTCCGAGTAGCACAGTGATCGGATGCGTCTCACCTGGGCGATCAGCTTGAGCGGTGTAGCCCAAACTGAACACATCGAGGAAAATGGTGGGCGATGACGGGCTCGAACCGCCGACATCTTCGGTGTAAACGAAGCGCTCTACCAACTGAGCTAATCGCCCGCCCCGGGCCGGACCTTTAAGCAGTTAGGATCGGCTTCGCAAGGCCAAATGAGCGACGAGTGGCTTGGCCGGGAGCCGGTTTCGGCAACAAAGTTCGGCTTGTCAAAAAACCTTCTCCTGTTTGCTGTTATGCTGTCCGGGTCCGCTTGACACCCGGTGGCTTACCCCTTATCCACCGCCCCAACGACGAACACGGCTGACACGTGCTCGTCCATGCGCGGGTGTAGCTCAGTTGGTTAGAGTGCCGGCCTGTCACGCCGGAGGTCGCGGGTTCGAGCCCCGTCACTCGCGCCATTTATTTCAAGGGGTTAGCTACCGCCCCTTGAAAGGTTTCAACTTTCATTTTCCTGAGAGTTTCAACTTTTTGTATTCGTTGCGTTCCAGGCCGAGCAATTTGCGGCCTTTGCGGCGCGAGGCATCGGCCGAGCGGACGGCCGCGAGATTGACCGGCATATAGGTCTTCTGCAGCGCCTTGTTCTCGTCGAACGAGTTGCCATCTTGGCCGAGATCGCCTCGACCGAGGCGCCGCCGGCATTGGCCTCGACCGCGCCGGAACGCCGCATGTCCATCAGCCGCCGCTTCTCCCCTGCCCCGAAAACCAGCGTGCGCAGTTCGGCGAAGTCGTCGACCAGCGCATCCTTGGCGTAGGGAATGCCGGCACGCGGCCGGCTGCCCTTGGCGCCCGGCGTGAAGCCGCGCGACCGGAAGATCGGCGCATCGTCGAGCAGTGTGACGCCGAGCGATTCGACATAGGCGAGCACCAGGCGCTGCGTGCGCGGCGACAGCGTGCCGAAAGCTGCCTCGCCGCTCTTGGTGCGCGCGATGAGAAAGCCCATTCCTGCACGGCCTGCGCGGGTGTGAGCGTGCGCACGTCGACCGGCGTGAAGGGGGTGTCCCAGGCTACCGCGATAGTGCAGGCCAGCCCGCGGTAGCCGGCGCCAGGCGCCCTTGACCAGGCGAACCGCCGTGCCCCATATCGTCCACTTCTAGATCTATTAAGGAGTGCCTTTTCGCGATGCGTCTCGAACCCAAGATGCTATCTTGGCCATAAAGCCCCATACATCTCCCTTTTCTGGGCGGACATATGCGGATGAGGCGGGGTCACTTCCCAAAGCGCCAAGCATGTTAATTGTCCAGTCAGTTTTCTTTCCCTGCACGCCGAGTTGGCTAAGCCAATTCTCAAGTTCTCCGCCTCTAACGACGAAAATGCCGTAGTCTCCAACAGTATTAAAAAACTGATCCGCCGCGAGCCGGTCGTCTGGAGATAGAATTGCGACGCCGCCCTCTGTCTTCATATCTCTGCCGCCGGCGTCAAACCTGGCCTTTAATGCTATTCTCTGGTTGGAAAATCCGTCTCGCAAAATTAGCGGAACTTTCGCCGCTGCCATCCAGTCCAGCCACGTCTTCCCGCCATCCTTTATGATATCTATGTCTGTAATGGCGGCGGCCGGAACGCCAAAAGCTCTCAGTGGACCGACTATGTCCTTGATCGTCTGCTTATTTTGAGCGTTGATGAACAGAACGGATGGGAATGCCCCACCGCTCTGCTCGGAAAGACGATAGTATATTTCTGAATAAAAGGCACGATCATTGTCCGATTCCGTTATCACTACGCCATCATGGAAAAGCGATGAAACTACGTTCGCACTTCTCATCAATGGTCTTCTTAATAACTCTCCTAATACCTCTGGGCTTATTAGCTTCCCTCTCGACTTCCCATCCACGTACTCGAGTCTAACTATTTGCACGTTCTTAGCCTCTTGAATACAGCCCATTAGAAAATCCGGGCTGTGCGTTGAGGCCATGAGTGTTCCGTTTTTCTCCAAGGCGGACCTTGCAAGGTGCCTGCCCAGTTTTCTGGCCAGCGGAGGGTGAAGGAAAGCTTCAGGCTCGTCGATGAGGACGCTGTGAAATTCTCCCGAGAATACGGCGGCAGTGATTCCTACAAATGCCTGCACCCCATCTCCAGTCTCCTCGATACCGATAGCTTTCCTAAAATATTCTCGTGCGTAACTATTCAACGATTGTTCATCTTCGACTGGCTTTTCCGGGCTAACTTTTAGCCTTAGCCACCCAACCTTTGTCGGATCAATAGTCAAGAATACGTTGAAAGCATCGTACACAATATCTTGGACCTTCGACCTGCTTTTTTCGTCGTCAAAAAGACTTCGCAATATGTTTTGAGGAAATAAAGTGAGATCTCCTGCCTCTTTTTCGTCCGTCAAGTAAAATCGAGATCGACCGTCGAGCCGAGTAAAACCCCATCTCGCGTATTGTCTCGCCCATGCCGTCTTATCTTCCTTGCGCTTTGCTTGCAGCTTAAAATCAAGCAACGTTACCCTTTCAAATTGCAGTCCATGCCTTGGATCTATATGTCCTAATACCGCCTGGTGGTCTATGTGATGCTGCAACTTCGCAAATTTCTCCAACGCATCGTCCAATTCTTTTTCTGATGGCCAATACACCTCGAAATCTCGAATTACTTTGAAAGTAGAATCAACTCCTTGTTGAGATAGCAACTCAAATTCACGAAGAACCAGACTCTTTCCAGAATTGTTTGGCCCAACGAATATCGTAATTCCTTTTGTAGGAATGACGATGTCATGACTGTCTGTAAATTTTAAAGTTATATTTTCGAACATAACTCCTCCCCTTGATAGACATTATTTTCCTTATAAAATCATTCGTGCCTTGGCTTGTGCCCTAAATCTTGTCCCTTGAGCGCTGCTGAGCGGCCGACGTAGCTGTGCATCGAGCGAACGTGGATCGCACTGTCTTGCGCTATGGGGGGATGACATCCTAGATGGTTGTTGCCATTTGCCCAGTTTCGCTCATCCACAGTCTACTCCCGGGCGGTCGGAAAGGGCAGTTTCAACTTGGCCGCTTTTGCCGGCAATTCGCAAGCGCTGAGAGTTGAAACCACATATTGATGGTCTTCGGCTTTTCACTGGCCTGTGACGCCGGAGATCGCGGGTTCGAGCCCCGTCACTCGCGCCATTTCTCCTTCGGGCCACGGCCCCTGGTGTCGGAGAAATGTCGACGTTGATTTGTCAAAAACTCTTGGTTCATGAGGTAACCCAGATTCATTGCTTCGAATCTGGGATTGATCCTCATCCATCGACTTATCAACCTGTCGTGGACCGAGCCTTAAGACAACAGCTTCTCGGACAAGTGCTGAGTCTAACCCATTCGCTCTCGCCCACAGCCTGGTCCCCATACGGTCTCACCCCTCGGCGAGCAGCGCCTCGACTTCCTGCAGCGTCGGCATGGACGGCGCGGTGCCTGGGCGCGTCACAGAGATGCCGGCGACGGCGCAGGCGAAGCGCACCGCTTCCAGAGGTTCGATCCCCCTCGACAGCGCGGCAGCCAGGCCGCCGTTGAAGGCGTCGCCAGCGCCTGTGGTCTCGACCACCGGGCCGGCGGCGACCGCTGCGACATGCTCGGAACGGTCGGCCGTGTGCAGCAGCGCACCGTTTTCGCCAAGCGTCACGATGACTGCCCCAACGCCCTTCTCAAGCAGGCTGTCGGCGGCACGGCGGGCATCATCGATGGAGGATACCTTGATGCCGGTCAGTTCCTCGGCCTCAGTCTCGTTCGGCGTGACATAGTCGCAAAGCGTGTAGATGCGGTCCGGAAGCTTGGCCGCGGGCGCCGGGTTGAGGATGGTGGTCACCCCTGCCCCGCGCGCGATCTCCAGCGCCCGCAGCGCCGCCTCGATCGGCTGTTCGAGTTGGGTGACGAAGACGCCGGCCGCGCGGATCAGGCCGGCATTTGCCTCGATATCGGCGGGCGAGATCAGCATGGCCGCACCGGGACTGACGATAATGGCGTTGTTGCCGCTCGTCTCCTCGATGAAGATATAGGCGGCACCGGTGTAGCTTTCCGGCGTGTCGATGACGGCGCTCTTCACGCCGGCCTGCGACCAGGTCTGTCTCGCCATATCGGCAAAGGGGTCGACCCCGAGGCGGGTAAGGAAGGTGACATCGGCGCCGAGCCGGCCGGCTGCCACCGCCTGGTTCGAGCCCTTGCCGCCGGGGCCGAGCGTGAAGGACGTGCCCAGGATCGTCTCGCCCATGCGCGGCTGGCGGGCGGCGCGGTAGGCCGTATCGGCGACGAAGACGCCCAATATGACAACCGGCTTCATGACGATCGGTTTCGCCGGCATGCCGCTACTCCGCATCCGGTGGCACGACGCCCTTGCGGAACGCAAAACAGCCATAGAAGCGGCGCTCGCCGGTCTGGATGACGCAATAGGCCTTCTTGGCCCGTTCGTAGAAGGCGTAGCGCTCGACCGAGATCATCGGCCAGGCCTTGCCCTCGGCGGCATCGATCTCTTTTTGCACTTCCTGCTGCACGGCGGGAATGTCGTCCGGCTTGCCGACGATCTCCATGCACGCGGCCGCGTCGTCGACGAAGGTGTCCAGCGGATAGAGCGACAGTACCGCCTTGACCACGTCGGCCGCCGACGCATCGACGCGCAGCAGCCGGCCAAGCACGGTCTGGCGCGCCACCGAATCGGACGGGAAATTGGTGTCGGCGATAATCAGATCGTCACCGTGGCCCATCGCCCGCAGCGCCTGCAGCACATCGGCATTGAGCAGCGGATTGATTCCTTTGAGCATGGTATTCCTCGCGAAGTTTGCTGGGGCGAAATCAGAGACGCTTGCCGGTCTCTGCGTCGAAGAGATGCACCTGGTCGAGCCGCGGTTTCAGGTGCAGTGTGTCGCCCGGCTTGAAGTCGTGGCGCTCACGGAACAGCGCCACCATCTCGCCCTCGCCGAAGCGCAGGAACACCAAAGTCTCGGAACCGGTCGGCTCGACCACCGAAATCTTCGCCGGAACACCATCGGGATGGATTTCGAGATGCTCGGGCCGCACGCCGTAGACGACATTACGGCCATCCTCGACGGCACTGGTCGCCGCAATCGGGAACGGCGTCCCGGCGATCTCGACGACGGGCTTGTCGCCCTTGCGCACGACGCCCTTGAGCAGGTTCATCGAGGGCGAGCCGATGAAGCCGGCGACAAACAGGTTGGCCGGCCGGTCGAATAATTCCAGCGGCGCGCCGACCTGTTCGATGCGACCGTCGCGCATTACCACGATCTTGTCGGCCATGGTCATGGCCTCGATCTGGTCGTGGGTGACGTAGATGGTGGTGGTCTTCAGCCGCTGGTGCAGTTCCTTGATCTCGGTGCGCATCTGGACACGCAGCTTGGCGTCGAGATTGGAGAGCGGCTCGTCGAAGAGGAACACCTGCGGGTTGCGCACGATGGCGCGGCCCATGGCGACGCGCTGGCGCTGGCCGCCAGAGAGCTGGCGCGGATAGCGCTTGAGGTAGGGATTGAGGTCGAGGATGTCGGCGGCGCGCTTGACGCGCTCAGTGACCACCGCCGGGTCGGTTTTGCGCAGCTTGAGAGCAAAGGCCATATTCTGCTCGACCGTCTTGTGCGGATAGAGCGCGTAGTTCTGGAACACCATGGCGATGTCGCGCTTGGCCGGCGGCAGATGGTTGACGATGCGCTCGCCGATGGCGATGGTGCCGCCGGAGACCGTTTCCAGCCCGGCCACCATCCTCAGCAGTGTGGACTTGCCGCAGCCGGAAGGCCCGACCAGCACCACGAACTGCCCGTCGGCGATGTCGACGCTGACATCGTGCAGAACCTTGACGGTTCCGAACGCCTTGGCCACATTGCGGATCGCGACTTGAGCCATCATTCCCCCTTCAGTTGCCGTGAAGCTAAACAACGCAAACGGCGAGGGCAAGTCAGTCTCTTATAGATAAAAAACCCATTCACGTTGACACCGCACTTCGTTGTGCGAATAGTGACAGTGTCCGGCTTATGACCCTGTTCCGGGCGCACCGGTACGCTTGTCCGGCACTGAATGCCAAGCGTCGCGGGAGGGAGAATTCGGGCCGCTATTTACCGGAGTCGCTGTCGTTGGGGAACATAATCGGCGCTCCACCATCTGAACCAATTCACAATTGACCTTCTGGGAGGAACGAAATGAAAGTCAGCCTTTATAACCAACTTGTCCGCGCCGGGGCCACCCGCCGCGACGTGCTGAAGGGAGCGGCCAGCATGGCCGCCCTCGCGGCGGCCTCAAGCGCCGGACTTGGTGCGCTGACGCGCACGGCTGCGGCCGCCGACGACCTGCGTGCGCAGATCCTGCAGATCCCGGGTGTCGGCAAGGGTCAGCCGACCGATGCCGACTTCCAGCAGGTCGGCGAGCTTTGCCTTGGCGCCACCAAGAAGGCGAATTCGCCGGTGTCGAACTCACCTTCATGGGGCTCAACAACCAGAACCTGCACAATGTGCTGTTTCGCGGCTTCCTGAAGCCGTGGGAGACCTATACCGGCGCCAAGATCAACTGGATCGACCTGGCGCAGGCTGACTACAACGCCCGCCTGCAGCAGTCGATCGCGACCGGCACCGTCGATTTCGACATCATCGAAATGGGGGCACCGTTCGAAGGCGACGTCTGCGGCAAGGGTCTCACCTCCGAGATGCCGGACTGGGTCAAGGACCAGATCGACATGAAGGAAGGCACCGGCGGCACCGCGGCAGCGTCGACGGTTCCCGCCGGCGGTTCGAAATTCAATGGCGGTAACGGCGGTACGGGTGAGTCCGCCGGGTCTAAGCGTGGCGCGGGCGGTGGCGGTGCCGGGGGCACGAATGGAGCCGGTAACACTGGCGTCACCCCGGCTTCAGGCGGCACAGGTGGCTCCGGCGATGCGGGATCAGGTGGCGCAGGCGGCACATTTACTAACCCAGGGGGCGTCGGTGGTGCCGGTAGTGAATTCTCCATTACCGCAGGCGGCTCGGCTGGCTCTGGCGGTGGCGGCGGTGGTGCGTCAGGCAATTCAGGCGGCGGCGCTGGCGGGAACTATGGCGCTGGCGGCGGCGGGCGAGGAAATGGTCTAGGCACCAGCGGCGCGGGCACCGGGGGCCTTATCATCGTTCAGTATAATCCGGCGGTTTCGACCGACACGTCTGGCATGTTTCTGGTGTTTTAACCGATCGCCACCATTGGCCGTGACGACGGCAACGGTCAGTTCCGTGGGAGCTTGTGAATCTCCAGTCTGACCGGACCGCCTCTGTCGCAGCTTGTGCAGAACAGAGCCCGCTCGACCGTGCTGAACAGCGCATCCTTGCCATAACGCCGGATCAGACCGGCCGGCTTCACCTCGGCATGATGCGAACAGTTTTTGCACCAGGCACGCAGCTTGTGCCATTCGCGCAGATCGCCAAGAGACACATCGAGCCCGGCATGCACGCTGCCTTCCACTATCGCTTGCGGTGGCACCATGGGCTCGCCTGGCGTGATAATTTTCTCCATCACATGTCGGCCGTTGTAGTGGATCAGCAGCATCCCCGGCCGGCGCCGAATGGCGGCTTGCCATGCGGCTTGGCTGACGCTTGAATCCGGCGATCGACAGATGGTTTCGACAAGGGCCTTTTCCTCCCGATCCCAAACCTCGATCCGGAAATTGTCCTCCGCAGTTTTTGCCATAGCTTCGCCGGCCAGCGTCCATTTTGGCGCTTCGCCATCGCTCCTTCCCGCATCAGATTGAAACAGAAATAAGGAACATTTTCCTCTCTGGTCAAGGCGCTCTTGACAATTTTGTTCTCATTCCGTTCACTGTGTCCAAAGATCGCAAGAGAAGCCCGGCGTGCCGCACCTAAACCCGTCCCGATGAGCGATGAACCTATCCGCCTGCCGGATGCAATAGAGCCCGTCACGCGGCCTGGCGTTCAGCACCATAGGTGCGAGCATCCCGGCTGTGGCAAGGATGCAGGATGGGGCTTCGCGAAGCCGCGGCAGCCATCGCACTGGTTCTGCTTTGAACACCGTTCTGATGGCGAAGCA
Organism: Mesorhizobium sp. M0296; assembly: GCF_040321675.1. Lineage (NCBI taxonomy): Bacteria > Pseudomonadati > Pseudomonadota > Alphaproteobacteria > Hyphomicrobiales > Phyllobacteriaceae > Mesorhizobium > Mesorhizobium sp. M0296. Next base: position 71,147 of record NZ_JAMYRZ010000013.1, read on the forward strand.
TATCTCTAGGAGCGTGGGAAAGGATGATCAGAGCGCCGAAACGACAGGATGAGTATGTCGACCGGGAGATCGACTGCCAGGAGGCGATGGAACCGGGCTTTCAGGTGATCGTCGATTGCATGCTGGAGGCCGGCTGGACGCGCGGGGAGATCATGCGGTCGCTTCGGCGGCTGGTCGCGGCGGACAACATGACGCAGAAGGAAAACGCCAAGGTCGAGGCGCAGCTCGCCATCGCTCGGGCCATGATGCGTGCCGGCCGGCCTTGACGATCGCAGGACGGGCGCCAGTATCCTGGCGATGGATGAGAACTACATCTACGGGGAAAGAACTGGCCTGCAGCTCGTTCGCATGGCGATCGAACTCACCTGTCCAGCCGGCGTTCTGCCGAGCGAGGAGGCAGTGAACCTGCTCTATGGACCGCTGCCGGTGCATGAGGGCGAGGCGCTGGCAAAGGCGATTATTGAGACGGTTGAGAGGCTGACGCGCGAGTAGGCTGCTATGCCACCCACGCGTTATGCACGCCCTAGTCGTCGGGGCGCCTGAGAACTCTGAAATCGCCCGAACGTGCGCTTGGCTCTGCATCATAATCCTTTGCCATGAGCCCGCGTTGAAGCAACGCCCGTACTGCCTCAGCACGGTTCGGCAGTCTGTTCTCAAACCGCCAAGCATCCAGGACAGCGAGTTCCTCGGCATTGAGCATGAACTGCAGACGATATGTTCGCTTGAGGGCATCCATTTTTTCAGCTCTCTCAACGTCGGCAAACAGTTTCTGGGTCAGTTCGCTCACCGAGATGACGTCTGTGCCGACGGTATCCGGCAGGTGTTCTGCCATCCATTTGTCGAGGAAGTTTATCCCGCGTGTGCTCATATCGCCACAAGCTGGGAGATGGCGTTAAGTTCCTGCGACATCTCAACTATCCTCCTCGCCGAAGCCAAGCAGCGAGGCATGGCGTATATACTTATGTTCACCACGAAGATGCTTGATCCGCAGCTTCACGCCTGGCCCAACCCACTGCGTTGCCGGTCGCTTCTTGACGCCCTGCGGAGGTTGGCCGGCATGTTCCTTGACCCGCTTCCACAGCCGCTCCTTCATGTCGCGCCCCAACGAGATGAAGGCTGAACCGACATACTTTCCGGTGTCGGGATGCGCCAGCAAGGCGAACGCCGCCTTGCCCGGCTCGCGCTCGACGCCGAGCAGTTCGAATTCCTCGACCGTCCAGCTCTTGGTCTTCAGCCAGTTCGACGTCGGGCCACTCCGATATGGGCTGTCGGCGCGCTTGGAGACGATCCCTTCAAGCCCAGCCTGGTCAGCGAGGTAGAAAAATCGACTTGGCATCACCGGGTAGAGCCTCGCTGAACTGGATGCGGCTGTTCGGCTTGATGATGCCAAATAGAATTTCCCGGCGCGCCTTGCATCCGATGTCGCGCAGATCGTGGCCGTCAAGATGCATGATGTCGAAGGCGCCGAGGATCGTGGCGTAGGGATCGCTGTGGACGGCTTTCTGTAGTGCGTCGAAATCGGGCAGGCCATTCACGCCCGTGACGACCGCCTCGCCCTCAAAGATCGCGCTCTTGACGTCGAGATCCCGCGCCGCCTCGATGATGCCGGTGTATTTCCGCGTCCAATCCGCTCCGCTGCTGCTGAAGGCGCGAATATCGTCAGGGCTGCTTATGACGATCTGGGTGCGGTAGCCGTCGAGCTTGATCTCGTGAATCCAGTGTTCACCCTCGGGCGGCTTTGCGACCAGCTTCGGGATCATCGGACGGATAAACGCCAGCCTCGTCCCGCTCATACAAGCTCCACGCCACACCGACCCGATTCAATAAACTTTGAACGTTTCGGTTCCGCGAAGCTCAAAGCCCGCGTCTCTGGAGGGAGGAGACGCGGGCAGATCGGATGCCATTACCGATCTTGCAGCAATATCGTGTTAGGGGAAGGATTTGCTGCGCGCACCGAACCTTCCCCGCGCGCCGGTGTTCCAACTGACCGCAAAAAATCCCGCCGCACTGCCAGAACGGCGGGACCGATCAAGCGCTTTGCACCAGGCGGGGTGGGCGTGGGTCGGGCTTTGCCAGGTGCGCGCGGAGACCTAAAGTGACCTTAGGGCAACAGCGGCAACGCGTCTACCAACCGCCGGTTGGCACGGCGAAGGACGGAATTCGGCCGCCGACAAATCAGGCGTGTCCGGGCAGCTAATCGCTCCCAACCAGACGGTAGCGAAAGTTGTTGCGGATGTGGTCGTTGAAGTAGCGACCCTTCGCGAAGGCGGCTCGGAATTCGGCGTAAGTGTCCGGTGGCACGTCCTCGAATTCGTACCGTTTGCCGCTGGCGACGAACCACACCGAGAGAGTTTTGCTGTCCGGGTCGTATTCCGTTTTGCGTATGGAGGTGGACGGCATGACGGCGGCTCGATCAAAAGCAGTTAACGATCGGAGAGGCTGGCGCGTTCCTGGGTCAGTGCGCCGCCGGGCAAGAGGCCCGACCGCCGTCTGGCTCTGGACTTGGCCCTCAATTAGAAGCACTCTGCCCCTCAAGAGGAGACAGGGGTTGGGCAAGTCTCGCTATAATGGTCGATCCGACCAGTGGCGTAAGCTGGGGCGCGTGCGCCAACTGGCTGGCGTTCCGAAGCGGCTCGTGTTCGTGGCCTTGGCCGCGATGGCAGCCTACGGGACGCAGTTCGTCATGCAACATAGCGATCCTGTGCCCGAGCTCAACGTATCAAACTGGATCGGATCAAAGCCGGCGCCGATCGCCGGTGTCGCGTCTGTCATCGATGGCGATACGATCGAGATCCACGGCCAGCGCATCCGGTTCAACGGCATCGATGCGCCCGAGAGCCGGCAGTACTGCAACGACGCGAAGGGTTCTGAGTATCCGTGCGGGCGCCGTGCCGCCGAAGCACTGGACAGTTTCTTGGCGGTCTCGAGGCCGATTCAATGCACCTTCGTCACTTGGGATCGCTACGGCCGCTTTGTCGGCGACTGCCGGCGGGCGGACGGCTCCAGTGTCGCCTCATGGATGGTGGAACACGGCCAGGCGCTGGATTGGCCGCGCTATAGCGACGGCGCGTACGCGGAGCAGCAAGCAAAGGCAGAGGCGGCGAAGGTCGGTCTGTGGGTCGGAACGTTTCAGGCGCCCTGGAATTGGCGTGCGGCGCACGCCGATGGCGCGACGCCCAGCCAGCCGCTTGGCCTCGTCAGCCGCAAGTTGATCGCGCAGAGCGGCTTTTCATGCGAGCCGCGGCGAACCTGTTCGCAGATCAGTTCCTGCGATGAAGCCCAATGGTATCTTGGCAACTGTTCGTGGGGCCGCAAGCTGGACCGAGATGGCGATGGCATCCCGTGTGAGAGCCTATGCTAGGACTAATTGGATGATCGACCGTGCATTCTCAACTTGGTTGGATTGGCCTCTTTGGGCAAGAGTGGTCTCCGTCGCGGCTCTTACCGTAGCATTGGACGCGGTGCGCATGGCGTGGCCAGAGCGCGATTTCGTATCGGGGTTCTTCCAATCGTACTTGGCAATTGTTCTGTATTATGCGGGGTTTCTGTCCGCGACGGCAGCCGGCATTTGGGTTGGTGTGAGGGCAGCTGAGCGAAGTGGCCGCAATTGGCTCGGCTGGTGCGCCGGGCTGGTATGCGCGGTCGTTGTGTATGCGTTTTTCGAGGGCGTCATCGACGAGATGCCTAGCGTGAAATGGCGCGTTGAGGCGGTGCGCGATTCGAACTGTCATACAGATTGGGACGGGCGAACGAACCCCGTTGTGTGCGACTAAGGGGGCTAGAAATGAACGACAAGTTTACAATCGCGTCGGTGGCGACCGCATTTCCGCTCGCCAGGTCGACGAACTCATAGGCCTCGCTCGTGGTCTGGCTGCGGACGGGACCATCAACAAGGCCGAAGTTGAGTTTCTTCAGAAATGGCTGGCTGCAAATGCGGAGATCAGCGATCAGCCAATCATTCGGACCCTGTATCGGCGGATCAATGATATTCTCGCCGATGGCGTGGTCGACGCCGATGAACACGCTGAGCTTTTGGATACGCTAAACAGCTTCTCGAATCGCGATTTCGAACTCGGAGAAGTGCTAAAGCCGACGACGCTGCCACTCTGCGATCCAGCCCCGACGTTGACTTTCGCGGGCCGGCTATACTGTTTCACCGGCACGTTCAATTTCGGTCAGAGAAAACACTGCGAGCAGGCTATTGCAGATCGCGGTGGGTTCTCGGGCGGTTTGACCCAAAAGACAGAGGTCTTGGTGATTGGCGCCTACGCCACCGAATCGTGGAAACATTCCTCATTCGGCGATAAGATCGTCAAGGCTACCGCATGGCGGGAGCAGGGATTACCAATCTCGATCGTTGCCGAAAGTCATTGGGCAAACTTCCTCTGAGACTGGTCGGGCCCGTCAAGCCGGGGTGTATACCGCCATCCTTACACGTACGCCGTCAGCCATTTCATAAAGCTTGCGACGATTGTCTGCTCTCGTCTTGTAAAGATCGAGCATTTGCAAGGAGTCGAGAACGATTTCTGTCACGCTGTCAGGGCACCCTTTTCGGCGAAATGCATCGCGGACCGCTACGATCATTCTCAGCTCCTTTACGATCAGCGTGTCCAGCATCGAGATCGACAGCTGTATTTCGCGCCATTCGTCTTCCACGCTCACTGCCGTTTGGATCGCGGCATCGTGGACAGGCACGTGTGCGTCGCAATTCCTCTTCCAGTTATCGGCGTCGGCCACTGCCGCTTTAGCCTCCGGATCGGCGGCTACAATCTCAGTGAATTTTTCCAAGCGCTCTTTGAGAAAGGCCGGCGTCCGGGATAAATCGACCAATTGCCGGAGCGCGGCGCGTTGACGTTCTTGCCGCCTTATGTTGCGAAACGCTCGCCAGTCCTGAAGAACGTTAAACACCTTGTTGATCCTCTCCTTCGTCAGATGTCAGGAGCCAACCGTCTGATCGTGTCAGCGACATAGGACGGCGCCAAATGAGCATAGTGCTTCTCTGCCATCCTCGTGTCACTGTGCCCTAGCGCTTCGGCCACGACGATGAGGGGCGCCCCGTTGCGGACCATCGTGCTGGCGTAGGTGTGCCGGATCTCGTGGAGCGTGACGTCCGACAGCCCGGCTTGGGCTAGGAGCGCTTTCCACGGGCGATGGTAGGTCGCCGGCGCCCATGACGCGCCACTCTCCTGCCGAAGCAGCGGCTCACCGCTGGGGCGCTCACGGGCAAGACGTTCGAACAGGTCCGCGCCGCCAGCAGGCAACGGGATGTGCCGAGGCTTCCCGCTCTTGCTCTCGGCAATGAAGACTGACTTGTTGACGGCGTCATAGTCCGACACATACAGCCGGGCGAGCTCGCCGAAGCGGGCGCCCGTCACCAGGGCGGCGGAAACGAGATCGCGAATGGCGCCATTGCTGGCGGCTATCAAGGCCTTCTGGTCGGCCGGGGAGAGAAAGCGGACCCGCGCGGCAGTCGTGCCGCGATAAGGCCTCACCAGCCGCCAGGCGGCATCGTCGGTTACGAGCCGGTTGTTGAAGGCCCAGTTGAGAGCCGCCTTCAACGTCGTCAGCGTTCGGTTTGCTGTGTCACGACGGCGACGGACTACTTCGGGGTTGGATAGATCCACGATGACGGTGTTGGCCTTTTCGGCGAACTTGCCGGTACGCAGGCGCTTCTGAGCGGAGACCATCCCATCGCGCCAGACGCGGATCTTCTCGATTGTCAGATCAGTGAGTTTCACTGCCCCAAGCTTTGGCCGGATGTGGAAAGCTGCTCGCGACTTGGCGTCGCCGATCGACTTCATACCTTCAGCGGCTCGCGCTTCGAAATAGCGATCGAGGGCGTCGTTTACGGTCAACGCCGCGGGAACCGAGCTGCCGGCCTTCAGCGACTTGGCCCAGGACCGCGCAGCATCTTTGGCCTGCTCATGCGTCAGGACCTTTGAGCCATCGGCCGGTAGGACGTCGTCTGCACGGCCCAGGCGGGTCTGGAGGCGCTTCCCGTCGTTTGCCCGTGAGGCGGCAAGCCAAGCCCCTCCCCGACCGTGGACGCCGCGACCGCGCCGATATCCAAGGCGAACGCCGGGGCTGATTACCTCCCATTCAGGGGCGTCAGACGCCGGCAGAGATGCACGACTGGTCTTGCTGGAAAGGCTGCTTCGGCGTTGCGCCATGTGTCATCCCGGAGTTTTCGTTGTCAATTTCGTTGCTTTGTGATCAACGAAACGGCTAGAACCAAGATGACACTATATGCGATAATGCGCAGCGAAATCAAATGTCTAATAGCGTATCAGGAAGTATCATCCTGTGCCAGATAACGCCCTTTCACGGCGGTAACAGGGGTTCGATTCCCCTTGGGCGTACCAGCATTTCAACTTGGCATTATGTCTATCGCCAGCGTGATGCTGCGCAAGCTTTGCTGGACCCGCCACTCTGATAGGGATGTCGGCAAGAAGAGGCGAAGACGACTGAGGACTACGTCGAAGGCTGTCTACGCCCGCAGTCCCCTCGCCTCGCCGCCGCGCTTGCGCGGCACCATCATGTCCCTGGCCAGGAGGCCGCTCAGCCGGCAAAAGGCCATGAAGGCCCGCCATGCGTCTTCGGTCTCGACGATGTCCACCGTGGCGCCAAAACAGGCATTGAACGCGGCCTGGTAGGTTGGTCCCTTCCGGCGAACCGGCCACGTTTGCAGGAAATCGAGCGCCTGCTCGACACTGTAGATTTCCTCGACCGGCTGGCCGGGCACAGGCGCGATCCGCACCGGCACCTCGAATTGCAGTCTGTCCATTCGATCTCTCCCGAACCGACCCCGCAGCAGCGGCGTTCGTCGCAAAAAGTTGCCGTGGCGGCTAACGCTTGGGCCGACTTCTCGCCTAGAAATGTGTCGTCACTGCGGTAGCCAGATGAACCCGGCGGAAGCATGAGCCGCTGCAGGCAAGGAGAATGCTCCCAGGCATGAATATCGCCGGTCTTCGGCCGTCGCCGGCAGTTCGTCCTTGAACCTTGCGCTTTCCGGTGCCAAATCTGGGGGGATTTCTCTCGCGGGCTCATCCAGGCCTCGCATCCCTGCAAGACGGACAAAAATGGTCACCTATCTCGACGCCGCCACGGCACCGCTCAGAAACACCGGCCAGATCCGTCTTTACGACGAGGAAGGTTTTGTCGGCATGCGCAAGGCTTGCGATCTCACCGCGCGCTGCCTCGACGAACTGGTACCGATTGTGGCGCCCGGCGTCACCACCGAAGCGATTGATCGCTTCGTCTTCGAGTTCGGGATGGATCATGGCGCGCTTCCGGCGACGCTCAACTACCGTGGCTACACGAAATCATCCTGCACCTCGATCAACCACGTCGTCTGTCACGGCATACCCGACAGCAAGCCGTTGAAGGATGGCGACATCGTCAATATCGACGTCACCTATATCCTCGACGGCTGGCATGGCGACTCCTCGCGCATGTATCCGGTGGGCACGATCAAGCGTGCCGCGGAGCGGCTGCTCGAAGTCACGTATGAGTGCCTGATGCGCGGCATCGCGGCAATCAAGCCGGGCGCCCGAACCGGCGCCATCGGCGCCGCCATCCAGACCTATGCCGAAGCCGAGCGTTGCTCGGTGGTGCGCGATTTCTGCGGCCACGGGGTTGGCCGGCTGTTTCACGACGCGCCGAATATCCTGCATTACGGCAGCGCCAGCGAAGGCGTCGAGATGCGGCCGGGCATGATCTTCACCGTCGAGCCGATGATCAATCTCGGCCGGCCGCATGTGAAAGTGCTGTCGGACGGCTGGACCGCGGTGACGCGCGACCGTTCGCTGTCGGCGCAGTACGAGCACACGATCGGCGTCACCGAGACCGGCTGCGAGATCTTCACGCTGTCGCCAAAAAACCTCGACCGCCCCGGCCTGCGGGCCTAGTGTCTGGCAGATCGGGCGTTACCTTGCCCGGCAAATGCTGGGTGGGGCAGCCATGAACGGTGACGACGACGAGCGGGCCTTCTTTCCCGAAAGGCCAGTGCGATCGCCCGCGAAGGCGGTGGCCGCCGACAAGCCGCATTATCTCGGCCATCGCGACCGCCTGCGCGAGCGCTTCGCCGCCGGTACCAACACCCTCCCCGACTACGAACTGCTCGAGCTTTTGTTGTTTCGGCTGATCCCGCGCGCCGACACCAAGCCTGTCGCCAAGGCATTGCTGGCACGCTTCGGTACATTGGCCGAGGTCCTCGGTGCGCCCGTCGAGCGCCTGCAGGAGGTGAAGGGCATCGGCCCGGCGGTGGCGCTCGACCTCAAGGTGGTTGCGGCAACGGCGCAGCGCATGGCGCGCGGCGAGATCGCCGGCCGCGAGCTGTTGTCGACCTGGACGCAGGTTCTCGAATACTGCCGGTCGGTGATGGCTTTCGAGGAGCGCGAGCAATTCCGCATCCTGTTCCTCGACAAGAAAAACGCGCTGATCGCCGACGAAGTCCAGCAGGTCGGCACCGTCGACCACACACCGGTCTATCCGCGCGAGGTGGTCAGGCGCGCCTTGGAGCTCTCCGCCACGGCGATCATTCTGGCGCATAACCATCCGTCGGGAGACCCGACGCCGTCGCGCGCCGACATCGAGATGACCAAGCTGATCATAGAGACGGCCAAACCGCTTGGCATTGCCGTTCACGACCACATCATCATCGGCAGGAAAGGCCACTCCAGCATGAAGGGCCTGCTGCTGATCTGAGGTTTGGCGTTGTTTTCTGCTTTGTCCGCTGTGCGCCTATGGACCGCAACGTCAAGGCGGTCGGCTCGATAAAACTCTGGCGCCGAGGCTCAGCTGGCCGTGCGCAGGCGCCGCGATCGGACAAAGGTCTTAAGTCCCTCGGAGTCGAACGCGTGGCCGAAGGCATAACCCTGCAATATGTCGCAGCCCAGGCCCTTGAGTAGCCGTGCATGCTGCATCGTCTCAACGCCTTCCGCCACGACCTCGATACCCAGCGACTTGCCGATTTCAATGATCGACGAGACAACCTGCCTTCTCTGCGGAGATTTGACGATTGGGGTGACCAGCTGCCGATCAATCTTCAGCCGGCGCGGCTGCAACTTCAGCAAACTGACCATCGAAGCGTAGCCGGTACCAAAATCGTCTATTTCGACGTCAATCCCCAGCTCTTTTATCTGCTCGATATTCCAGGTGACAAGGTCGTCGTTCTCGTCCAGGAAAATCGACTCAACAAGCTCGAACGAAACTGTTCCTTTCTTGATATTTTGTTCTCGCAGGCTCTTGATGAGCTCCTCGTCTTGAAGGCGCCTGGCCGAGACATTGACCGACACCCGCGGAATGTGAAGTTTTGCAGCGGACCACTCTTCGAAATCCGAAAGCGATTGTTTCAATATGGCTTGGTCGATGATCGAGACGACGTTCAGTTCTTCTGCAATCCTCAGGAAGATGTCGGGCGCCAAAATACCCTTTATTGGATGTTTCCACCTCGCCAGCGCCTCAACCCCAACGATTTCGAGCGTCTTTGCGTCAAATTGGGGCTGGTAGAAGGGGATGAACTCGTTGCGCTCGAGGCCGCCGAGAATTTCGTCGGCAATCCGCTTAGTATCGACGATTTCGCTTTGCATCGCGTCGGTGAAGAATTCGTATCGATTGCGGCCCCGCCCCTTTGCTCGGTAAAGCGCGATATCGGCGTTCACCAGCAGGTGTTTGGCTTCGACATCTTTTGCGTTATCGACAGCGATTCCCACGCTGACACCAAAACGGCATCGATGACCCTGATAGTAGACGGGTTCGCGCATCTGGCTGATGATGCGGTCGGCGAGCAGCGCCAGTTGCTTGGTATCGTCGCGCACCACGCACAGAACGATGAATTCGTCTCCCCCGATACGGGCGACGAATCCCTCGTCGCCGACCTTCGACCTGAGCACGGTTGACGCGTGAACCAACATCGCGTCACCGGCGGCGTGGCCCAGCGTATCGTTGATGTGCTTGAACCGATCCAGATCTATGTGAAGCAGTGCCGCGTGCCCGCCTGAGCGCCTGGCGTTTGCCGCGTAATGTTCCAGTACCTGGTCGAGGTAACGCCGGTTGGGCAAGCCGGTCAGCGAATCATGAAGCGCGATGTGCTCTATGCGCGCTTTGGCCGACTCGAGTTCTGCATTTTTCGACTCGGACAGCTGTTTTGCACGAACCAGATCCTTGTTCAGCAGGACGTCGGCAGTCACGTCCCATTCCGCGCCGATCATTTTTGGGGTGTCGTTTGCGACCCGGTAAAGGATCGCCTTGGACCGGACATGACGGATCTCGCCATCCTGACGCACAATTCGGTACTCCGACAAATATGGTCGTCCGCTGGCCACCGCCCTGTCGAAGTCCGCGTTGGCGCCAGCCAAATCATCTGGGTGGATTGCTCCCGCCCAGTCTGGGTAGCCCCGGTGCTCGCCGGTTGGTTTGCCATATATTTCGTTGACGCGATCATCCCACGTAAGCTCGTTGGTCGCGAGATCGTGTTCCCAAACCCCAATAGCCGAAGCTTCCAGAGCGAGTTCCAAGCGTCGTGACAATCGACGCAATTCCGCATAATTGCGCTGTCTTTCGCCAATCAGGCGGCCTGTGACCAGGAAAGGGAACACAACCAAGGCTCCGGCCGTCGCCATGATCGCGCGCAACAACCATGCGTTGCTTGGCGTCGAAGGCCAGCCGTTTTTGGGAATGGCCGCGAGCTGCCACGAGCCGGAAGGAAGCAAAACGTCAGCCGTCACCGGATCGCTTTTGCTGATCTCCTCATTGCCGTAGAATTGACCACCTCGGTGACCGAGGGCATCCCTGCCGATCAGCGCTACGTCGATCCCGAGATCGTCGTCAAGCAGGCCGCTCGCTTTGTAAAGGCGCTGCACGTCGACAACGGCGGAAATGATACCCCAGAACCTTTCCGTATTGCCAGCGCTCGGCACGAAGACCGGAAAGCGGCCGATGAAGCCTTGTCCTCCCTGTTTCAGGTCGACGGGACCGGCAAGCACCAGCTTGCGTTCGTCTCGCGCCCTTAGCGCAGCCGCACGCTGCCGCTCGTTCTTGCGGTAGTCCAGACCCATCGCCTGCTCGTTACCCTCCATTGGATACATAAGGGAAACGACCAGATCGGGCGCGCCGGCAATATCGTTCAATTGCGAGTCGGCGCCAAACAGATTGCTCGCCAGCGAGGCGAAGCGTTGCTGTCCCATATAGGGCTCGGTCACGACCGCGGCGACCAGTCCACGCACGAGCTGGAGGTTTCCATTGATATTGCCTTCGAGCTTGGCGCGAATGAGATTGACCTTGGTCAGCACGTCCGCACGGACGGCCTGGTCCGAGACGATTTTGTTCTGGTGCTCCGCGAACGCTGCGCTGACAAGGATCACGACAAACGCGATCGCCGCCGGAATATTTGCCGACGAAAAGACGGCCTCCTTGATGCCGTTGAACCTAGCGCGGAAAAAAGCCAATAGGCGATTCCTCAAGTGCCATTTTCAGGTTCTCGGGGTCGACCCGATGAGGAACATTAGCTTTCAATGTTTAATTTGACCTTCATACTCCTGAGAAATTTCATTTTCCGACGGCTGACGCCGGCTGCGATACCGACAGCGATGCTGAAGGCGGGCTGCACGATGCGGACCAACATGAAACGCCAGCTAGATCAGCCTTGCTCGGAAGATCGAGGCGCACGAGCGCCATTGCACATTTCGACGCTCCGACCCGAGTACGTCAGAGCATTGACCTTGGACTAGTGCCCCTCAATCGCCTTGGGAGACACAAGGTATGGTATCTTGCCGACGCTGCGCTTCGTCGCGCCAATGGAATAGGCCATCGGTATCTTGGGAGAGTTCTCGGGTAGGCCGTACATATCCTTGCCGGCCCGCACGGCAAATGAAAAGTGCTGCCACGAAACCGTGTCATGCTCATTGAGAAAATCGAGCGTCAGACCAGCTGAAATCAGCGCATTCACCACGTCACTGATCGGGTGGATCCATTCATAATAGCGAGGATGCTTCAAGATGCGATCATCGCCGGTGTAGGTCAGTTCCTCGTTCCAGGCGAGCGGCCGAGCTATCGGCGTTCGCCAGTCGTGCTTCAATTCCAGGACCGCGGCCTTTCGATCGCACTGAAACATCAATGGATGGCCCTCGGCCATGTAGAGGCGGCCGCCGGGTCGTAGAAGATCGGCAACCACCCGCGCCCAACGGAACACGTCGTCCAGCCAGTTTACCGAACCCCAAGTAACGTAAGCGATATCAAAGGTCCGGCCGAGCGCTTCCACCGCCTCGAACAGTGGCGCTTCCACGAAGCGCACGTCGGTGCCTGCCTTCGCAGCAAAATCCCGCGCCGCCACGATCGCCGTCGGTGAAAAGTCGAGCCCGGTCACGCTGCCTGCGCCGAGATTCTTCAGGCTGATCGTGTCAAGACCGATGTGACACTGCAGGTGGACGATATCCTTGCCGGCGATATCGCCGAGCTCGCGTGTTTCCAGCTCATAGAGATTGGATCCGCCGGCCAGCACATTCTCGATGTGGTAGCTGCCCGTTGTGTCGGTCGAGTGCAGTTCGGCCCGATCATCCCAATTAAGGCGGTTCGCGCCCAGAAAGCGTTCCAAATTCCCCCCACCCCTGACTGACGCATGGTAAACAAGTCGTTAAAGCACCTTTGCAGCGAAAGTAGCGCGCGTCAATCCGGACCGGGCGGCAGTGCGCCGCCGCTCGCGAAAGCATCAGCCCCGGGAAGGCTTGCTGCTGATCAAAGGCTTCTGGCGCGATCGCCGCGCCCGGCGACAAGACCCCGCAGGCGCTCCCGGACTCCGCCGTCGTGGTCTGTATGTGGATTAGTCGGTTCCTCAGCCCGGCACAGTCACCATCGCGATATTTCTGGAGAGCTCGTTTGTGGGGGCAACTGCGTCTGCCGTGCCGCTCGTGAGTGCTCGGTAGAGTGCCACATAATCGCTGCACATGCGCTCGACCGTGAACCGCTTCTCGAACGTCTGCCGCACTCGTGCGCGATCGAGGCTGTCTATGCGCCGGAGCGCGCCCACGGCTTCCTCCACCGTATCCACGATCCATCCGGACACACCGTCATCGATGATCTCCGGGACGGCGCCACGCCGGAACGCAACCACCGGCGTACCGCAGGCCATTGCTTCGATCGTTACGAGCCCGAAGGGTTCCGGCCAGTCGATCGGAAACAAAAGCGCTATCGCATTGCCCAGAAAATCCGCCTTTTGCCGCTCATCGATCTCGCCAATGAACTCCACGTTCGAATGCCGCAGCACTTGCGGCTCGACCCTTTCCTTCCAGAACGACTGGTCCACCTTGTCGATCTTGGCGGCGATCTTCAGGGGAAACCCGGCCCGCGCTGCTATTTCTATGGCCGCTTCCGGCCCCTTTTCCGGCGAGATGCGACCGAGAAACGCAAGATAGCCAGAGGTGTTCGGGTGGAATGGCAGAAGATCGCGGGGCAGGCCGTGATGCACGGTTCCAACCCAATTGACGGGCGGCATGGGCCGGCGCTGGTCGAAGGAGATCGAGACCAGGGGAACGTCGTCGAACATCGCATAAAGCTGCGCCAGATCGGGCAGGTCGAGCCTGCCGTGAAGCGTGGTAACCGTTCGTCTGGCAAAATCCCGAATTATGGGGAAGTGCAGGACATCGACGTGGAAATGTAAAACGTCGAATTCATCGGCTCGCCGGCGCACCCGTTCAAGCATCATAACATGGTGCGGACCACCGTCCTGGACCCTGGGGTTCAGGCGCAGCGCGACGTCGCAACACCGCACCAGCTCGGCTGAGGTACGAGAATCGGCGCTGGCGAACAGCGTCACCTCGTGGCCCTGTCGGACAAGTTCTTCGGTCAGATACGAAACAATTCGCTCCGTTCCACCGTAGGTTCGGGGCGGCACGGATTCGGTTAGCGGTGCGATCTGGGCTATTTTCATTTAGAAATCTTTTCGGCGGCGACCGCCGTCTTTCAAACAAGCTTCGGCGGCAACCAAGACAAGCGAGAGCTTCCAGTTGCGAAGTATTCTATGCAGAGCGTATTTATAGTTGTGCCGTCCGTGCTCCTCCCGTGCAATCAGGTTGCCCTTATTCAACTCCTCTGCATCCAAGAACTGCGATCCATGAGAAATGTTTCACCGGCTCGATAAAAAGACAGAATGAGCTACGCGCCGCCGCCCCGCCGCCCCCTGACAGGCAGCTTTGGATCGCTCGATCACCACCAAGTGATCCAGGCGTGCCGGTGCCGAATGGAACATAAAGCCCGGAATTCAGTTAGATAGCCGGATTTGGCTGGAGTACCGCCAGATGCGGAATTCCAGCCGGGCAGGGCACTACCGTGACACGGAGTGAGCGGCTTCGGGCGCATCTCGCCGAACTCAGGCACCACCTTGCCGAACTCGGGAGCCATAAACGCTCCCTATGGAGGATGCCATGAACCAGTGGACAAACGCCAGGCTCTGTGACGTAGCCAACCTGATCCTTGGGGCAATTCTGTTCTTCTCCCCCTGGATCTTCACCTTTGCGGCAGGCCCGCAGACGCAGAACGCCCTCGGCAGCGGAATCTTGATTGTCGTGCTTTCGGTTGCCGCCCTCGCAGCATTTGCCGTGTGGGAAGAGTGGGTGAACCTGGTCGTCGGACTGTGGGTTCTCGCATCGCCCTGGGTGCTTGGATTCCAGGCGACCACGGCGATGACCGTGCATGTCGTGATCGGCATTCTGGTCGCCGTGCTGGCGGCGATCGAGCTCTGGATGATGTATCAGAACCCGCCGACCCAGTCCGCCGCCTAACAGGCGCAGCCAGCCAGCGCCCTTTTTTGGGCCTGACGGATCTATCGGTCGTCTGCCGGTCTCTCGGCAACAGCCGCCGGAGGCCGGGCAGGCGGCGTTTGTTTGGACGAGAATAGGAAGGATGGCGCATTATGGTCGGTCACAATCCGCGTTCGACGGCCAGGATTGCGGGACATCCTATTCATCCGATGCTCGTGCCATTTCCGATCGCCTGCTTCGCCGGCACCCTGCTGACGGATCTAGCCTATTGGCGAACAGCGGAGATGATGTGGGCTGACTTCTCCGCTTGGCTGGTTACCGTCGGCGTGATCATGGGCTGCCTAGCAGCGATCGCGGGGCTGATCGATTTCCTGGCCAATCCGCTGATAAGGGCACAGCCCCCCGCCTGGCCGCACGTGCTCGGCAATCTTCTGGCGCTGGCGTTATCCATCATCAACATGCTCGTGCACTCCCGCGATGCATGGACCTCCATCGTTCCTACCGGCTTGATCCTCTCGGCGGTTGTCGTGCTCATCCTCATCTTCACTGGTTGGCTGGGCTGGTCCATGGTGTACCGGCATCACGTCGGAGTGGCGGATTGATGCGCATAGCAAGCTC
Source organism: Mesorhizobium sp. M0296 (assembly GCF_040321675.1). Lineage (NCBI taxonomy): Bacteria > Pseudomonadati > Pseudomonadota > Alphaproteobacteria > Hyphomicrobiales > Phyllobacteriaceae > Mesorhizobium > Mesorhizobium sp. M0296. The sequence goes on from NZ_JAMYRZ010000013.1 coordinate 86,518, forward strand.
CATCGGTCAGACCAGGCGCATCGCGGTGTCCGTCCTCGTTTGCACTGCGGCGATCACTCTTGCAGCGTGCAGCGGCAACGACCCGGATCCCAGCAGTCAGATAGGGCCGAATCCAAACCTGCCGGAGCCGATCCAATATTTCTTCCCGCCCATGCACCTCGCTTCCGTGGTCGGATGGAAGAACGACGAAAAGCCGACCGTCGCGCAGGGGCTGCAGATCCAGGCTTATGCCCACGGCTTGCAGCATCCGCGGTCGCTTTACGTGCTGCCCAACGGCGACGTCCTGGTGGTCGAGTCCAAGGCGCCGGGTGGCGAACCGATCAAACGGCCCAAGGATTTGGTGATGGGCTGGATCGAATCCTGGGTTACCTCGGGCGGCGACAGCGGCCCAAGCAACCGCATTACGCTGCTGCGCGACACCGATGGCGATGGCAAGCCGGAGCTGACCAGCGTATTCCTCGACCACCTGAGCTCCCCCTTTGGCGTGGCGCTGGTGGGAAGCGATCTCTACGTCGCCAATACCGAATCCATCGTCCGCTATCCCTACAACACCGGTGACACAAAGATCACCGCGCCCGGGACGCCGCTAACCGCCCTGCCCGGCGGCCCGATCGACCACCATTGGACGAAGAGCCTGGTGGCAAGCCCCGACGGCTCGCTGCTCTATGTCGGCATCGGCTCGAACAGCAACGTCGCCGAAAACGGCATCGAGGCGGAGAAGAACCGCGCCGCCATCTGGCAGGTAGACAGGGCCACCGGCCGGTCGCGCATTTTCGCCAGCGGTTTGCGCAATCCAAACGGCCTGAGCTGGGAGCCGCAGACCGGGGCGCTCTGGGCAGTGATCAATGAGCGCGACGAGCTCGGCCCCAATCTCGTGCCGGATTATCTGACCTCGGTAAAGGATGGCGGCTTCTACGGATGGCCATACAGCTATTACGGCCAGCATCTCGATCCCCGCGTCATGCCCCAACGTCCGGACCTGGTCGCAAAAGCGATCGTTCCGGATTATGCACTGAGTTCCCACGTCGCCCCTCTGGGACTGGCCTTCTATACGGCAACCAGCCTTCCCGAGGCATATCGCGGCGGCGCCTTCGTTGGCGAGCATGGCAGCTGGAACCGCACGCGTTTTAATGGTTACAAGGTAGTGTTCGTACCATTCAGCGGCGGCCGTCCGAGCGGCGTCGCTACCGACGTGGTGACTGACTTCCTGGACAAGGACAACAAGGCGCGCGGCCGGCCTGTCGGCCTGGCTGTCGACAAAACCGGGGCCCTGCTCATCGCCGACGACGTCGGCAACACAGTTTGGCGGGTGACATCTGCCGGCCAATAAAGTGGCTCCACTCTCTTCGTCGAGCGTCGAGCAGGTGAACGGACACTGCTCGAAGCAATCGTGCTGACGTTCTTCGTCATGCTGCTGTTCCTGCAGAACCTGCGCGCGACGATCCCCGACGATCGCCGTTCCGGTGACTCTGCCGGGCACATTCGGCGTGCCCGCCCTTGCCGGTTACTCGACGCTGACGATGTTTGCCACGCGCTGCCGCTGATCATCGCCGAACCGAAGGACCGCCAGCGCCGAAATGGTATTTTTGCCCTTCCCACAGCCGGCTCTAGAATTTTCATCGCAAATCAAGTTATGATGCACTTGGTATTTCCCGGGGACGGCTTGCGCCGCTTGGAATACCGGGAGGAACCGGGACATGGCCGTTGCGCTTGTACTCGTTCTGATAGTCGTGGGCTCGGTGTTGTTCCACTTCCTGAGCCCATGGTGGTGGACGCCGATTGCCTCGAACTGGGACTATATCGACAACACCATCATCATAACTTTCTGGATCACCGGTGTCGTCTTCGCCGCCGTGGTTCTTTTCATGGCCTATTGCGTCTTCCGCTTCCGTCATCGGGAAGGCAATCAGGCGGCATATGAACCTGAGAACAGGCGGCTCGAATCCTGGCTGACGGTCGTCACCGCGGTTGGCGTCACCGCTTTGCTCGTTCCAGGCCTGTTCGTCTGGAGCCGGTTCGTTAACGTTCCAAGTGACGCAACCGAGGTCGAAGTCGTCGGCCAGCAGTGGCAATGGAGTTTCCGCCTCCCCGGCAAGGACGGCAAGCTCGGCACATCCGACACTCGCGACGTCAACGCTGAAAATCCACTCGGCGTCATCGCCACCGATGCCAACGGCCAGGACGATGTCGTAGTGGAAGCGGCCGACCTGCACCTCCCGGTAGGCAAACCGGTCAAGATGCTGCTCCGCTCGATCGATGTGCTGCACGATTTCTACGTGCCGGAATTCCGCGCCAAGATGGACATGATCCCGGGCTCGGTCACCTATTTCTGGTTCACTCCGACCAAGACCGGAACCTTCCAGGTCCTGTGTGCCGAACTCTGCGGCCAGGGACATCCGATGATGCATGGCGTGGTCATGGTCGATACTCAGGAAGACTATCTGGCGTGGCTTGGCCAGCAGCAGACTTTTGCGCAGCTGTCCGCCCCCCAGCAGATGGGCTCGGCAGAGTAGGAAACCGGAACGACGGCGCGCCGTCGGGATTGAAATTAGTGTGGCAAGCCCGAACTGTCGGGCTGGCCGAAAAGGGCACGGAGGTGTTCCTATGGTCGATATCACACCTGCAGATGCGGTACCGCCGGCCGAAGTCGCGGAAATGGAACTCTACCATCCGCACAGCTGGTGGACGAAATACGTTTTCTCGCAGGACGCCAAGGTCATCGCCATCCAGTATTCGGCGACGGCGACAGCGATCGGCATGGTCGCGCTGGTGCTATCCTGGCTGATGCGGCTGCAACTCGGCTTCCCCGGCACATTCGACTTCATCACCCCGGAAGCCTACTACCAGTTCATCACCATGCACGGCATGATCATGGTGATCTACCTGCTCACGGCACTCTTCCTGGGCGGCTTCGGCAACTATCTGATCCCGTTGATGGTTGGTGCTCGCGACATGGTCTTTCCCTATGTCAACATGCTGAGCTACTGGATCTATCTGCTTGCCGTGCTGGTCCTGGTGTCGAGCTTCTTTGCGCCCGGCGGACCGACGGGTGCCGGCTGGACGCTCTATCCGCCGCAGGCGATCATGACCGGTACGCCAGGCGGCCAGGACTGGGGCATCATCCTGATGCTTGTCTCGCTGATCCTATTCATCGTCGGCTTTACCATGGGCGGCTTGAACTATGTCGTGACGGTGCTGCAGGGGCGCACGCGCGGCATGACGCTGATGCGCCTTCCGCTTACTGTCTGGGGTATTTTCACCGCCACCATCATGGCGCTGCTCGCCTTCCCGGCGCTGTTCGTCGCCTGCGTGATGATGCTGCTCGACCGGGCGCTCGGCACCAGCTTCTTCATGCCGGCGATCGTCGAGATGGGCGAACAGTTGCAGCACGGCGGCGGCAGCCCGATCCTGTTCCAGCATCTGTTCTGGTTCTTCGGCCATCCGGAGGTCTACATCGTGGCGCTTCCGGCCTTCGGCATCGTATCCGACCTGATCAGCACCCATGCGCGCAAGAACATCTTCGGCTACCGCATGATGGTCTGGGCCATCGTCGGCATCGGCGCGCTGAGCTTCGTGGTCTGGGCGCACCACATGTATGTCAGTGGCATGCATCCCTATTTCGGCTTTTTCTTCGCCACAACGACATTGATCATCGCCGTCCCAACAGCCATCAAGGTCTACAATTGGGTGCTGACGCTGTGGCGCGGCGACATCCACCTCACGATTCCGATGCTTTTTGCCCTGGCCTTCATCGTCACCTTCGTCAATGGCGGGTTGACCGGCTTGTTCCTCGGCAATGTCGTCGTCGACGTTCCGCTGTCGGACACGATGTTCGTCGTCGCCCATTTCCACATGGTCATGGGGGTTGCCCCGATCATCGTAATCTTCGGCGCGATCTATCACTGGTATCCGAAGGTCACCGGCCGGATGCTGAACGAGACACTGGGCCGGTTCCATTTCTGGGTCACCTTCCTCGGCGCCTATCTGATCTTCTTTCCCATGCACTATCTCGGCTTGATGGGCGTGCCGCGGCGGTACAACGAATTGACCGACATGACGATCATGACGGAATCGGCTCACCACCTGAACTCGTTTATCAGCATCATGGCTTTTATAGTCGGTTTTGCTCAGATTGTGTTTCTGTTCAATCTCATCTGGAGCATCCGCCATGGCCGTGAGGCTGGCGGCAATCCGTGGCGGGCAACGACGCTCGAGTGGCAGACGCCCGAAACACCGCCCGCCCACGGCAATTTCGGCAAGGATCTGCCGATCGTCTATCGCTGGGCCTATGACTACAGCGTACCGGGAGCCAAGGAGGACTTCATACCGCAAAACGTTCCGGGCTCCTTCGCGCCCTCCAGGGAGCCGGCATGAGCGTAATCCTGGTCTTCCTGCTCGTGATCGCCGGTATTGCCGGGTGGTGGCTTTCCCATCAGCGGCTAATGACGAAACCGTGGCTCGAGCAAGGTATGATCGGGGATTTTGTCGCTCTGGACCGATCGGCGCTGCCGACCGCAAAGATCGGTCTCGGCGTCTTCCTTGCCGTCGTCGGCTGCCTGTTCGCGCTGTTCACCAGTGCTTACTTCATGCGCATGGCGCTGTCGGATTGGCGGCCGCTGCCCATCCCGCCCCTGCTCTGGCTTAACACCGGCGTACTGGTCTTGAGCAGCATTGCGATACAGTGCGCTTCGTTCGCGGCGCGCAAGGGTCAAGTGGACATGGTCAGGCTTGGCCTCGCCACCGCTGGACTCACGGCGCTCGTCTTCCTGATTGGACAGCTTGTGGCATGGCGGGAACTGAGTGCGGACGGCTATTTTCTGGCATCCAATCCGGCCAACAGCTTCTTCTACCTGCTAACGGGAATGCATGGCCTGCATATACTGGGAGGACTGGTCGGGCTGGGCAGAACGAGCGTCGGCGCCTGGAACGGAGCGCAGCCGCAGCGGCTTCGCCTCAGTGTCGAGCTGTGCGCCATGTACTGGCATTTCCTGCTTTTCGTCTGGCTCGCCATCTTTGCGCTTCTGGCCGGCTGGGCTTCGACTTTAATCGACATTTGCCGAGGGTTGCTGACCTAGGAGGAACGGGCGGATGGCAGAGACGACACTGGCCCACATCGGCCGAACAGAGCCGCGGCCCGCAGGCTGGCAAGGCATCGCCGCCGACTGGTCCTCGGATCAGCGGGCGTTCAAAAACGTGTCCTGGGGCAAGGCCATGATGTGGATCTTCCTGCTCAGCGACACGTTCATCTTCGGCTGCTTCCTGCTCTCCTACATGACCGCGCGTATCTCAACACGCGTGCCGTGGCCCAATCCGAGCGAGGTCTTCGCCCTGCGCATCGGCGGCTCCGACATTCCACTGATCCTTATCGCCATCATGACCTTCGTGCTGATCTCGAGCAGCGGAACGATGGCCATGGCGGTCAATTTCGGCTACCGCCGCGACCGCCGCAAGACGGCAGTGCTGATGCTCTTGACCGCAGCACTCGGCGCGACATTCGTCGGCATGCAGGCCTTCGAATGGACCAAGCTGATCACCGAGGGCGTGCGGCCTTGGGGCAATCCCTGGGGCGCTGCCCAGTTCGGCGCATCCTTTTTCATGATTACCGGCTTCCACGGCACGCACGTGACGATCGGGGTGATCTTCCTGATCATCGTGGCGCGAAAGGTCTGGCGCGGAGACTACGACGTCGGACGGCCCGGCTTCTTCACCAGCCGGAGGGGCCGCTACGAGAACGTCGAAATCATGGGGCTTTACTGGCATTTCGTCGACCTGGTCTGGGTGTTCATTTTCGCATTTTTCTATCTTTGGTGAGAGGCAGGACATGGCTGAAGCAACCGCAAACGGCCTGGGACAGCATGCGCTGGACAGCGCCCATACCCATGATGCGACGACGACCGGGTTTACCCCGGCGGAGGTTCATCAAGAGCACCCGATCAAGCTCTATCTGGTGGTCTGGGCGTGGTTGTTCATCCTCAGCACCTGCTCCTATCTGGTCGACTATTTCGGTCTCCACGGCTATCTCAGATGGTCGCTGATCCTGATCTTCATGATCCTCAAGGCAGGGCTGATCGTCGCCATCTTCATGCACATGGCCTGGGAACGGCTGGCGCTGGCATATGCAATTATCCTGCCGCCGGTGCTGGTGCTGGTGTTCGTGACGATGATGGTCTTCGAAGCGGACTACACGCTTCTCACCCGAATGGCGTTTTTCGGGGCCGGGCCCTGACATGCAATCCGGATCCAGGCCGTCCGGTCCTGGAGCCTTCGCCTTGAAACAATCCACGGCTGGTCCATTTCTGTTGGTATCGGAAACGACAGGCGATGCCGGCGTTTCCACATGCGTCGCGAACACCAGCAAGGGGCGCCCAAGATGACCATCGCAAACAGACTGAAGGACTTCATCGATAGGAAAGGAATTTCCTACGACACCGTCGAGCATCACCGCACGGCGACAAGCAGACAATCTGCCATTGCGGCACATGTGCCTGGCAGCATAATGGCCAAATCGGTGGTCGTTCACCACGACCGTGGCTACGCGCTCGCCGTGGTTCCAAGCACGCACAGGATAGAACTCGCGACATTGCAGGATGTCATGGACAAGCCTCTTGGACTTGCCTCCGAAGACGAGGTGGTCTCGTTGTTCGGCGATTGCGATGTCGGCGCTGTGCCGCCGATCGGCGCTGCCTATGATGTGCCAGTGGTCCTCGATGAAAGCCTCGGCGACGCTCCCGAAGTCTATTTCGAGGGCGGTGACCATAGGACGCTGGTGCATGTGAGCGGCAAGGATTTCCGCGACCTGACAAAGGACGCGCGCCAGGCCCGTTTCAGCCACCCGGCCTATTGAAAGCTCTGCCCCACCCTGCCCGCACCGGCACTTTCACCGGTGCGCGCAGGGCAGGTTTTTTCAGCTCACGGTCTGGTGGCCGGCGTTGATTCCACAACTTTCCGATAGACATGCCAGGTCGCATGACCAAGGATCGGCAGCACGACTGCCAACCCGGCGAACACTGGCAGCGAGCCGACGATCAGGGCGACGGCGACGATAAGGCCCCACACGGCCATCACGATCGGGTTGGCCAGGACAACGCGCACCGAGGTGTGGATGGCTTCGTAGGCGCCGACATCGCGGTCGAGCAACAACGGGAATGCGACGACAGTGGTGCACAACACAACCGCGGCGAACACGAAGCCGATGGCGTGACCCAGGATGATGAGCGTCCAGCCGCGTCCCGTGGCGAATATTTCACTGATGAAGCTGGACAGCGATTGCGGCGGCGCCGGGCCGAACAGGGTCTGGTAGAATATCTGGGCCGTCAAAAGCCAGGCGATAAAGATCGCAAGCAGCATGACGCCGACCGCTGCAATAGCCGGCAGTGCCGGAGAACTCCTGACCTCAAAGGCGTGCCTCCACGAGGCGTCGAGCCCGGCTTCCCGTCGCCGGCTGATCTCATAGAGGCCGATCGCCGCGAACGGACCAATCAGTGCAAAGCCGGATACAAGCGGAAACAGCAATGGCAGCGTGTTGTTACCTGATGTCCAGACAGCAAGCACGACTCCCGCAATCGGATAGATCAGGCAGAGAAAAACGATGTGCGACGGTTTGACCATGAAATCATCGACGCCACGCCTGAGCGCATCAAAAAGATCGGAGACACCGATTTTTCGAATTCTGGTGTGTTCCAGCGTCTCGCTGGCGCCTGCTATCACGTGAAAGCTTGCCATGACCATTCCTCCAGACCAGGTCCGGTAAGGTCGCGTTTTACGGTGCTGCCGTTCTGCATGATTGGCCCACGCAAACCGCGACCTGCACCATGATCAATATACTCTCATGCGGGGGACTTGTCGCGCTTTGTAGGAAGGCCCGGGAGCAGGAGGTCCCGGGTAGCCTGACTAGCTACGGACGCCGTTCTTCGATATGCTCTTCTTAGTCGAAGGTGAAGGTCATGGACGGAAGGACAGTTCTCATACTCGGCCTTGGCGTCGTTATTCTGCTGTTGCTGGGATTTTGTGCTCTGCCAACGTGATGTTTTGAGCCGGGGTCAATAGTCGGCTGAAGCGATCACTCGCATTACAATGGTGTCGGCAAGCAACGCCGCAAATATTGCGAAAAGATAGACAATCGAATACGCAAACAGCGCCTTTGCCGGCTTCATCTCCTTGTCGGCGACGAGAACCTTCCAGGCCTGCCAAATGAAACCTGCACCCAACGCGGCTGAAGCAGTGCCGTAGTATCCGCTCGCGAAGCCGAAGCCCCAAGGGAGCACGCCGATTGGCGCCAAGAGCAGCGAATAGGCGAAGATTTGTTTTCTGGTCGAGTGCTGGCCGGCCACATTCGGCATCATCGGGACCCCCGCCGCGGCATAGTCACCGACCTTGAAAAGGGCCAGCGCCCAGAAATGAGGCGGCGTCCAGAGGAAAATGATCAGAAACAGGATGAGACTTTCAATGCCGATTGCGCCGGTTGCAGCAGCCCACCCGATCACCGGAGGAAGGGCGCCTGCCGCGCCACCTATGACGATATTCTGTGGCGTCGAGCGCTTCAGCCACATCGTGTAGATGACGACATAGAAAAAGATGGTGAACGCCAACAACGATGCGGCGAGCCACCCCACCAGTACGCCGAGCGTCATGACCGACAGTGCGGAAAGCACCAGACCGAAGCTGAGAGCTTCGCCAGGCGTGACGCGACCGGACGGAATTGGTCGCTTGGACGTGCGAGACATCAAGACGTCTATGTCTGCGTCGTACCACATATTGAGCGCGCCGGCGGCTCCCGCTCCAACCGCGATTGCGCCGATGGCAATTACGGCGATAACTGGATTCATCACGCCGGGCGCCATCATCAGGCCGACGAAGGCAGTAAACACGGCAAGCGCCATGACGCGTGGTTTCAAAAGCGCAAAGAAATCACCCGCCGTCGCCTCCGAGAGGCGGATGCCGGTATCCTTGAGACGGCTTTCTTCAGTCGACATTCAGACGACCACCGATGGGAATGGCAGCCTAGCCGGCCAATGTCTTTTTTGCAACGAGCCGCCCTCCCCACCGACACTGCCGGCAGATTGCGGCCGAGGCTATGCCTCGACCTGCTTGCTATACCAAGATCCGGCGGAAGAGCCGGTCTATTTGGAGAATTGCTTCAGATAAGCAATGACATTGGCGACGTCCTCGTCCTTCTTGAGGCCGGGGAATGCCATCTTCGTTCCTTTGACCATCGCCTTGGGATCGTGAAGGTAGGTCGTCAGCGTGGCTTCGTCCCATTTAACGCCGGATTTTCCGGCCTCGGTCATAGCCTTGGAATAGCTGAACCCTGGATGCGTCCCGGCCGTTCGGCCGATAACGCCGTTCAAGGACGGACCCACCTTGTTCTGGTCCTTGTCTGCGACGTGGCAGACCTTGCATTTGGCGAAGACCTTCTCACCCGCCGCGGCATCCTGTGCCCGCGAGGGGCCGGCAATGACGGTGGCGACGGACATGATGATAAAAAACACAATGGCACGCATGGCATTTCCTCCCTGATCGCCAATTTGCCCTGGCTGACCTGCACAGGCCGACATTTAGTCCGCTGGCATGCGCTCTTGAATGGCAGAACGGATATCCACTGCCTGGGGTTGCGGCACCTACATACCACAGAACCCGGCCGGCAGGTAGAGTTCGGCCATGCAAAGGTTTACTGCGGACAATCTGCTCAAGGCAATTTGGTGTTGCAGCTGGCGGCGATCCGGCCGATCGCCTCTTCAACTCCGGTGAGGTCAAACTCGGCTTTGCCGCGCCCCGACAGCAGCCCGAACCGCCAGGAAAGCAGCAGCCGGTCCGCGGAAATCAGTCGCCTGATGCCGTCGGCACCGTCGCGGACCAGCATTCTGCTGCGCGGGCCGACCGACCAGCTTTCGTTGAGCTTGCCGGATTGGCCGACAGTCACCGACATGGCGATGGTTCGGCTGGCGGAAACGGTGTCGCTCAGCTGCAGCCATTCGCTCCAACGCGGTTCGCCGGCGGTCCGGCACGCGATCGTCAAAACCGGGCTGTAGCTCAATGCGCCGCCGCCGGTGATGAGCTTGTTGGTCGCGTAAAGCGAGGCGGTGACAAGGCCATCGCTGCTCTTGTCGAACCGCCAGTTGTCGAGAACCGTATCAGCCTGGGCAATGCCGCAGACCGACGCAAGCAGGAACGCCGCCGCCACGCTTCCGATACCGAAGAACTGTCTCAACGATGCCTCCAACAACCGCTGCGGTCAGCAACCCAGCGCAGATAATCATCAAAGCTTCATATCGCTACCTCGACCGCCAGATGCGTGAAATCCGTTGCGTCTGCGCCACAACGAAAAAGGCCGCCTCGAGAAGGCGGCCTTTCGGAATTCAGCAGGGACGTTATTCAGCGTCCTTGGCGGCCTTCTTCTTCGGCGCGGCCTTTTTCTTCGGCTCTTCAGCGTCGTCGTCGGCCTTCTTGGTGTCCGCTTTTTTCGCAGCCGCCTTCTTCGCCGGCTTGGCCTTGGTTGTCTCCGTATCCTCGTCGTCGGCCAGCAGCTCTTCCTTGCTGACCTTGACATCGGTGACCGAAATCTGGCCGAGCAGATGGTCGACCACCTTCTCTTCGAACATCGGCGCGCGCAACGTGTTCAGCGCTTCGGGATTGTTGCGATAGAATTCGAAGGCTTCCTGCTGCTGGTTGGCCGGATAGCGACGCACCTGCTCGAACAGGCCGCGCTGCAATTCCTCGTCCGTCACCGTGACGCCGGCCTTCTCGCCGATTTCGGCGAGAACCAGGCCGAGACGCACGCGGCGCTCGGCAAGCCGCATGTATTCTGCACGCGCTTCTTCTTCAGTCGTCTCTTCGTCGGCAAAGGTGCGCCCGGCAGCTTCGAGGTCGCGGTTGACCTGGTTCCAGATGTTGTTGAACTCGGCCTCGACGAGCTTGGACGGCGCCTCGAACGAGTAAGCAGCGTCGAGCTGGTCGAGCAACTGCCGCTTGACTTTCTGGCGCGTTATCGAGCCGAACTGGTTCTCGATCTGACCGCGCACCACCTCGCGCAGGCGCTCCAGCGATTCAAGGCCGAGATTTTTGGCCATCTCGTCGTTGATCTCAAGCGCGCCGGGCTTCGACACTTCCTTGATCGTCACGTCAAAAGTGGCTTCCTTGCCGGCCAGATGCGCCGCCTGGTAGTTTTCCGGGAAGGTAACCGTGACCTGCTTCTCGTCGCCGGCCTTGCTGCCGACCAGCTGGTCCTCGAAGCCGGGGATGAATTCCTTCGAGCCGAGCACCAGCGGCTGATCGGTGCCGGCGCCGCCGCCGAAGGCTTCGCCGTCGATCTTGCCGACATAATCGATGGTCACACGGTCGCCCTCGGCGGCCTTGCCGGTCTTCGGCTCGTAAGTGCGGGCGGATTCAGCGACACGCTTGACCTGCTCGTCGATCTCTTCATCCGGCACGTCGAACACGTGGCGCGTCACCTTGATGTCGGAGAAATCCTTGATCTCGATCGGCGGAATGACCTCATAGTTCAGGCGGAACTCGAAATCGGCACCGCCTGCCAGGATCTTCTCGGCTTCCTTCTCGTCCTCGGTCATGATCACTTCAGGCTGCATGGCGGCCTTTTCGCCGCGCCCGGTGATGATCGAACGGGTCGAATCATTGAGAATCTCGTTGACCACTTCGGCCATGAATGATTTGCCGTAGACCTTGCGCAGATGCTGCACCGGCACCTTGCCGGGGCGGAAGCCGTTGATGCGGACCTTGTTCCTGGCATCGGAGAGCCGCGCCATCAGCTTGGCTTCCATGTCACCGGCCGGCACGGTGATCTTGATCTCGCGCTTGAGACCGGAGTTGAGCGTTTCGGTGACCTGCATCATAAAACCTTTGTTTCCACCAATGAGGCCGTCAAACGGCCCCTGCCGTTTACAGCCTGCCGGTATGATCTTGCCGGGAATGGCTTTTGGTGCGGGACTTGGCGATCTGTCCGCTCAACGCGGCACAAATCCTCCAGAAATACGCTCCAAAATGTGAATAAGTCTTTGTTTTTCCTACTTCTTATCACATTCTGCAGAAGCGGATCGTCGCGTCCCGTCACATTCGACACGCCTTTTGTCACAGGCGCGGCCGATTTTCAACCATCTTTGCATTCCGGCCAATGATGCCGATGTGGGCTCTGACATTGACAGAATGATGGCTACATGGGATTGGCCGGGCAATGCGGATGTGGCGGAATTGGTAGACGCCCTGGATTTAGGTTCCTTCCGGCCCAATCTCCCCTAGCGGAGCTACTCCCAAAAAATCAGTTAAACCCTTGTGAAACATAAGGGTTTTTCCCCCAAGCCAATAGATACGGTGTCGATACTAGATACGGTGACAACGTCGCCGTGTGACAAATTCCCGTGACAAAGTGACAATTCAGGAGAACCTAGCGTGAACACGCCCATCCACATGAGCAACGCCATCACCGCCCGCTTCGAGCGGTTCCACAACGAGAACCCTCACGTCTACTCCATGTTTCAACGCTTCTCGCTCAAGGCCATCCAAGCGGGGATGAAGCGGTTGTCCGGTCACTTCATCTTGGCGCGGATGCGCTGGGAGAGCGCCATTGAGACGAAGGGTGACCCCTTCAAGATCAACGATAACTACAGCGCCTACTACGTGCGGAAGTTCATCGCCGACTTCCCGCAATACGCCGCGACCTTTGAGACACGCCGCATCAGGGCTGCCTGATGGCTGAGAACCGTGTTGGCGTCCACTACTCGCCGTTGCGTCTGGCCTCTCCTACCGGGAGGTCAAGCAGCTCCTCTTCGAGATCATGATGAACACCGCAAAGGCCAAGAGCGCCGCCCGGGAACTCGCCCGGGAGATCGTAGGAGAATTTGTTGAACGCGCCATTCGACCACAACCTCCAGCGGCAGATCGAGCTGGAGATCGAAATGTCCGGCTTGGGCCGGGATCGGTACCTCTCCCGCGTTCGTAAGAACATCGAGAAGGGACGCGGCTACGAGACTGACACCGGGCGCTGCATGCTCCAGAGTGCTGTCGGGCCAGTCGCTGACGGCATCGCCCAATTCATAGAGAATACCTACAACGGTCGCCCCGGCCCCCGCGCCGTGGCAGCCAAGCTGATCAAGGACATGGACCACCATGTCGTGTCGTTTCTCGCCTGTCGGGCCGTCCTGGCGGGCATGATGCGCCGCCGCTCTGGTTCCCTCCTAACGCTTGCCATCTCTGTAGCCCGGGCTGTCGAGACGGAAGCGCGCTTCGAGGTCTTCCTCAGGACTGATCCCGACCGCTTCAGGTGGAAGCTCAAGGAGCTGTCCGACAGCGGTGCGACGGAGCAGCACAAGGCCACCGTGCTGACCTACGCCATGGGCAAGCTCGGCATCCCTTGGGATCGCTGGACGCACACCGACAAGCTGCACCTCGGCATCAAGCTGGTGGAGCTGTTCTGTCAGCAGACCGGCCTGACCGCCATCGAGCAGGCGTACATCGGAGGTGACAAAGAGGCACCCCGAGACCAGTACATTGTCCACCTGACGGAGCGCGCCATGGCGTGGATCGACCAATCCATCCTTGGTGGCGAGCTTCTGTTCCCAGCGTTCATGCCCACGCTGGTCCCCCCGAAGGACTGGACGGGCCTGTCGGGTGGCGCGTACTTCACCGAGCTTGGGCGTCCCGTGCCCCTCGTCCGTCGTTCCCGCCCGGGGCAGCTAGAACTGCTCAAGCGAGCCGACCTATCGCTGGTCCTCAAGGGACTGAACGCCATCCAGCGGACGCCTTGGGAGATCAACGGGGCGATCCTCGACGTGATGGTCGTCCTCGCTCGATCCGGGGAGAGCATCGCCGGGCTGGTTCCAGCGGAAGACAAGCCGATGCCCGCGCGGCCTGCTGGTGTCCCTGAGGACGCCGACATCAAGTCCCTCCCCGCTCACCTTCAGAGGGAGTTTCAGGAGTGGAAGTGGGCAGCCCGGGACGTCTACTCGGAGAACCTCCAGCTCCGACAGGACCGCCTCAAACAGCAGCAGCTACTCGGTCTGGCCGAGAAGTTCCGCAATGAGGCTGCCATCTACTTCCCCCACAACCTCGACTTCCGGGGTCGTGCGTATCCCCTGCCAGACGTGCTCCACCCGCAGGGCAGCGACCCCGTCAAGGCGCTTCTCAGGTTCGCCGAGGGGAAGCCTCTCGGGGAGGATGGGGAACGCTGGCTGGCCATCCACGGGGCGAACACCTACGGCATCGACAAGGTGTCGTTCGATGAGCGCGTCAAGTGGGTCGAGGAGAACCGCTTCCTGATCTGGGCGCAGGCCGTCGATCCCTTTGCGAACCTGTGGTGGACCGAGGCTGACAAGCCTTGGTGCTTCCTCGCCTTCTGCTTCGAGTGGCTTGCACTGGACCAGCAGGGTGACGCCTTCATCTCGCAACTTCCCATCGCCCTCGACGGCTCCTGCAACGGGCTGCAGCACTTCTCGGCGATGCTCCTCGACAGTGTCGGCGGCGCGGCGGTGAACCTGATCCCGGCGAAGCAGCCTCAGGACATCTATCAGGTGGTCGCTGACCGCGTGATGGCACAACTGCGTCTTATTGCATCCGTTAACGGAGCTGATCCCGAAAGGGAACGGTGGGCGCATGAGTGGCTGGCCATGGGGATCGACCGCAAGGTGACCAAGAGGCCGGTCATGGTGCTGCCCTACGGGGGAACGCCACGGTCGTGCCTCAAGTATGTCGACGAGGCCGTGAAGGCGAAGCTCGCTGGCGGCTATCGGCACAACCTGGGTGACGAACTGAAGAAGGCCATCGGCTTCCTCGCCAGCCTTGTTTGGGACAGCATCGGGGACGTGGTGATCGCCGCAAGGGACGCCATGGGGTGGCTCCAGAAGACGGCCCGAGCGGTCGGCAAGGAGAACCGCCCGGTGTACTGGACGACGCCCAGCGGCTTCGTCGGGTATCAAGCCTACCTCAACATGACGACCCGTAAGCTGAAGACCAAGATCGCCGGTCAGATGGTGCAACTGCGGGTCAACGACGACACCGACGACATCGACGTGTCCAAGCAGGCAACCTCGATCAGCCCCAACTACGTCCACTCAATGGACGCCTCGGCCATGATCCTGACGGTGGCAGCCTTGGCAGTCGCTGGCTTCAAGTCGTTCGCCATGATCCACGACAGCTATGGCACCCACGCCTGCGACACTACCCTCCTCGCCTCGACCCTCCGCAAGGTGTTCGTCGAAATGTACAAACAAGACCCCCTCGCGGCCCTCCGCGTGGCGATCATAGACAACAACCCCTCGGTCGACGGGATCGAGCCACTTCCATCGAAAGGAGACCTGAACCTGAACGCTGTCATGGCGTCTGATTTCTTCTTTGCCTGAACACCTCCGCAAAGGGAATTGATCCCTGATCGGAGATTATGGTGACCAATAGCCCTACGAAACATTCTCGAAGGATTTCACATGAACAACAACATCACGATCCGCATGGGTGCTGCCTATCAGGACATCACCGTGGGCACCGTTCACATCGACCTCGCGGCTGCCGACAAGACTGCCCGCTACGAGGTTCGCAGGTCCCTGATCGAGGGCCTGAAAGAGAACGGCTACTTCGGCAAGAAGGAACAGCGCAAGGCTCAGTTCCGCAACCGGAGGGCTGCAGCATGACGCCGGCTGAGGTCTCCGCAATCATCTTCCTCCACTTCGTCGCTACCCTCGCCGGCTACTGGGTCGGCTGGAAGATTGGCGAGTGGCTGTTCGACTGATGACCATCGAAGCTGCAACGGCGCTGGTCGCCCTCTCCCTCATCACCCTCTTCTTCCTAGCTAACCTCGGAGGCCCCGATGCCACGGCTTAATCGTGACGTTTTGAACACGGCCGGTCCCCGCGACGTCGCAATGGCGTCCATGACCGTTCTCGACCGACTGCAGGACTTCCGCCCTGAAATCCAGATCATGGGCGCAGCAGCGGTCTTCCTCACCCTCGCAGACCACCTCGGCATTCCTGCTCAGGAAGCTTTCACGGTCACCAAGAACCTCATCAACGGGGACGACGGCAAGCGCGCCGAGTTCCGTGGCATCGACGCATACATGAAAGGCGAACTGGCATGATCAGCGGCATCAAGATTGGTTCCAACGTCCGTTGCATTCGCGCAGCAGCCAGCGGCGGCTCGCTCGTACAGGGTGGGCTCTACACCGTCGCCGACATCTCCCCCAACCGCCATCTGCGTGTCAAGGGTGTGTCTGGCTCGTACATGATCAGCCGATTCGAGCTGGTTGAGGCCAAGACCGGCAAGACCAAGAAGGCCCCCTTCGGTCAGGTCAAGGCTGTCACCGTCAACAAGTCGGACATCCACGACGTCCTGACCCAATACGTCCGGTTCGCGCTAGGCATCGACGCCTCGGTCGCAAAGATCGTCGAGAAGTTCCCCGAAGCCATCGAGCTGGTTCTCAGCAGTGAGGCTACCGCGTGAAGTACCTCACCGTCGCAAAGCTCCTCTGGAAGCGCGGTCAGCCGCTACCAGTCGACCTCTACATGAAGCTGACCGACCTGGGCCACAACGTCGAAGCCCTTGAACGCCGTTATTCCGTCTGAACTCCTCGTTTAAAGGACCTACTACTGCATGGCAAAAGATACCAAGAAGAAGCTTCCTCAGTTCACCACCCCGCGTGGCACATTCGTCTACCCGAAGCTGTCCGAGCCCGACTACGGCACGAAGGACTACCCGAAGCCGGATGGCGAATACTCCCTGAAACTTCGCATGTCGCAGTCCGACGCGGACCTGTTCATCCGCCGCGAGGACAAGGAAGGCAACTCGATCAAGTCGCTCTACGACGCGGCTCTGCAGGAGGCCGAGCGCCTGTTCGCCGAGCTGAAGGTCGAGACCCGCAAGAAGCTCAAAGAGGTCAAGCCGAACGAGCTGTTCACGGTCCTCTACGACAAGGAGACCGAGGAGCCGACCGGCGAGGTCGAGTTCAAGTTCAAGATGAAGGCATCGGGCGAGTTCAAGAAGGGTCCGAAGGCGGGCTCCCGCTGGAACCGCAAGCCTGACCTGTTCGACGCCAAGGGCCGCAAGATCGGCAAGGGCGTCAACATCTGGGGTGGCTCCGAGGGCAAGGTCTCCTTCGCCGTTCGTGACTACTTCGTCCCGGGCACGGCGGCTGCCGGCCTGACGCTGATGCTGGGCGCTGTCCAAGTCATCGAGCTGGTGTCGGAAGGCTCCCGCGCCGCTGACAGCTATGGCTTCGGTGAGGAGGAAGGCTTCGGCTACGATCCTGACGATTACCGTGAGGACGATGCCGGCGAGGACAAGTCCAACGAGGGCTCGTCCGGGAGCCAGGCCGGCGAAGACGACTTCTAAGCCTTGGCACGACGCACGTTCCCGAAGCGGACCTCGACGCGGCAGATCGCTGTCGCCAAGGGGTTCCGCTCGGGGCTCGAAGACAAGGTGGCGGGGGAGCTGGACCATGCCGGCGTCCCCTACACCTACGAGACTTTCAAGATCACCTACGAGATACCCGCTCGGCTGGCGAAGTACACACCAGACTTCCGCCTGCTCAGCAACGGCATCATCGTAGAGACCAAGGGCCAGTTCGTCACTGCTGATCGGCAGAAGCACAAGCTGATCAAAGAGCAGCACCCTGACCTCGACATCAGGCTGGTGTTCAGCCGCTCGGGCACCCGCATCTCCAAGCAATCCCAGACCACGTACGCCATGTGGTGTGAGACCCACGGCTTCCTCTACGCGGACAAGTCGATCCCTCGGGATTGGCTCGACGAAGCACCGACTGCCGGTCGCATGGAAGCCCTCAAAGCCATCCTCAACTCCCAAACGAAAGTGAAGAAATGAAGACGTTGATCGCATCCATCGTTGCCCGCATCGTGCGCGCCCCGTCCACCGAGGAGGCCATCGCCGGCTTCACCAAGGCGCTCGACGTCCTCGAAGCTGTCGTCGCCCACGAGACCAAGATCGTCGAGAAGCACGACGCCGAGATCGCCGCCAAGATCGAGCAGCAGAGCGCCGCCAAGGAGCGACTCGACCGCGCCGCCAAGATCAGCAAGCGCTTCACCAAGCTGGTGGCCTGATCATGAAGGCTGTCGTCCTCTTCCAGCTCACCCTGATCGTTGCCTTCATCTACGGCTGGATCGTCAACCTGATCGAAGTGATCCACGCGGCCACCGCTGGTGCGCCGTTCACGACCATGCTGATCCTCCGCATCATCGGCATCCCGGTCGGTCTGCTCGGCGCGATCTTGGGGTGGTTCTGATGAACGAAGCCGTCCGCATCGCTCACTGCTTCGGCGCGATCCTGACCGGGATCACCATCGTCGTCCTCGCCATCGTGATCAGCGTCACCCACGGGTCGGCCTTCGGGGCAGCCTTCGGGTTCCTGTCGCTGATCTTCGGCTACGGCGTCGGGGTCAACACGGTCGGCTCCGTCTGCGCCACCAACACGACGGTCGCCATGGTGATCGTCTCGTGGACCTCGGCGCTGGCTGCCGTCGTCCTGGCGCTGCTCGCCCTTTGATGGAACTTGACAGCAAGGCTTGGACGGGTCGACAGGCCCGTTCCAGCTACCCCTCCGTCACTGAGCTAATCGACAAGTACCTCCCCCGGAAGACCCGGGCCGAGGTCTACGCGATTTCCCGGGCCTACGAGGATCGGATCACCGACCTCATGCGTACCATCCACGACTATCACCTCCGCTGCGAGGCGATGGCCAAGCACATGGATGGCATGGAGAAGGAGTTCTACAGCCGGGTCGCATGGCCGGTATCCCACGGCTCCTTCGACAGCTCCGTCGAGGTCAACCCGATGGAATGGACCCGGTCTTACCAAGTCGAGTGGAAACCAGACGTCTATCGCGCCCGGTACGTCATGCGGGAAAGCGACCTGATCAACGAACGGGACCATCCACACCTCTTCGAGATGGTGTGCCGCCAGTTCGAAGAACACATCACCAGAACCCTCATCCCCAAGCTCCGCCATGAGTTCGCGAAGCTCTACAGCAGGATCACACGATGACACCGAAAGACATGGCAGAGAACCTCGCCGGGGACTTCTTGGAGTTCGCTCAGGACCTCCTCAAGAACAGCCGCGAGGACAACCTCAAGGCCGTCGAAGGGCGTCCTGTCACGCACGTCTACGATGCCGCCGAGATGGCCAGAATCGTCTTCACGACCGCCTATCAGGTCCACCACCGGCTGATGTCTGTGGCCAACTCGATGCGGATTGAAGAGGTCGGGTGAAACGCCTGACTGACGCGGACAGGCTCTCCCTGCTCCGCTTCCAGCTAGTCCTCACCACCGCTCGACAGCTCGGCAAACCCATGCTGACCGCGGAGACGGTCAAGAACCAACTCCAGCAGTTCCAGAACACCCCGCCGCAAGGCTGAATGCACGAACCCGACAGTGAGTTTCTCCGCAAGGAGCCGTGCCCCAAGTGCGGTTCCCGCGACAATCTCGCCCGGTACACGGACGGCCATGCCTACTGCTTTGGCTGCCGCCACTATGAACCCGGAGACAATGAATTGGCAGAACAGACCGAGGCTGCAGAGCCCCGGAACGTAGACTTCGTCCCCCTTGGCGAGCCGTCCGACTGGGCAAGCCGAGGCATCAATCTAGAAAGCGCGCAGAAGTGGGGCTTCACCCGTTCGTCCCTGAACGGCCAGCCGGTCCGCTTGTTCAACTACCGAAACAGCGCGCAGCAACTCGTCTGGCAGAAGATCAGGTTCCAAGGAAAGGACTTCCGATCCAAGGGCAGCAAAGAGGACATGTGCCTCTACGGCCAGTGGCTCTGGCGGGATGGCGGCAAGCGCGTCGTCATCGTCGAGGGCGAACTGGACGCGATCAGCCTCAGCCAGATGCAGGGGCACAAGTGGCCTGTTGTGTCGGTCCCAAACGGGGCTGACGGCGCAGCAAAGGCCCTGCGGAAGAACCTCCAATGGCTCGAACAGTTCGAGGAAGTCGTCCTCATGTTCGATCAGGACGACCCCGGCCAAAAGGCCACCGAGGAATGCAAGACGATCCCGTTCACACCGGGCAAGCTCAAGATCGCCTCGCTGCCCCTCAAGGACGCCAACGAGATGCTCATGGCGGGCCGGATCAAGGAGACCATCGACGCCCTTTGGGGTGCCAAGGTCTACCGTCCTGATGGCCTCGTCGGTGTCTCCGACATCATGGGGGACCTCCTCAAGCCGGTCGAGTACGGCCTGCCGTGGTGCCTGGAAGAGCTGACCAAGCTCACCTACGGACGCCGCAACGGCGAAGTCTATGGCTTCGGCGCAGGCACCGGCATCGGCAAGACCGACTTCCTGATGCAGCAGATCGCGTTCGACATCACCGAGCTGAGACAGCACGTCGGCGCAATCTTCCTCGAACAGAAGCCCGTCGAAACGGCGAAGCGTGTTGCAGGCAAGTTGGCCGGCAAGATGTTCCACGTTCCAGACGCCGGCTGGACACCGGAGGAACTGACCCGCGCCGCCACCGAGCTGGATGGCAAGTTGTTCTTCTACGACAGCTTCGGCCAGACGGACTGGGAGTTGGTGAAGGGGCACATCCGCTACATGGCGGTG
This sequence comes from Mesorhizobium sp. M0296, assembly GCF_040321675.1. NCBI lineage: Bacteria > Pseudomonadati > Pseudomonadota > Alphaproteobacteria > Hyphomicrobiales > Phyllobacteriaceae > Mesorhizobium > Mesorhizobium sp. M0296. Next base: position 107,053 of record NZ_JAMYRZ010000013.1, read on the forward strand.
AGCCTCGGCATCAAGCTGATCTACGTCGATCACCTGACAGCCATGGCCGACACGGGCGATGAGAAGGGCACCCTAGAGCAGATCATGAAGGAGATGGCGGGCCTCGCTATGGAGCTGGGCATCATCATCCACTTCGTGTCGCACCTGTCGACGCCTGATGGGAAACCCCACGAGGAAGGCGGGCGCGTCATGATCCGCCACTTCAAGGGCTCCCGAGCGATCGGCTTCTGGTCCTACTTCATGTTCGGCCTCGAACGAGACCAGCAGAACGAAGATCCGATCATCGCCACCACCACCATCTTCCGCATCCTCAAGGACCGATACACCGGCAGGGCCACGGGCAAGACCATCATGCTCGGGTTCAAGCAGGAGACTGGTCGCTTGTTCGTGCGGGAGGACGATCCCTTCAAAGACAAGGACGCCAACGACCATGGCTTCTCGAACGAGAGCGATGACGACCTTCCATTCTAGCGGGGTCGAGGTCTGACCTTCGACCACACCAACGAGAACGTCCCCTCAGCGCTGATCGTTCGGCGCGAGGGCTCCCGCCTAATCCTCCAAGGCAGAACTGCAACCCTCGTCCTGTTCGCGGAAGCGTGGAGGGACGTGGTGAGCGCGATTCAAGAGGTAATGCAATCCCCCGAACCACCCTCGTCTTCGACATCGAGACGAACGGACTGATCCCAGAGATGACCACGATCCACTCGCTGGTCATCAAGAATACCGAGACCGGAGAAATCTGGTCATGCGACGACCACCGGAACCGGAACGGCTATTTCGTCAAGGACGGCCTCCACCTCCTGATGAATGCTGACGTCATCGTCGGCCACAACATCCAAGACTTCGACATCCCGGCGATCCAGAAGCTCAACCCGTGGTTCAAGCCGAAGGGCCTGATCCGCGACACCCTGATCATGTCCCGTCTGATGTACGCGGACATGCTCGACGCCGACTTCCGGCAAGAGAAGCGCCTCGGTCTCAACAAGTGGATCAAGAAGCAGCTCATGGGCCGCCACAGCCTCGAAAGCTGGGGCCAGCGCATGGGGCTCTGGAAGGGCGACTACGGCGAGATCATGAAGGAGGCTGGTGTCGCCCAAGGTCTCAAGGGCGATCCGCTCACCACGTTCGTGTGGGGCAACTGGTCCCAAGGGATGCAGGACTACTGCGAGCAGGACGTCGAGGTCACCGACCGGCTCTGGCAGAAGCTCATCAAGAAGGGATTCTCGGAAGAGAGCATCCAGCTTGAGCATGACGTGCGCCGCATCGTGGCCCGTCAGGAGACCTACGGGTTCGCCCTCGATCTCCCCAAGGTCCACGCGCTGCACAGCACCCTCGCGCAGCGCAAGGCCGACCTGGAGCGGATGCTGCAGGCTGCGTTCAAGCCTTGGTATCGCAACCTCGGCCCGAAGACTCCGACCATCGACCGTAGTGTCTCGCAGAAGCACCTCAAGCCTGTCGGCTACGAGGTTGACCGAAAGGGCAACTTCAAGATCGACAAGAAGACCGGCGAGAAGAAGCCGATCTGGCCGAAGATACACTACTCGACCGACGCTCCGTACACCGAGGTCAAGCTGGTCCCGTTCAATCCGGGGTCACGGCAGGACGTCGCCAACCGGCTGAAGAAGTTGTTCGGCTGGAAGCCCACGGAGTTCACCTCCGATGGTCATCCGAAGGTCGACGACGAGACGCTCAAGGGCCTCCCGTACCCGTCCGCAAAGGTCCTGACCGAGTACTTCGTCGTTCAGAAGCGCATCGGCCAAGTCGCGGAAGGCAAGGAGGCGTGGCTCAATCACGAGCGCAATGGCCGCGTCCACGGAAAGGTTGCCACCAACGGGGCGGTCACGGGTCGCATGACCCACTCCAAGCCAAACATGGCTCAGGTCCCGGGCATCCACGACAAGAAGACTGGTGAGCTGCTCCCATACGGCTACGAGTGTCGGGAATGCTGGACCGTTGGAAAGGGCAAGAAGCTCGTCGGCTGTGACGCTGATGCGTTGGAGCTGCGAGACCTGGCTGGGTACATGGCCGCCTACGACGGTGGCGCGTACATCAAGACCGTCCTCGAAGGAAAGAAGTCCGAAGGGACCGACATGCACACCCTCAACGCGAAGGCGCTGGGGTGCAGCAGAGACGTCGCCAAGGTCTGGTTCTACGCCTTCATCTACGGCTCCGGCGACGAGAACCTCGGGAACATCCTCGGTGTCACCTCGTCGAAGGCCAAGGCAATTGCCGCTGGCAAGCAGTCCCGTCAGAAGTTCCTCAAGGCTCTTCCGGCGCTCGGCAAGCTGTCCGAAGCGGTGCAGCGCAAGGCCAAGACCCAAGGTTGGATCAAGGGCCTTGACGGTCGCATCCTCATGGTTCGCTCGGCCCATGCCTCCCTGAACACGCTCCTGCAGTCTGCCGGTGCGATCCAGATGAAGCGCGCGCTGGTGATCCTCGACAACAACCTACAGGCCCTCGGGATGTTCCCGGGCCTCCACTACGAGTTCGTCGTTAACGTCCACGACGAGTGGCAGATAGAGGTCGATGAAGACAAAGCAATTCTGGTGGGGAAGGAGGCCGAGAAAGCCATCCGTCTCGCTGGAGAATACTACAATTTCCGCTGCCCTCTCGCCGGCAACTCCGTCGTGGGAACGAACTGGGCAGAGACACACTAAGGCTCCCCTTAACGCCCCGGGCTACGTCTACATCGCGGTTAATCCCGCATGGCCCGGGCGCTGCAAGGTGGGTCTCGCCAAGGACCTCAAGAACCGGCTTCGGCAGATGAATACGAACGACCCCGACCGGGCATACGCCTTCCATGAAACGAGGAGATTTAATGATCGCAAACAGGCTGAGGCAGTTCTTCACGAGCTGCTGGCTGGCTATCGCATCGCCGGCACCGAATGGTTCGACCTACACCCTGAAGATGCAGCCGGTCTGCTACGGGGGCTCCATCGCAGGACGCCTGAGAGAGATCGACCGGAAGGCGATGCAGGACGTCCTGACCAATAAATACGGCATCAGGGAAATCGACTGATGCGGTGCGACATGGGCGTCGGCTGTGACGAGCATGGTGCCTGCTTTGCCTCCTACCACGGCAGGCCCGACATGTGCCCGATCTACGACTGGGCCGATGACGCGCGCAAGTCCTACGACCTCGCCATCAAGATCAAGCGTGAGCGCGGCGACGACTACTACACCAACCCCAAGGAGACCAATTGAGAACACTACTGATCGACGGGGACATCCTCGTCGTATCGACTGGAGCTGCCCTTGAGGTCGAGACCGACTGGGGCGACGACGAGTGGACCCTGACATGCGACGTCGCAGAGGTTAAGGCCACCGTCCTCTCCACCATCAGACGCCTTGAGCGAGACCTCGACGCCGACGCCTCGGTGATCACTCTCTCGAAGGGCACGACGTTCCGCCACGACCTCTACGCCGGTTACAAGAAGGGCCGCTCACGCAAGCCTGTCGGCACCAATGAGGTCAAGCGTTGGCTGATCGAAGAACACGGCGCGAAGTACAAGCCGGGGATCGAGGCCGACGACGTCATGGGCATCCTCGCGACCAACCCTCGCCTGATCAAAGGCGAGAAGGTCATCGTCAGCCAGGACAAGGACATGCTCACGATCCCGGGCCTGATCTACCGCAATGGCAACATCATTGAGGTCAGCCCCCGGGAGGCCCTTCACAACTTCCTCAAGCAGACCCTCACAGGTGACGTAACGGACGGCTATCCCGGCTGCCCGGGCATGGGACCTGTCAAGGCTGAGAAGCTCCTCGCGGCGATCCAGCCCGGTGACCTCTATTGGCCTCACATCGTTGCCGCGTACGAGAAGGCCGGCCTTACCGCCGACGATGCCCTGCTTCAGGCTCGGCTCGCTCGCATCCTTCACAACGACGACTACGATCACGCCAAGAAGGAGCCCATTCTGTGGACGCCCCGGTGAAATCTGACGGGGGTTCCTCGTCCTACTACCTCATCCCTGAGGATGCCAAAGAGCTGATGGACCTGATCGAACACAAGAACATGGGCTTCAGCATCGGCAACATCTTCAAGGCTTGCTACCGCCTCGGTTCCAAGGACGGCACGTCCCGGGCCTACGACCTCAGGAAGATCATCTACTTCGCCCAGCGCGAGTTGGATCGCCTCGGGTGAATAGGGTGACCAATAGCACTACGGAGGGCTTTCTTAGCCCCCCGTCAGTCTCTCGGGAGCTGATCAAATACCTTCAACAGGTGTTCCGAAATCAGATCCCCGACATCACCATTTCCGACCGTGAGCTTGGGGCCAAGATCGGAGAACAGCGGGTGATTAGTCACCTCGACGCTATCCTCCAAAATCAGGAAGAAGACCTCCTCACCAATGTGCTTCAGCAAGCCAAAGATTGAGAAGGCCGACCCGGTCGCGCCTCCTCCACCCCCGGCCAATGACAAGCCCCTCGCGCCTGTCTTGAACGAAACGTCCCGCCTCGCCAATCAGGAAGGCGCCACCGCCAATGCCGCCCGCAGGGGCCGCAAGGCACTGACCATACCGCTGGCTCGTACTGGCGGCTCCGGCATCAACATTCCACAGTAATCCTTGGCCGACGCGGTTGACGTAATCAGCGCGAAGGCTCTCTACGATCAGCTAGCCCAGTCCCGCGATCCCTACCTAGTGAGGGCGCGCAGGGCTGCGGAGCTGACTGTCCCGTATCTGGTGCCCAAAGACGGCACCTCGGGATCGACAACGTTCACAGAGCCTAACCAAGGTCTCGGCGCTCGTGGCGTCAGGCAGCTCGCTTCCAAGCTGAGCATCAGCCTGTTTCCCATCAACGCGCCTTTCTTCAAATACGAAATCGACGACATCGCGCTCGCTGACCTGACCAAGGCCGACGACAAGCGTGGTGAAATCGAGAAAGCACTCAACGCCCGCGAACGCGCCGTCATCAGCGAGATGAACGGTTCCATGTTCCGGCCCATCGCCTTTGAAGCCTGCCGCCAGCTCGTGGTTGCCGGCAACTACCTCCTGTTCATCCCGAAGAAGGGCAAGCCTCGCGGCTTCCGCCTGACTTCCTACGTGGTGAACCGCGATCCCGCAGGCAACGTCCTCGACATCGTGGTCAAAGAGGTGGTCGCTAGGGTGGCCCTCTCGGAGGACATCAAGGCGAAGATCGGCGCAGTCACTAATGTGGCCACCGCAGATCGCGAGGCCGAGGTCGACGTCTACACGAAGATCACCCTCGACGACGCCACGAACCAGTACATCGTCACCCAAGAAATCGACGACGTCGTGATCGACGGTGAGTACTCTGGCAACTATCCGGCTGACAAGCTCCCGTGGCTCCCGCTCCGCTTCACCTATGTGGAGGGCGAGGACTACGGGCGTGGCTTCGTTGACGAATACATCGGCGACCTGAACTCCCTCGAAGTCCTTACCGGAGCCCTCCGTGACGGTACCGTGCAGGGTGCCAAGGTCATCTGGATCGTCTCCCCCAACTCGACCATCAACGTCAACAAGCTGGCCAAAGCCGAGAACGGTGGGTTCGTCCAAGGCGACATCAATGCCGTGCAGGCGCTGCGTCTCGACAAGGCGAACGACATGGCCGTGGCCGAGCGGTTCATCGCTCAGCTCACCGAACGTCTCTCCTTCGCGTTCCTCCTGAACACCGCCATCCAGCGGAGTGGGGAGCGAGTGACGGCTGAAGAGATTCGGTACATGGCTGGTGAACTCGATCAGGGTCTCGGCGGCGTCTATTCGCTGCTGGCCGAAGAGTTCCAGATGCCTGTCGCCAAGCTCTACGAAGCTCGCATGGAGTTCGTTCGCAAGGTGCCTCCGCTTCCCAAGGAGATCACCTCCACGTCCATCGTTACGGGCCTCGACGCCCTTGGACGCGGCAACGACCTACAGAACCTCGACAGCTTCATCGCTGGTGCCGCCCAAGTCGGTGGTCCCGAAGCGATTGGCCGGTACGTCAACCTCGGCGAGTACTTCAAGCGCCGTGGAGCTGCCCTCGGTATCGACATGGGTGGCCTCATCCGCACCGACGAGGAAATCCAAGCGTCCGATCAGGAGGCCCAACAGATGGCCATGGTCCAGCAACTCGGCCCTCAGGCAATCGCTCAAATGGGCGGCATGGCCAAGGAGGGCATGAAACAGCAACCCCAAGCCACGACAGGAGAACAGAATGGCTGACGAAGTGACAGAAGGCGCGACCGGCTCCACCGAGCCCGCACCCGAAACCAAAGGCGCGAACGGCCCCGCTGGCCCCGCCCCGAAGAAGGCCAAAGAGCCGAAGCTCCCGGCCAACCATACGCTGCTCAATAGCGGCAACGTGCTGGTGGCCCATTAATGTCGGTTGAGACCATCCAGGTCCAAGCCGCCCAGCCGACCGCAGAGGAAGCCGCAGCGGCCCTCGCGGAAGCTGCCAAGACCGCCCCGACGAACGAAGCCGAAGCCCGCGCCAAGCTCGACGCCGAGAAGGCCGCAAAGGAAGCCCCACCGGCCCCTGAGCGCCCCTCTTGGTTGAACGAGAAGTTCGCCACCCCGGAGGACATGGCCAAGGCTTACGAAGAGCTTGAGAAGAAGCTCGGCGCTTCGAAGGAAGAAGCCGAGACCGACGAGAAGAAGGTCGAGGAGAAGCCGGAAGAGAAGAAGGCTGAGGATGGCCCCAAGAAGGCATCCGAGGTCGTCGCCGATCTGAACAAGAAGTTCGTCGAGAACGGCAACAAGCTGACCGACGCCGACTACGCTGCTGCCGAGGCCATTGGCCACGACCGTGCAACTGTCGACGCCTTCATCGCTGGACAGCAGGCGCTCGCCGAGATGGCGACCCAACGCATCACTGGCGCTGCCGGTGGCAAGGACAACATGGACCGCATGTTCGCATGGGCCTCCACGTCCCTTCAGGCTGCCGAGATCGACACCTTCAACAAGTCGTTCGAGGGTTCTGATGTGAACGCTGCCGTGGTCGCCATGGAACAGCTCAAGGCCAAGTACGAAGCGGCCAATGGCAAGGACCCGACGCTGATCGGCGGCAAGCCGGCTGGCGGTGCCGTGGACACCTTCACGAGCTGGGCGGAAGTCCAGACCGCGATGTCTGACGAGCGCTACAACCGCGATCATGCCTACCGGACGAAGGTCGAGCAGAAGCTCGCCCGGTCCAACAACATCCGCTAACTGGAATCGACCCCCCACGCCTCTGCAGGGCCATGGTGACTACACCAGCGTCTCAAGCGCACCCCGGGGGGTCCCTCCAACAAGGAACCCATGGCTTTCACCCTAGGCGCGAAGTCGCTCGCCAATCTGGCAGGCGTCCATCCTGACCTCGTCAAGGTGGTCAAGCGCGCCATTGAAATCACCACCCAAGACTTCACGGTAGGCGAAGGTCTCCGCTCAAAGGCGCAGCAGGCGGCGAACGTCAAGAAAGGCGTCTCGACCACCATGCGCTCCCGTCACCTCGACGGGCATGCGGTCGACCTCCTGCCCATCGTGAACGGCAAGCCGACCTTCGACTGGAAGTTCTACTACCCCCTCGCGGCAGCCATGAAGCAGGCCGCTAAGGACGTTGGCGTTTCCATCGAATGGGGCGGCGACTGGAAGACCTTCAAGGACGGTCCCCACTTCCAGCTCCCATGGGCCTCATATCCGTGATGACCAAGTCGAGTAGGCGCACCTCCAAGATGTTCCTGCTCGGCAACACCGGGTTGGCTTGGGGGCTCGCCTTCTATTCCCTCTACACCAACCAAGGGACTGCCGCCGTGGCATCCTCGCTGGCCCTGATTGGCTCCCTCTACGGGGCTTATGTCGGTGTCGGCCACATGGACTACCGGCGCTTCCTCAATTTCTTCAACGGACAGGAGACGTCCCTATCATACCCCGCATCTACGGGTATCTCGCCGGATTGCTCGCCGTCCTCGCCCTCGTCGGGGTGATCTACGGCAAGGGCCGGCTTGACGCCAAACATGCAATCGAGATTAGCCAGCTCAACGAGACAATCGAGCTGACCAACGCGGCGCTCGACAAGGAACGCACAGCGCGCCAGTCCGACGCCATCATCGCTGCCGAGAACGCCAAGCGTCAGGCAGCCCTCCAGACCAAAATAGGCGAATTGAACCAGTATGTGGAAACGCTCGAAGACGCTGATCGCGAGTGCCTTAGTGGCGCTGACGTTGAGCGGCTGCGCGACCTCTGGCGCTAAGTTCGCCAAGCCGCACTACCCTGAGCTGCCCGCCGATCTGCGGGTATGCTTCGAGACCCAAGTCGCCCCGCCGTCCAGCGGCGTGATGACCAAGAAGCGCGTGATCTATCTGATCGCGGAGCTGAAGAAATCGGAGACCGAGAAGACCGACTGCGGCAAACGCCTGATCGCCTTCTACGACAACGTCTCCCACTGACATACACCCCGGCAGCGTCTCTGGCTGAGCCATGCGCCCGGGGTCGCTCAGGCCGCTTTTGAAGGCGTCTGAGATCACGTTGCCCGTCTCGTCGAACACGGCTTGCGACCTTATACAAGGTAAGTCTAATGTAATTAATGATCCGGCTATTGAGAAGGGACGGCAGCGCTCTCGGGTTGGGCGCTATCGTAGCCGCAGCCTGCACTTTCGGGATGCCGTCTGCATCGGCACATGATTGGTATGAAGAGCAGTGCTGCCAAGATGAGCACTGTGAGCCGATCGCAGATGGCGCGGTGCGCGAAACAAGCAAGGGCTTCAAGATGCCATCCGGTGAGTTGCTGCCTTACGCGGACAACAGGGTGCGTAAATCACACGACATGCGTTTCCATTGGTGCCATACCCAAAAAGCAACGGCAAACCGGCATCGTGAGGTGCAACCTGGACCCGACAGCACAATCTGCCTCTACGTGCCGCCTAGGTCCTTCTAACACTTTATTATTCCAATTCTGGCCGCACTTTTATTATGGCCGAAATACGGGTTGCTTTCGGAGAGTAGCTCAAAGGTAGAGCAGCCCCCCTAATGTGGGGAAGACGCAGGATCGATACCTGCCTCGCCGTCCATTCCCAACGCCCTGTTCTGACAGATCACACCCCTCTTTAGGCGGTGATCAAGGAACCAAGGAAGTCTCACCAGAAGACCACTTGGAGACCCGCCGACCGCACCTGAGGGTGTGGAAGCCGGACAATCCCAATGACGCTTCCAGTGCTGCTCCGAGGTCCGCGCAAACCTCAGAACAACCACGGGAATACCACACATGGCCAATCCTGGCATCGTTTCCAATCTCGGTCAGGCCAACGGCGTCGGTGACGTTCAGGCGAACTTCGTCAAGGTCGCAACCGGCGAAATCCTGACCGCCTTCGCTCGCACTGTCGAGTTCGCGGACAAGCACATGGTCCGCAACATCTCGGAAGGCAAGTCCGCTTCCTTCCCGGTCACGGGCCGCACCTCGGGTGCCCGCTACCATACCCCGGGCGATCAGGTCCTCGGTACGGTCACGAAGTTCAACGAGCGCGTCATCACCATCGACGATCTGCTCCTGACCGACTACTTCACCGCCAACATCTACGAGGCGATGAACCACTTCGACACGCGCTCGGAGATGACCAAGCAGCTCGGCGAAGAGCTGGCTCAGGCATACGACCGCAACGTCGCCCGCACCATCATCCTCGCCTCGCGTGGCGCTGCCGTTGTCGATGGCCTGCCGGGTGGTGGCAAGATCGTCAATGCTGCCCTGCTCACGGACAGCGACAAGATGGCTGCGGCCTTCTTCGACGCTGCTGCAACGCTCGACGGCAAGTACGTCCCGGCTGACCGCTGGGGTGCCCTGAAGCCGGTGCAGTATTACGCTCTGGCGCAGAACACCAAGGTCATCAACCGTGACTGGGATGGCAAGGGCTCGTACTCGGATGGTAAGGTCGTCAAGATCGCCGACATTCCGGTGTTCAAGTCCCTGAACCTCCCGAACGGCACGAACGTGAACACCGGCCCGGCCAAGTACCAGGGCGACTTTACGGCGACCGCTGGCGTGATCTTCAACAAGGGCGCTGCCGGCACCGTCAAGCTGCTCGATGTCGCCATTGAGCAGGAATACATGGTCTCGCGTCAGGGCACCCTGATCGTCGCCAAGTACGCTGTCGGTCACGACAAGCTGCGTCCTGAGTGCGCTCTGGAACTCGCTACGGCGTAATCCACCACTCTCCACCAATGAACCGGGGCTCCGAAAGGGGCCTCGGTTTTTTTCATTTCAACCTCTCTCGGAGGCATCTATGGCCGTTGGCCTGACCCCACTGACAGAGCTTGAGGCGATCAACGAAATCCTCGCGACCAGCGCCGAAAGCCCTGTGTCGGCCCTTGAGGACAACCAAGTGATCGACGCCTCGCTCGCCATGAATACCCTTCGCGCCACCTCTGTGGAGGTCCAAACCGTTGGCTGGAACTTCAACTCCGAAGACGGCGTGAGCATCACCCCGGACCAGAACGGGGAGATCATCCTCCCACGTAACGTCCTGAAGGTCGACACCTCAGGCGAAAGCTCCAGCATCAACGCTGTCCAACGCGGCCAACGCCTCTACAACAAGGGCGACCGCACCTACCAATTCGCAGGCCCGGTGACGGTCGATTGGGTCCTCGGTCTCGACTTCGAGGAACTCCCGTCCACCGCGCGCCTCTTCATCACAATCAGGGCCGCCCGCAAGTATCAGGATCGATACTTCGGTGATCAGGCCACTCATTCCTACACGCTGCAGGACGAGCAGATCGCTCGCGCCGCGATGATGGAGGAGGAACTCGACAGCGCCGACCCGAACATGCTGACCGACAGTCAGTTCATGCAGCAGCTCCGGGGCCGCTCGTAGTGGCTAAGGTCTCCGGGTCGATCCCTAACTTCGCCAACGGCGTCAGTCAGCAGGCTATGGCCCTGCGGCTGGCTACCCAAGGCGACATCCAGACGAACGCCTATTCCACCATCGTGGACGGCCTCAAGAAGCGCCCTCCGACACAGCTCAGGGCGAACCTCGGGCCTGCCATCGAAGGCAACGTCTTCACCCATCAGATCAACCGTGACGCCTTCGAGCGCTACCAAGTGATGGCCACACCCACGGCGATCCGAGTGTTCACCCTGAACGGCGCTGAGCGTACCGTGACGGCTCCCAATGGCTACGGCTATCTGAGCTACGACAGCGGTGCGTTCGACCGTCCCCCTTATCGGGCACTGACGGTGGGCGACTACACCTACATCACGAACCAGACGGTCAAGGTCGAGCTGGACACGGCGGTGATTGAACAGCCCTCCCCTAGCGAGGCCCTGATCAATGTCATGGCCGGCAACTACGGCAAGGCGTACACGATCAAGATCAACAACGTCGAGGTGGCTCGCTACCTGACCCCCGATGGTCAGAGTTCCGCGCAGACCCCCTCGGTGGACGTCTCCTTCATAGCCCGCCGCCTCGCCACTGGTGAGACCGTCCTGATGGAGAACACCGCCGATGACAAACCGAATGGCAACTGGAGGTGGAAGGACACCGACACAAACCTCGCCGCCAACGGGATAACCTCGGCCAACGGTTGGACCGTCAAGGTCTTCAAGTCGACGATCTACATCAAGAAGGACGACGGCGCGGACTTCAGCGTCTCTGTCGACGATGGCTACAACGGCCATGCCATGAAGGCGATCTGCAAGACCGTTCAGGATTTCGCTGATCTGCCTGCCTACTGCGAGGACGACGTCGCCGTTGAGGTGGTAGGCTCGGTCGGAACCCCGTTCGACAACTACTTCGTTCGCTTTGACCGGCAGGACGCCAACTCCTCCATCGGCGTCTGGCGTGAAATCCCCAAGCCCGGGATTGTCACCGCGCTGAAGTCTTCGACGATGCCCCACGTCCTTATCCGTCAGGCAGATGGCTCGTTCACCTTCGACGTGGCCACTTGGGACAAGCGTAAGTGCGGCGACGACGTGATCGCTCCCGGCCCATCCTTTGTGGGTGAGAAGGTCAACGAGGTTCTGTTCTTCAAGAACCGCCTCGGGTTCCTGGCTGGCGAGAATGTTGTCCTGTCAAGGCACGGCAGCTTCTTCGACTTCTTCCGCTCCACGGCTACGGCTCTGCTCGACGATGATCCAATCGACGTTGCGGCGACCGACAACGGTGTCTCTGTGCTTCGCAGCGCGGTGGCCTCGTCGGACAGGCTGGTCCTGTGGGCCGACCAGATGCAGTTCACCCTCATGGGCAACGAGCTGCTGACCCCGAAGACAGCCTCGATCCGCCCCTCGACAGCGTTCTCAATGTCCAGCAAGGCGCGCCCTGTGCGGGCTGGCAATTCGATCTTCTTCCCGGTGAACCGTGGCCAGTTCACGATGATCAGGGACTACAAGATCGACGTGAACACCGGCCTAGCCGACGCCGAGGACGCTACCGGACACGTTCCGCAGTACATCCCGGGAACCGCCATCAGGCTCGCCGCGTCGACCCATGAGGACATCCTTGTGGTGCAGGCCGACGGGGACCTCACGTCCCTCTATGTCTACAAGTACTACTGGTCCAACGCTCAGCAGCTTCAGGCTAGCTGGTCCCGGTGGACGTTCCCCGGCGTGACTTCGATCCTCGACATAGGCTTCATTGATAGCCAGCTCGTCTTGGTCCTCAACAGGGACACAAAGGCGTTCATTGAGGTCATGGAAATACAACCAGGTGGTGTCGACCCAGACATCCGCTTCGTGGTGAACCTCGACAGGCGCTTCAGGGTCGAGAACTACGGTCTCCGCACATACGATCCGTACACCAATCGGACCACGGTGCTGACGGATCACGACATGACCGAAGCTCCATACGTCTGTGTCACAGCGGGATCGCCGACGCCAATCCTTGAACCGGGATTGGAGATAAGCATCCTGTCCTCGGACATCGACGAAGTGGTCCTCCAAGGCGACCTGAGGGAAGTCCCGCTCTATTTCGGGACCACCTACGAGACACGTTACGGCCTGTCCACGATCTTCATCCGGCAGGAGAGCCGAAATGGCGGTGTCTCGGTAATCACCGAGGGCCGGCTACAGCTCATCAGCCTGCTGATCCAGTTCTCGAAGACCGCCTACTTCCGTGTCGAGGTCACCCCTCTGGCGCGCGAGACACGGGCCTACTTCTCGACTGGTCGTCTCATGGGCGATCCGAACAACAGGGCCGATGAGGTCAATCTCAGCGACGGCGCCTTCAAGGTCCCGCTGCTGTCCAAGAATGACGGCGTGAAGGTCGAGATCGTGAACGACAGCTACCTCCCGTCCTGCCTGCTCTCCGCAGAATGGATCGGCAACTACGTCCAGAAATCGCAAAGGATTTGATGATCACAATTCGCAGGGCCAAGGTGGCCGACGCTATTTCCTTGGCCCCGCGTCTGCGTTCAGCAGATCGGGATGAGTGCAGGGCTTACCTCGGGATGGAACCTGAGGTGGTCCTGCCCCAGCTCGTCAAGCAGGGCAACTATGTGTGGGCCGGCGTGGAGCCGAACGGAGAGGTCTTCGGCCTTTTCGGTGTCGACCCCGTCAAAGGCAACCCCCATCTCGGGATTGTCTGGATGGTCTCTTCGCCCACCATCATGAAACACCGCCGAGACCTCATTGGCATGGCCCCTAAGTGGCTCAAGAGGCTACACCGGGTGCGTCCCCTACTCGGCAATCACATTGACGCGCGCAACACCACGCACATCCGCTGGCTCAAACGCATGGGTTTCTCGTTCCTGAGAACCCACGCTGAGTTTGGCGTCGAGAAGCGTCCCTTCCACGAATTTGCAAGATTGAGGTCATAACGAATGTGCATTGGCGCAGTCGGTTTGGCTGTTGCCCAGTTCGCTCTGTCCGCCGCCAGCACTGTCGCCGGCTTCATGGGCCAGCAGCAGCAGTATGAGGCGCAGCAGCAATACTACCGGAACAACCGTGAGGCGGCCAACAAGGCAGCCGTCAACACATACGCGGCTAATCAGAACCGTGCCCTACAGGAACGCAAGGCTGCCTCTCAGGAGCAGCAGAACCTCAACGTCGAGGCGATGCGAGGTAGAGCAACCGCAGAGGTCGCAGCCGGCGAAGCTGGCGTCACTGGTCTCTCCGTCAATGCCCTGATCGCCGACTACTACGGGCAGCAGGGCCGCTACGAGCGAACCCTCGACAACAATTACCAGATGCAGGCCGACTACCTCCGCGGGGAGATGGACGCCACCCAGGCGCAGGCCGAGGGCCGCATCAATTCGGTCCAGCAGGGCCAGAGGCCATCGTTCGCCGACGCAGCCATCCGCATCATGGGTGGGGGCCTCGACGCTTACGGCGGCTACCAGAGAGCTAGAGCAGCAGGGGTCGCTTAATGGCACAAGGAAGAGTTCAAGCCCCCGAACTGCAGTCGAACGTGCGGCTCACGCCGGCACCGATGCAGTCGGACACCTACACACCCCCGCCGCAGCCGGACAAGAACGAGAACCTCTTCCGGCTGGCTGACGCCCTCGGAGCCTTCTCGAACTCAGTCGGTAACCTCGTCGGTGTGACCGGGAAGAGCAGCAGGGAAGCCCGCGCGGCTGAGGATGCTGCATTCCAGATGCATGTCGCAGGACAGACCCTCGCAGAGACCCGCAAGGAGATCAAAGAGGGCCGCATGATGGTCACCGACGACAAGATTTCCAACGCGGCCCGTCAGTCGTACTACGGCGACAAGTGGGCTCAGGGGCTCGCTCAGGACACCGACGCTGAGCTTCAGACCAGCTTTGATTGGGACAAGGGGAACCCGGAAGAGTTCCTCGCCAAGAAGTTCCAAGACAGCATCAAGGAGAGCGGCCTCACCGACGTGAACGCCATCGCTTCGGCGGGGCGCGCGTGGGACCAGTACAAGACCTCGGTTCTCGCCAAGCAGCAGAAGTACCGGATCGACCGGACCAACCAGTCCACCGTTGACACCGCCTACGGGGTGATCACCGATAAGGTGAACGAATGGATCGGCAACGGCGTCGATCCTCAGAAGTTCGCATCGAACCTCAACGCCATGCGTGGCGAGCTGGGCACCAAGGGCTCCCTCGGGGCCGGCGAGGACGAACTCGATCAGCAGTACCTCAACGCCGCCGCTCGGCTTGCTCAGACGAGCCCCGAGTATGCCGTGGCGATGCTGGACGCCGAGTACAGCGGACGCTCTGGAAAGACCTCCCTGTCGCAGCAGCGGGCCTACGCTGACCGCGTTCTGCAGATCAAGGCCGAGGCTGCCAAGGCAGTCGGGCTCCGCAACGACAGGAACGCTCAGACCGAGATCGACACCCAGGCCGACGGGCTCCTGGCCGACGATCGCCTCGACCGTGTCACCGACACGACTTGGTGGGATCACGACGGGAACCAGAAGACGGTCCCGGCTGTCACGATCAAGAAGGAAGCCTTCAACCGCTACCTCGAACGTTCCCCGCAGATCGCGGCGCAGAACAAGGAAGACGGCCAGCAGACCATGCAGCGAGAACTCCGCAAGGCACAGCTCGCTGGTCTCGAACATCCGGCCCTCAAGGGCGTCGTCACAGGAATCGCTGATGCCGCTTCGGTGGACATGACGCAGGACCCTGAGGCGATGAGCAGGGTGATGGACAAGGTCAAGACGGCGCGTTGGCTCTACAACGCCTCGAAGAACACCTACATCTCCTACCTCTCGGAAGCCGACCGTGACTTCATGGAGAGCTTCATCATTGCCAAGGACGACCTGACCGGCAAAGACGGCAGGCAGATGTCCGACAATGCGGCCCTAGAGTTCGCTGTGAGGACCTCGCAGCCTGTACAGGTCGACGGCCTGAACTTCACCCGAGACCAGAACGACAAGATCGACAGGTCGGTGAAGAGCCTCGCCACGTCCGATGGTTGGTTCTGGTCGCACACGACGCCGTGGAACTCAGCAGCCGCGCAGCAGCGTGTGGCGTCCATTGCCAAGCGCCTCGTGCGTGGTGGCGTGGATCAGGACAGGGCCATTACGGTGGCCGCTGACAGCGTTCAGCGCAACTCGATCACCTACAACGGCACCCTACTGGAACTCGGTCAGGCGGCGCTCCCTGACAACTACAAGGACGCCCTCGACGGCATCATCGGGGACTTCGCTACGGGCAACCCGGGGGTCCTCAAGGATCACGACATCGGGACCGGCGACATCACCATCCTGCCGGCTCAGGACCTCAACCGCTCTGGCGGCCGATTTATGCTGGCCGACAAGAACACGGGTCTCCCGCTGATGGATGACAAAGAAGGCATCCCCTACTTCGTCACCCTGAAGACTGTCCGTGATCGAGCCCGCGTGATGGACGACGCCAAGACCGCCAAGGCTGCTCACGACATCTCCATCAAGGGCGCTGCCAAGACCCATGGTCTGGTCCCTGCCAAGGCAGAGGACGGCAACGGCACGGTCTGGATCAACCCCAAGACCCGCGAAGCGTTCGACATCACCATCCCAGAGCCGGGCGGCAAGCCCAACGTCAAGAAGCTCGGCAAGCGCATCCGCAAGGACGCTCCGGTCTACGACGACAACGGCTTCATGCCCCCGCTAGGCGGCGCTAACCGCTAACTATCGCAAGGCCCTCGACTAACCCTCGGGGGCCTTTCTCTTTCAACCATGAGGAACAATGAACGACGAACTAAGAAACGCCATCGTCTCCGAGGCCAAGCGGATCGGGGCTGACCCGGTCGATTTCGCTACGGCCATGTCGTATGAGACTGGCGGCACATTCGACCCGTGGAAGAAGGGTCCGACGACCCAGTGGGGCCAGCACGTTGGCTTCATCCAGATGGGCGTCCCCCAGCGCAAGCAGTTCGGCTACACGCCGGGCAAATCCGTTTCAGAGCTGGTCAAGTCTTCCGCCGACTATCTGGTCGCCCACGGCTTCAAGCCGGGCATGAGCGGGCTCGACCTGTACTCCACAATCAACGCTGGTGCCCCGGGCCACTACAGCGCCTCTGACGCCAACAATGGTGGCGCTCCCGGCGACGTGCGGGACAAGTGGGATAACCAGATGGGAGGTCACCGGAGGAATGCAGCAGCACTCCTCGGGGGTACCTTTCAGACGATAAGCTCGTCCCCCTCGGACAACGGATCAGCCGACATCTCGATCCCCTCGGTCGAGGTCTCGGATTGGCGCACGAACACCCCCCGGGCTCCTGAGGTAGAGACTGCCGACCCGTCGTGGTGGCAGCTCCAGAAGGACGCCTACAACACCCAACAGACCCTCCCGTGGCTATTGTCGCAGGGCAAGAAGATCGCCCCTGACGAGAACTGGTCGCTCGACCCGGCTCGTGTGAAGACCGATCTGGAAGCCCGCGGAGTCCCCGCAACGGAAGCTGAACGCTACACGTCCCAACTGTCGAGCGTCTCTGAGGCCGACTATCAGGACAACCTCGGTCGCGTTAAGGACGACTGGGATCGCAACGTGCGGCTCTCCAACGCTGGCTTCAGCGGCACGGCCCTCAGCATGGCCAACTCGATCCTCGATCCGGTGGCCCTCGGTGCCGATCTCTTGGCATCCACGGTGGCGCCTGAGCTGGTCATTGGTAATCGCGCTCGGCGTCTCGGCAGGGTCCTTGAAGGGGCCATTGCTGGCGCTGCCGGTGGCGCTGCCTCGGTGGCTGTCAATGCCGCCGTGAACCCCAACGTCAACCAATCAGATCTTCTCGCCGCGACCGTCTTCGGCTTCGGCGTGGGTGGTGCTGTGGGTCACCTCTATGGTCGCCCTGAGACCGCGTTCGAGGGTGCCCAGTTCCAGCATGCTGGCCGCAGGGCCGTTGAAGCCCACGAGGGCATCGACATGGCTGGTTCGGTGGGTGCCGCTAAGGCTTCCCCGAATGCCCCGTTCCTCGACGAGAAGGGCCTCGGGCTGCTCGATGACAGGGACTTCAACAAGACCTTCGCCGGCTCGATCCGGCCCGACCTCTCGGCTCGCCTACAGCAGGACAGCAACGTCCTCGTGAAGGCCGGCGCTGGGCTCGTGCAGGACGGCACCGGCAAGGCCAACGGAGCGGTCAACGCTTTCGCGGCCTCGGAGGACATGACGCGGCTCTTCGACGAGAAGCGCATCACCGAAGCCCAGACCTACATCCCGCAGCTCAAGGACTACGCCTCGCGTCAGCAGGGCATGGGTTCGGCAGAGGTCGAGCGGCAGTTCAACAAGGAGGTCCACGCCTACATCACCGACAGGGCTCCAGGTCGTGCAGACCGCTATGACCCTGCGGTCGTCAAAGTGGGCAATAAGCAGGCTGAGCTGTACGCCGACGCCCTGCGTCTTCAGCAGAACCCATTCCTGCGGGAAGGCATTGAGGACGCTCGTCCGGTGCTTGGCGCTGACAGCATTCCAACAGACCCCCACTACGCCCCGCGCTACTGGAACAGCCAAGCGATCATCTCGGCAGTCAATGAGTTCGGCATCGACCCCATCGTGACCCTCATTGGCAGGGCCATGAAGTCGGCTGACACCGGCCTCAAGGATGACGTTATCGAGCGCACGGCGAAGGCATTCACCAATGCCATCGTCGACCGGGCTCACGGCCTCGAAGACGTCTCGTCACACATCCTCAGCGCCGACCAGCTCGACAACCTCGTCGAGATGCTGGAGGGCCACTTCGGGCTCGCCCCGGAGGACGCCACGGCGCTCAAGTATGAGTTCGGCAAGAACCGCGCCAAGGATGCCGGCAGGGATGGCCACAACAAAGCCCGCCTTCTGCTGGACGAGAAGATGACCCTTGAGAACGTCGCCAACAAGCACGGCGTCGTGAACGAGCGCGGCATCAGCATCTCGGACCTCGTGGTCACGGACGCCCGTCAGAACTTCACCCGCTACATGCGCAACAGCATGGGCCGGGTGGCACTCGCTCGGTACCGCTTCAAGGACCCGGTCTCCGGGGAACTCCTGATCAACGGCTTCACGAGCGACAGGGAGTTCGCCCAGTACCTCACCAAGGTCAAGCAGAAGAACGCTGACCTCATCTCGGAGGGCAAGATCACCAAGGCCCAAGCGGCTTCTGGCATTAAGCGTCTGGAATACGCCTATGCGTCGATCCTCGGTCGCCCAACAAGCGACATGGAGGCCACGAACGCCGGCTGGTTCCTCAGGATGGTCAGGAAGTACAACTTCTCGCGCATCATGAACCAAGTGGGCTTCGCTCAGGTCTCTGAGATTGGCGCACCTATCGCGTCCCTCGGCTGGAAGGCTGCACTATCGCAGGCACCGTCTCTCAGGCGCGTCGTCACGGATGACGGAGCCTCGCTCCTGAAGTCTGGCCTCGGCGACGATCTGGAGGCGATCATAGGCGTGGGCGCTGACCGGCTGCTCCACACCTCCGACTACCGGATCGACGAGTTCTCCAATGGCTTCCATGGGGAGCCGACGTCGAGCTGGAAGGAGTTCGTGGAAGGCAAACTGAACTCTGCCAACAGAATCACCTCGGAAATCTCGGGGCTGACCCAAGCCAACGTCATGCTGGAACGGTGGACCGCCAAGGCCATCGTGCAGAAGTTCTCCGACATGGCGGCCAACGGCGGCAAGGGGATGTCAGCCAAGCGGTTGGCCGACCTCGGGCTGGACAAGGACATGACCGACAGGATCATGAAGATGTTCAACACTGAGGGCAACTTCGAGCATGAGGTGGGGTTCATCACGGGGCGCAAGATCACCCGCGCTCACTTCGACAAGTGGTCGGACAAGCCGGCCCGAGAGGCGTTCATTCAAGCAGCCCATCGCCTGAGCCGTCAGATTATCCAGAAGAACGACATCGGGAACATGACCATGTGGATGTCCCATCCGCTGGCCAAGGCCCTGATGCAGTTCCGCACGTTCATGGTCGGATCGTATGGCAAGCAGACCCTCAAGGTAGCCCGTATGATCCACGACAAGGACTACCTGGCTGCGGCCCACCAGCTCGTCATGACCACGGCGTTCGCCACTGCCGGCTACATCCTACAGATGAAGGCTCAGGCCGCACTGAGGTCGGATGGGGACAAGTTCCTCGAAGAGCGTCTCGCCCCCGGCAACTTGGCTGCGGCGAGCTTCTCGCGGGCCGGCGCTTCCTCGATCATTCCGATGCTCATCGATACGGGCCTCGGCATGGCGGGGCAGGACACGCTGTTCTCGTACACCCGCTCCACGGGTCAGGCGAGCAACATGTGGCTGGGCAACCCGACCACGGGTGGCGTCGACGACCTGTACCAAGCTGGCCGCTCTGTGGCTGGCATCTTCAGGGACGGCGACTGGTCACAGGACGAGGCCCGCAAGGTCTCCCGCGTCCTGATGTTCGGCAACGCCCTACCCCTCGTCATGGGTCTCAATGGCTGGATCAGCGGAATGCCTGAACGGGCTCCCCGTTAATCATGTAATCACGGCGGCTCGTTAGGCCCCCCTACGGTGATAAATCGCTTACAGCCGGTCAATGCATTGCTGTAGGTTTTGAGCGTTCTTGTCCCGGTGAAGTAGTGGCATTCGAACAAGCCACCTCCCTCTCCTCGTACCTCTTTCTCATGATAGAGGACGGCAGTCGACGTGACGAATAACCCGCCGAGGGTCCCCACTACGACCAGAACTATCAGGATAAGCAGGCAGCCCGTCGCTTCGCTCATTGTTCCCTCCTGCCATTGGGAACCGATAAATATACCGATCTGCTTAGGCTCCGTCACCTCAACAAGGCCCTCGGCTAACCCCCGGGGGCCTTTCTGCATTCCCCACCAAGGAACGAAATGACCACACCAATTCTATCCTTCGTCGTCTACGACGGGGACGGGTCGACGCTCGACTACACGTTCGACTTCGGCTACCTCGACCGCAATCACGTTAAGGCATACATCGACGACGTCCCCTCGGGTTCCTTCACTTGGACAGGGCCGTTCTCGCTTCGCTTCTACACCGCACCGGCAGCAGGAACCAAAGTCCGCATCACTCGCGAGACGCCCTCTGCTCAGCCGCTGGTCACCATTGCGAACGGTGCCTCGCTGCGCGCCGAAGACCTCAACAGGCAAGCGCTGCAGGCCATGTACGTCAGCCAAGAAAGCGCTGACATCGCGATCCTCCTGAAGACTGGAGCGATCACGGCTCCTGCCACGGACGCCGGTCGTATCGTCCTCCACTTCCCGACTATCGAAGTCCGCAAGAATAGCGTCCTTGGCTTCGACGCCGACGGCCAGTTTAGACCCTTCACGTCCGCCGACATGCCCAAGGGCGATACAGGTGAAAGGGGTCTAACAGGCCCTCAAGGCCCCATGGGTCCGCAAGGTCCGCAGGGTACGCAAGGCCCTCAAGGTCCCCAAGGTCTTGCCGGGGCCAACTACGCACCCAACGCCCAAGGGTTGACCGCAGGACGGGCGGCTTACGACGCTCAGGCGCAGAACTTCTCTTACCTCGACATCGAGCAGGGCAAGCTCTTCTGGAAGCTCAGCGCGACCTCCGGCAATTGGTCCGCAGGGATCACCTTCGGTGCCGGCGCTCAGGGCGTCCAAGGCATCCAAGGCCCGGCAGGACCCGCTGGTTCGCAAGGCCCGGCAGGACCCGCAGGAGCCGCAGGCACCCCGGGGATGATCTGGCGTGGCGCTTATGCAGGCGCAACTGCCTACGCCCCCAAGGACGTCGTCGCCTACAACGGCTCGGCCTACATTAACATCCTGGCCTCGACCGGCAACCTCCCGACGAACACGACCTACTGGTCCCCCGTAGCCGTCAAGGGTGACACTGGCGCGACCGGCATCCAAGGCCCCGCTGGCCCCACTGGCCCGCAGGGTGCTGCTGGCCCGCAGGGTCCGCAAG
Source organism: Mesorhizobium sp. M0296 (assembly GCF_040321675.1). Classification (NCBI taxonomy): domain Bacteria; kingdom Pseudomonadati; phylum Pseudomonadota; class Alphaproteobacteria; order Hyphomicrobiales; family Phyllobacteriaceae; genus Mesorhizobium; species Mesorhizobium sp. M0296. The sequence continues at coordinate 128,738 of NZ_JAMYRZ010000013.1, forward strand.
GCCCAGCCGGCACAGACGCTACAATAACCTCAGCCGCAGTCGGCTCAGCCATCGCCGGCATCGCATACGGCGCTGTTGGCTCGTTCGTGTTTGGCTACATCTACAACCCCGGAATCACTGAAGGTGGGACCTACGCCGGCTCCTCCATCCAGCCTGCTGGTCTGCAACTGAGTTCTTTCACCGCTATGACGGATGATAACGCTCCTTCGGGCGACCGTACCCTGACGAAGGGTGGGTCCGCTCTGTCTGGCACATGGCGCGCGCTGGGTCGGTCTTCCTACAGCACTGGCACCAATTACGCCCGGTTCACTCAGTTCGTGAGGATCGCCTAATGGAATACCGCTACCCAAAGTTCAGCGCAGCTCGCTCCATCGACATGGAGATCAATCACCCAGTCCACGGATGGATACCCTTCACCGCATCCCCGAGGGACCCTGAGGTTCTTGGTCGGCAGCTCTATGCCTCGGCCAGTGCCTCAGCCACTCCGTACGTTCCTGCAACCCCACCGACCGTCGAAGAGCTTCGCGAGGCAATGCCGACCCTTAGCCCCCGTCAGGTCCGCAGGGCTCTCCTGTCCATCGGCATCGCCGAAGCAGACGTCGAGATGAAGCTGGTGAATGACCCGGCTGGAATGATCGAATGGAGATGGGCAACCTACTTCCGCAGAACTCACCCGCTGATCGATAGCCTCGGTTCACTCTTCAGCATCACTCCGGCGCAGATCGACAGCCTTTGGGCATGGGCGGCTGCGCTGTGACCCTCGCTCTAATCACAGGAACCCCCGTGGAGAACACCACCGCTGCGGTCGCCGTCTCCGCAGTATCGAGCCCTGTCTGGCTCCCGTGGCTTCACGCCGCGTCTGACGGCGCTGCCCTCATCGCACCCATCCTCGGCACGGTCTGGCTCGTCGTCCAGATCGTCGCCAAGGCCAAGGAAATGCTCCGAAAGGACAAGAAGTGAAGACCGATAGCAACGCGCTCGAAGCCCTCTTCGACACGTTCGCGAAGCAGCTGGACGATCTCCTCTCGAATGGCCGAACGGTCGTCGACAAGGAGACCGGCGAGGCTGTCCGCATCACGCCCGACGCGGCGTCCCTGAATGTCGTCCGTCAGTTTCTCAAGGACACTGGCACGAAGCCCGTACCGGGCACCAACAAGGTCGTCAACGATCTGGCCTCGAAGCTCCCCTTCGACGGCTCTGAACACGATCAGGATTATCCGAGACACTGATGAACATCACCGCACAGAACACCTTCACCCCTGCTGTCCTGATACAGGCCGGCGACATCTTCGACGTGTCGATCAGCGGCACCTTCGTAGCGACCGTTACGGTGCAGCGATCCAAGGACAGCTCGACTTGGTTTGACGTCGACAACTTCACCGCCCCAGCCGAGAAGACGGGCGTATCCGGCTCCGCTTGGTACTTCCGCGTAGGCGTGAAGACGGGCGGGTTCACTTCCGGCACGGTCGTGGCTGAGATTTACTAATGGGCGTCCCTTACATGTTCTTCCGGGGCGTCCTTAGCGACGTCCTGTGGACCTCTGCCGCAGCAGCTCCGTCCCAGCCGGCGCCTGTGCCTGTCGATCCGGTGTACCTGCCGGCGCTCTCGACAGCCCCTGCGGTCGTCTATGGAACGACAAGGCTTGTCCAGACCTACTCAGGCCCGGCCCTCCGTGTGCAGCGCGTAGTCGACGACGTTGAGCAGGACATCGGCTTCGGCTCGAAGTACTTCGACACTGCAGCCGCCACATCGTTCCGTGGGGCCAGCTCTCTGGGGCTGCGCAAGTGGTACGATCAGACGGGCAACGGCTTCCACCAAGAGCAGGCGACCAAGGTCAACCAGCCGGGCGTCTTCCCCGAGGTTCTGTACAATGGCGCGCCCTCGATCTCGTTCGACAGCTCCGCGCTCGTCCAGAACCAAAGCTCGAAGTTCACGGCCTGCACCACCGGCCCGACCATCGCCAAGGAGAACTTCACCGAGTTCTACCTTCTCTCGCCGAACTTCTCGCTCAACGACAACTACTACGGCTCGTTCCCGGCAGACGCGACGACGGTGTCGTTGTTCACCACGACGGCAAACGTCGGTCTGAGGGGCAACAACACGACGCCCTTCAACGACACACGGACGGGTCCCCGGAAGGTACCGCCGCTGAACCAATGCGTTCTTCGCTGGAGAGGTGGTCCGACGGGTAAACAGTTCGGCGTCAACGGTTCCCTGTTCCTGGTCGGCACGGCCCCTGTCGCTGGCAACGTGACCGGCAAGGGCTTCGGCAGGTGGAATGCCACCACGCCCTCCAGCTACGACGGTGAGTTCGACATCATCGCCTACGTCGCTTATCCGGCAGCTCTGTCCGATGCCGAATGTCTGGCAGTAGAGGCAGCCCTCAAAGCCCAGTGTAACGTTCTGACATCCTCCACCGTCAAGGTCGTCTTCGACGGCGACAGCAGGACCGAGGGCTCTGGCCACTCCAAGAACCAGACGTGGACGAAGAAGCTGGTCCAGTCGGTGTCGACGCCAATCTACGCGGTCAACATGGCCGTTGGCGGTCAGTACCTCAGCAACATGGCAACGAACGTCGCCGGTCGCGTGAACAACCAGTACGACGCTGCGTTCACCAAGAACATCGTCTGCATGGGCGGCCCGGGCATCAACGACCTTACCAACGGCAGGACGGACGCGCAGCTCATCACCGATTTCCAGACCTACGCGAACGGCATCCACGCCAGCCAGCTCCTCATCGCCGCAACGATCCCTTACCGAGACACCGCGACAGCGCAGCAGGAGACTTACCGCAATTCCTACAACGCTTGGCTCCGTGCCAACTACGCGACGTATGCGGAGCGCCTCGTGGAACTCGACATCCCGCAGTTCGCCTACTGGTCCGCGAACTACTACATCGACATCGTCCACTTTAACGATGCCGGCCAGCAGCTTTGGGCAGACGCCTTCAAGCCTGCAATCGAGTCGCTCATAGCGGCCTAACAGACGCCTCAGGACGAGCCATAGGTCGCTCAGCAACCCAACAGCCCCCAAGCTCATAACGCTCGTCCTGAGCGCTCTCTGCCTCTCTCCGAAAGGTTTAATGACCAAGCAGTCCCTCGCTGCTTCGACACACTTGTCGACGCAGACAGACCCACTCCGCGACTTCCGCAACTTCCTGTATGTGGTCTGGAAACACCTGAACCTACCGGACCCGACAAAGGTCCAGTACGACATCGCATCGTTCCTCCAGCACGGCCCCAAGCGTCTCATCATTGAGGCGTTCCGAGGGGTCGGCAAATCGTGGGTCACCTCGGCCTTCGTCTGCTGGCTGCTCTATTGCGATCCCCAAACGAAGATACTCGTCATCTCGGCCTCCAAGCAGCGGTCGGACGACTTCTCGACTTTCACCATGCGCCTCATCTTCGAGATGGAGCTGCTGGCCCACCTCAGGCCCGTGGACGGCCAGCGAATGTCCAAGGTGGCATTCGACGTCGCCCCTGCCCGCGCCTCCCACGCCCCGTCTGTGAAGTCGCTGGGCATCACCTCGCAGATCGCCGGCTCTCGCGCCAACGTCATCATCGCGGACGACATCGAAGTCCCGAACAATTCCGACACCTCGCTCAAGCGCGAGAAGCTGTCCGAGCAGATCAAAGAGTTCGACGCCGTTCTCTCGCCGGGTGGCCGCATCATCTATCTCGGCACCCCGCAGACCGAGATGTCGATCTACAATCTCCTGCCGGATCGCGGCTACGTGGTTCGCATCTGGCCGGCCAGGTATCCCGACGAGGATCGCCGCGCGAAGTACGGCTCGAAGCTGGCTCCGCTGATTGGCCGTGAGCTGGACGTGGACCCTGACATCGTGGGCAAGCCTACGGACCCCCAACGGTTCTCTGAGGTCGACCTCGACGAACGAGAGCTGTCCTACGGGCGCTCTGGCTTCTCCCTGCAGTTCATGTTGGACACCAGCCTGTCGGACGAGGACAAGTACCCTCTCAAGCTCTCCGACTTGATCGTCATGGGCCTCGACGCCAAGATGGGACCGAGTGAGGTCGCATGGGGCTCGTCCCCCGATCAGGTCCTCGACAAGCTCCCGATGATCGGGTTGCCGGGTGACCGATTCCACCGCCCGATGTTCGTCTCCAAGGATCACATCCCGTTCGAGGGATCGACCATGTTCGTCGACCCGTCAGGGCGCGGCAAGGATGAGACTGCATGGGCCGTGGTCAAGATGCTGCATGGCACCCTCTACCTGACCCGTGTGGGCGCTGTGAGGGCCGGCTACGACAACGGTACGCTGGACAAGATCCTCCTCGACGCCAAGGAACAGGGCGTCAACCTGATCCTCGTCGAGCCGAACTTCGGCGACGGCATGTTCGCCCAGCTCCTTCGCTCTCGATCCCAGATCATCTACGCGGTCTCGATTGAGGATGCCGACTGGTCGAAGGCCCAGAAGGAAGCCCGCATCATCGACACCCTTGAGCCGATCATGAACCAGCATCGTCTGGTGGTCTCCGACAAGGTGGTCGAGCGTGACTACGACAGCACGACCGGCTACCCGCTGGAAGATCAGAACCGCATGAGGCTGTTCTACCAAATGACCCGGATCACGAAGAACCGGGGTGCCCTCGCCCATGACGACAGGCTCGATGCCGTTGCCGGTGCTGTGGCCTACTGGTGCGAATGGATGGCTCGGAACCAGACCACTGCTGCTGACCAACGGAAGCAGGAATTGCTCGACCTGGAGCTGGCCCGGTTCATGGAGAACGCCCTCGGGGCCTCCTTACAGTCGTCCCCTCGGTTCTTCTAACAGGCCCCTTCAATCCCCCTCAAGGGAATAGGGTGACCAATAGGACTATCCCCGAGGGTTCCCCTTAGAGTGTACCTTAGGGTGACACCTGGGAGGGAACCTAAGGGGTACGTTAGGGTCCTACCTGAGAGCCTTCCGTCAAGGCTACCCCCTCAGTTACCCCAGCAGTTCTCCACTGGTGTAGCCGAGGGGGCACAGGGACCCAGGAGACCCTACCTACCCATCCACCAAGGCGGAACAGAGCTAGAAGCGCAGAAGCGGAAGGCGGCCTAATCAGACAGGCTACCCAAAGTGCTAGTCTACGAACACGACACAGCCTTGCCCGGCTCGCGCGACGTCGATCCTCGTCTGTGGGAAGACGCTCTTACAGTTGCGGAAGGTGATGGTGGGTTTCTTGCCACTCGCAGCCGCAGCGGCTGCAACGTCGATCATCGTCTGGGGGAACATGACCTGCTTGGACAGGTCTATATCCAGGCCGCCGCCAGCCCGTGCGGTATCGATCATGGTCTGCGGAAACATAGTCATTTTATTCCCTCCCGAGGTTTGAAAACAATCAAAGGTAGTAATCAGACGTGGGGGGTGGTGGCAAGCGGAATGCAGAACTATTCAGAGGAGCGCAGCATCCCCTCCTCCTCGGCAGCAGCCAGGAATGCCTTCCGTGCCTCCTCAGGTTCCATCTGGTCGGCAATGCAGGCGATGCAGACGCGCACCGCTTGGTTCCATTTGGGGCCACGCTTGGTCCACTTCATCAGCTCCTGGCCGGCTGCCTCGACGTTATTCACGTTCCGGGTCAGACCGGCGCGCTCAGTCCTCACAGGGACCGGAGGGGAGAACCAATGGGTTGCCATGGGGGAAATGTAGAGCAGCACAGGCCTGCCGACCAACGCAGGTTGTAGGGAACGATGTAGGCCCTCGCGGGTTTGGAACTCGCAGCGGTTCTTCTTGGATGTGCAGCCGCTGTGGGGGTCCGTCGCCTTTCTCACGGGCGGCGGGCTCCTTTCGCGAAGGCGGTGTTGGTCAGAGAACCTTTACCGCAGTTCAAGTTAGCTGGTTGTCATATGGGGGGAGTAATGTCCCCTCCTCTTTTGCAGCAGCCAGGAATGCCTTACCAGCCACTTGAGGTGACACCTTATCGGCCAGTGCGGCCGTGCAGATACGCACCGCAAGGTCCCACCGAGGACCCCGGTTAGTCCACTTCATGAGTTCCTCGGCCGCACCCTCGACGTGGCTGACCCCGACGCGGACACCTGGCTGGTCGGTCCTGACGTAGACCGGAGGGGAGAACCAATGGCGAGAGATAGAACTCCCAATCAGCAAAAGAGCATATCCTCCTCCTTGGCAGCCTCCTCGAACGCATCACGGGCCTGCTGTGGGGATACCCTTCCGCTGATGGCATCCACACAAACGCGCATTGCCTCTTCCCACCTGGGCCCACGCCTAGTCCACAAGATGAGTTCCTCAGCCGCAGCCTCAACGTGGTGGACCCCGTAGCGGAAGCCTTTAGTTTCCGTCTTAACGTACACAGGAGGTGAGAACCAAAGGATTACCATGGGTGAAATTTAGAGCAGGACTGTCTCTGCGCCAAGCCGGGTCGGGAATGTTTGGTTCTGACGTAGACTGGGCGGGTTCAACCAGTTGAGAGCCATGCGGCTATTCGCGAAGGTCGAACGCGACGAACATGCCAAAGGCTGGGGCAACATTGACGATAAGCTCCACCAGCTCGCAGTCACTTTCCGCGAGATGCGGGCCGTCTCGGCGCACTGCTGCGATAGTCTCTTTGACGGAGATGATGATGATTTGGCCGCGCCGGGCTTGTAAAATCAGCTCTTGAACAAGCTCATTGGCAGTCACTTTGATGAGTCGGCAGTTCGTCCAAACGTTCATACAAGGCCTCCCACCTCAGCGAGAACCCACGCGGAACATTCATGATCCTCTGTCGGGAAAAATCATAGGTAGACTCCATATTCACGTGTTTTTGCAGCGGTCATTGTAGGTTATGGCATAGCTCGCATGGCGCGCGCTAGGTGATCGGCAGGGGCGCGCAATAGGTCACGATAGGGGCGCGCAAAGCGTCCACAAGCGGACCTAATCGGCCATTTCCGGCATTCAGAGGATTATTTTCAAACTTTCTTTCACAGTGATTTCAATGTCTTAGCTCAAAAGTGAGCCCTATCTGTCGTTTTTTTCATTAACTCCGTTTGCGTATCTAATACGTTTGTGAGACAAAGGGTCATCGAACAAGACGGCTTCGCCAGACGGTTCGAGACCGGGGACAAACCCTCGGCGCAGGGGTGGGCTTCCGAGCCCTAACCGTACAGCGGAACCAAAGGTCAGACTGGTGCGGAACCGGGAGACAACGCTTAACCGGGATGGTTGCGAGATAAGAGCCTAGAGCGAAAGCTGAAGAGCTAGGTGGACCGCAATCAACGCAGTGGCAAGACCGCAAGGTTGAACCGGGCAGCGTGACAAGTGTGATCTTGTCCATCCTCTAAGGTACTAGATACGGCAACGTAGGGGATTGACAAGCTCACACAAATCAAGGGGTTCCATCATGTATCGTGGATCACTCATTCGCTCTGGCGGCAACGCCAAGACGATCAAGGGCGATAAGGCCGGCGAGTACGAAACGGCCATCATGTACCTTGCACCGGCTGCACAATCGGGCATGGGCAATGTCTGCCCAATGGCTGGTCAAGCTGGCTGCGAAATGGGCTGTCTGTCAAAGGCTGGCCGCGCGGCAATCTTCAATTCCATCGTCAACGCTCGGATCGCCAAGACGCGGCGCTATTTCAGCGACCGTGCCGCGTTCATGGCCGAACTGGTCAAGGACATTGAAGCCTTTGTTCGCTACTGCGAGCGCAAAGGCGTCAAGCCCGCGGTGCGGCTGAATGGTACCAGCGACATTCAATGGGAAGTAGCGCACCCTTGCGTTCGCTACATCAAGCTTAAGCATCCCCAACAGGAACGCGAGGCGCACTTCGCGTCGATCTTCCATGCGTTCCCTGAGGTGCAATTCTACGATTACACCAAGATCACCAAGCGGGCTTACCGGGCGCTGCCGGCTAACTACGCGCTGACCCTGTCCTATAGCGAGGCCAATCCGGCCTATGCCAACGCGGTCACCAAGACTGCCAGCGAGACCGGCATGAATGTCGCCATCGTGTTCCGCACCAAGGCGCTGCGCAATGCCCGCATGGCAAGCCGTGACTATACTGGCGGCTGGTCGCGTGAAGTCATCGACGGCGACGAAACCGACATGCGCTTCAGCGATCCTCGCGGGGTCATCGTGGGGCTCTACGCCAAGGGTCCCGCCAAGCGCGACACCTCGGGCTTCGTCGTGGGCTAACGCCTCCCACAAGGTACCAGTTCCCTGAGCGCATCGGTCGGCCCCTCCAGTGCTGGCCGGTGTCGCTCGGGTCAATCTCAAAGGACCCTCCAATGCCAACTGAAACGCTTGTCGCCGCTGTCCTGTGGTCGGCCCTGATCACCGCCTGCGCCGTGTTCTTCATCGCAACCCTGCGGAGCCCGTCATGAACGTCTACCGCATCGAACACCCTAACGACGCCAGCGGGGGGCCTTGGCAGACTGGCGCGGTCTTTCGCTATGACGGCCATCCGCGCGTCAATGGCGACCACAGTGCCTATGATCCGCCCGGGCCGCGCAGCTACGGCGAACACGGCACCGCGCTATATGCGCTCTTCAACGAGTGCCGCGCGTCCTACGGCGACTTCTATTTCGGCTTCCGGTCCAAGACGCAACTGGTTCGCTGGTTCAAGTCCAAGGCTGGCCGGCAAGCCATGCAGGAAGGCGGCAGCGCCGTCCTCCGGGTCTACGAGGTGGACCCTCAACACGTCGTCGCGGGCAACTGGCAAATCGCCTTCCGGCACTCCGCTGCCAAGCCCATCGCCACCCTCGATCTCGCCACCCTCAAAACAGCCGGGGAGTGCTGACCAATGACCAAGTTCGTCGTCCAGCGCCTCGATCAATACACCGACCGGGGCAACAAATGGCTGCTGTTCACCGAGCATCTGGATGGTGCCCGCACGACTCTCGGGTTCCACATGAAGCGCACCGCTGCGGTCACCGTGGCGCGGCTTCTGGCCGGTCGCCGGGGCAAGGTCGAGGTTCGTGACAATCCCGTCCGCATCACTGAGTGGAGGATGGAAGCGTGACCCTCGCTCAGTTTGTAGATGCAAACGCAATGTTTAGGTTTTGGTCCATCTCCCTCTGGATCGCCTGAGCCTTTTCACGCTCAGACGCTACACTCAACTCGTGTAGGGATTGGGGAGTTGCGCCGACGAGGGCTTCGACGGAGCGAGCCAAAACCTTTTGTGCTGCGTCAAGGATAGCGGCCTCAGCTTCTACTAGACTCTGAGCTTCTTTGGCTTTGATGCGAACACGCGCAACAATAACGTGTCCGAAATCTTCGCCCAATTCAGGGGCATCAAACTGAAGTTCAACTCGACCGAATAGGCAATCCCTATCTGGCGTGAATGATATTTCGGTTACAGTCCCACGTTCCAGTTTCATCGCTGCCAATCCTAATTAGAATCGCACGCTAGCACGTCCGCGCAACCCTTGTGGATTAATCGCCCTTGGGCGCGTGAAATGCAGCCACCTTCCGGGCCAGAACTGCCACCCCTCTTGTGAACCAGATTTCCTCGACTTCCCTCGCGGCCTCGCGCGGGGTGTCCTCGAACCCTGCGTGGCTGAAGCCGGTGTGCCCGATCATGGCATTCATTGTCCAATACCAGCGGTGACCCTGAGGGCCACCAGCCATTTTGTAGATGCGACCCACTCCCTGCTCCTCGGCAAAGGCCGAGAAGTCGTCGGGACGGTCATCCCACGTCCGCTTCCACCTCAACTTCAACTCGATCTCGCTCATGCCAGGACAAATAGTGCCTCGACGTGAACGGAGCAAGAACAGGAGATCACCATGCACCACGTCAACGAACTCTTCCTGACCGAGGGGAAGGCCACCACCTTCATGCGGGACTACAGCGACAAGTACCGCCCCTCGATCTTCGGCACCCGGCTGGCCAAGCGCCGCTCCCGCTGCGGCCAGTATTGGGAGGTGGTCGGCTCCCGCTTCGCAGTCAACTGATGGCACACTTCTTGCATTTCGTAGTCCCGGTTCGGGTGGTCCGCCCGGGTCAAAACTCTCAGCAACTCTCAAAGGCAACTGACATGCTCAAGAAAGAATTTTTCAAAGGCCAGCGCATCCGCATCATCGAACAGGCGTGGGCTGCCCATACCGATGGCTTCGCCACGGGCAACACCGTGACCATCACCGAGCCGGACCTTCACGGGCTGGTCGAAGCGGTCAGCGCCACGACAGGCAACACCGGCATACTCTACCCCGACGAGTTCGAGGTGATCGACGCCAAAGAGCCCACGGCACCGATGACCAAGTCGGTCCTCGACCTTCTGCGTCGCAAAGGTGCGATCACCCCGCTCGAAGCTCAGGGTGTCCTGCGCTGTCGCCAGTTGCCGGCCCGCATGCTCGAACTGAAGCGCCTCGGGCACCGGATCATCACCGAGTTAAAGGTCGACCCGACTGGCCAGAAGTACGCCCGCTACCATTTGCAGGCTGCGTGAACCTTGGCCGGGGAGTGTGAGTTGCTACTAATGCACTCTCGCACTCCCGCTCTGGTGCCCTTACGTGACCCGTTCGCGGGGCCAGGAAGGGAACCCATGCCGAACGTGCCTGCAAAGGAAAGAGCGAGACGCACTGCCGTGATCGAGTTGGTCCTCGGCATCTGCGCAGAGATGGTCGCTCTTGGTGAGAACCGGGACCTACATCTGGTCCTGATGGCGATACGCCTCGGGAACTATCATGCCACGGACGACTGTGATCCGCCACATCAAGGCTCTGGAGGAGCTAGGTAGGATCACGGTCGTGAATACCGGGCGCCGCGCGCTGCCGATCCTCATTGGTGCTGATCGCCCGCTGACAAAGGGCTTCTACAAGAGGCTGGAGCAGCTCGTTCTTCAAGCATCAGCTAACCTGTCCAAAATGGACACGTTAACGGATAGACACAAAATGTGACCGTCGATAAATCGATTGTAGCCGGCCCACCCACGGGATAACGGCCAACTCAGGGAACTACCATTATGCAAGAACACCAGATCGAGGTCCTCCTCGATAGACTGACCCGTATTGCCATCGCTTTGGAGAGTGCGGGAGGGGTCGCGCAAGGGGGAAGCGCGGCAACCCCCAACAACCCCTACCAGAGCCCTGACGTTCCCGATGGGTACGACACGGTTCTCGGCTACTTCTCGAAGAACATGCCCGGCGCGTTCGAGTTGATGGACGACCCCATCACTGGAACCCTTCGGGACGGACACTGGCTCACGCATCAGGCCAGTCGGCGGGGGATCGGGATCATCAAGGTCCCCGCGCCGGAACCTCTCGTTGAGATCGGCATCAACGAACTGAACGCCTATCCGGTGTCGCTTCTCCAAGAGCGTATCCGGTAACACAGGCGGGGGATAACAGGGGGAACTGTGGCGGAGGTCTATGAGGGAACCTCCGCTATTGCAGTAGATGCGGGACTGGAATAACAACTACCTCGTACCTATCACTGGGAAGGAGTTACCACCATGAACGCTGGCACGCGCGGGGTCGAGAACAAGACCGCCCGTAAATTCATCGCCTTCATTGACGAGTTCAGGAAGCTGAACGCCGAGATGCAGGCCCAACAGATCAGCCTGTTCCTGCACATCGTTGCGCAGCCGGAGCTGACCATCAAGGAATACGCTCAGCGCGCCGGGCTCGGCGACGGTGGGCCTATCTCGCGCAACATTGAGGCGCTTAGCGAGAAGCGAAAGGTCATGGTTGCCGGCAAGCCCGAGCTGGTCGACGGTCACGGCCTAATCGAGACCTACGAGGACCCTCTGGATCGCCGCTTCAAGCGCGTCAAGCCGACGCAGCGGGGTCTTCGGGTCTACAACACCCTGATCCAACTCTTGGGGAGCTAATCATGTCCGTCAGGAAACGCGGCGACACCTACATGGCCGACTTCATGGTCGCGGGAACCCGCTACCGTGAGACCTTCGACAGCGAGGTTGAGGCCGAAGCATACGAGCTGGAGACGCGCGCGGCCCTCGTGCGTGGCTCTCCTGTCCCGGCCCCCAAGAACGGTCGCACCGAGACCGGCTCCTCCCTACACACGCTCGGGGCGCTGTTCGACTACGTGAAGACCGACCATTGGGAGAACAACCCGAAGATCAAGGCCCCGCAGACGGCCATCGCCAACGGGCGCGAGGTCGTGGAGTTCTTTGGGCGCAACACGCCGGTCCAAGACCTCACCCAGGACGAGATGAAGCGGCTGGCTCGGCACGTCGTCGAGAGCGGGCGATCCTTCGCCACCGCTGACCGCAAGCTCGCCGCCCTGTCCAAGATGCTGCGCTTCGCGGTCGAGCGTGGGGTGATCCCTCGCGTCCCGAAGGTGCCCCTCTATCGAGAGGACAACGAGCGCCTGCGGTTCCTGACCAAGGACGAGGCTCAGAAGCTCCTGAAGCTGTGGCGCGACTGGCACCAGCCTGACGCCCACGCCTTCACCGTCTTCGCCCTCCACACCGGGGCGCGCGTCGGGGCCATCATGGACCTCCGCTGGAACGCCTTCGGGCCGGGCTTCAACACCGTCCTCTTCCTCGGCGGCGACAAGAAGTCCAAGCCACGGACCCTGCCGATGTCGAAGGCTGCCAAGGAAGCGGTCCTCGCCATGCAGCGCGCCTATCCCGACAGCAGAGGGCCGTTCCAGCACATGAAGGGCTCGGACGGTAAGGCTCGCCATCTGCGTGACCTGTGGGACGAGATGCAGAAGACCCTCGGGTGGGACGATGTCGTGGTCCACACGCTTCGCCACACCTGTGCGAGCTGGTTGGTCCAGAACGGGGTCGACCTCAAGCGCATCCAGACGTGGCTCGGGCACAAGCGCATCGAGACCACGCTGAAATACGCCAAGCTGGCGACCGGCGATCTGGATCTTGCCGGCGACATTCTCGGGGACATCCTTGACGTGACCAAGCCACAGCTTAAGGTGGTGTCCGATGTATAAACCAGAGAAGAAACCGGTGACCAACCTTGTTTACAACGAGCAGGTCAAACTCGGCGCAGTGTTCTTCAACAATCTGGCCGTCGCATCCTTCGCGACCGGAATCATTATCCCGATGGTTAGCCTCAGCGCCAAGTCCTACCTTGCGTTCTTCATTCCGTGGGCGATTGGGGCCGCGTTCGCCATCGGGCTCCATTTGACCGCACAGTTACTCCTGAGGCACCTCAAAGAGCCGGAAACCCCCAGGATGCGCCGCGTTGACTTGTGACAAACGCCGTGACAAACGGTGACAAAGTGACAATTTCAGCGGGTATGGTGGAATTGGTAGACACGCTTGGTTTAGGTCCAAGTGCTTGAAAAGCTTGGGGGTTCGAGTCCCTCTACCCGCACCAGCTCCGCTAGCGGAACAGATTTAGGTTCCAGTGCCGAAAGGCGTGGGGGTTCGAGTCCCTTCATCCGCACCATTTTCTCCACCTAGAAGCCCGCAAATGCGCCATTCTTGCGCGTATCCGTTGACTTAGCGGTACAAACTCTGGTACAAAGCGCCCGCCAATCACGGGAGCCCGCCTTGTCAACGCCGCATCTCAAAGTTTCCCAATCCGGTCACTATCAGTATCGCTTCGTAGTGCCCGAAGCCCTGAGGGAAGTCGTTGGCAAACGCGAAATCAAAAAGTCCCTCGGTAAGGACCGCACCCAAGCCTTGAGGCTTTACGCCCAGGTCGAAAGGGAAACCGAAAGGCTTCTCAAGTCGGCCAAAGTCTTAGCACCAGCAGACGTCGGCGAACGGGCTTTAGTCATCCGCAGAATGCGGCAAATGGGCTTTACCGAGAAGGACATCGCCACAATAGCCGGACACGGCGTAGAACCCGACTCACGCTTGGACGAGGGCCTCAGCCTCTTTCAGGACGAGTTGATACGCGAATACGAAGAAGCCGAAGATCGCGGCAAAGGCCCCGCATTTTCCGTTGAGGCCATTCGGGCCATTGGCCGGAAGCAGCTACCCAAGGAAACCTATACCGTCTCCAGCGCTCTCGACCATTATCTAAGCATGAAGTCCACAGGAGTTCGCGCAAGGGATTTGGCGCTCACCAACAGGGTCAACAAGGTGAAGGAACGCCTGAAAGTCGTGATCGGCAAGCACGAGGTCACCAAGCGTCCGCTAGAGAAACTGTCGCGCTCTGAGGCCAGAAAGTTCCGAGACGCCCTGGCTGCTGAAATGGCGCCCCCGTCAGTGAAGCGAACAATCGAGATCGTTAGCCCTGCCATCAACAAGATGATCAAGGAACACGACCTCGACATGAAGAACCCCTTCTCCCAGTTGGAGATCAAAGGCGCAGCCAATAGCAGAGACGCCCGCCTCCCCTTGTCAGAAGACGACATGACCGCCCTCGCCCCAGTGATGGAGAAGGGAGACGTCTCTCTGGTAGCTATTTGGGTTGCCCTTCGAGACACGGGCGCGCGCCTTGGTGAGGTCTGCAACCTCAGGAGAATGGATGTCGACGAGAACGCGGAAAGCATCCACATCCGCCCATACGGCGACCACACGCTAAAGACCAAGAACTCAGAGCGCACCGTGCCACTATCTCCCAAAGCCTTGGGTGCCCTCAAATGTTTATTTGGAGACCTTGCTCCCGAGACGCCCCTGTTCAGCCGTTACGCGGGTCCGAGGAAATCAGAGACCGCATCCGCCGCACTCATGAAACGACTCCGTACAGTGGTGCCTGAAAGGAAGAAGACCATCCACAGCCTACGCCACCGAATGAAGGACCTGCTTCGCAATACCCACTGTCCCGAGAGCTTGGCCCGGGAGATTATGGGCCATTCCGAACAGGGGGTCGCTTTCAACTACGGTGCCGGACACGCGCTCAAGGTGAAACGCGAGGCGCTCCAAAAAACTTGGTGAAGTCCGTGAGGGAACCTGAGCTTCGTCTGGCAGATCGGACAGACGCCTTGAGAGCGACAGCAAGACCCTCAGGCGCGCCTCAGTCACCCATGCGGAGTGGTCACACTCACGCCCTCGTTTTCGACGGCAGCGGAGAGCCGGGCTGATTATGGCTGAAGAGAAAATTATTCCCGCAACACCCCCACGTGGGGTCCGTTAGAATAAAATAATTGCGTTGCCATATAGTGGACATAGAACGAAGAATTTTCTTTTCCTCCGCTCGCTTCTGATCTCTGGTTTGCCCCCTCTACAAGACATACGAACGTCCGCATTAGCAATATCTAATGGGTTCCCATACTGAGACAAGAGAACGCCCGCACGGCGCATCCCCACGTCTGTTTCCTTGTTCTAAGCCGCCAATAAGGTTGCCATACCGACAAAGGCAAGCTCCTTGGCGGCCTCGCCCATGTTTCTTCCCACGACACGATTACCCACCCGTATAGATACAGGCAAAGCTCAGCGCTCCTGCCAATTAGGGCCGTACAGATACAGGTAAAGCTCCGAGCCGGTGTCGCGCCTGTATCGAGATGACAAACGAACGCCTTGTTCGCATCACCTGCGATTTCCCCCTCATACAGAAAACATATGAACGACCCCAGGAGTGAGTCCTCAGGTCTGTTCCCTCTTTTTGCCTTGGTGGTTCCTTCTGTTCGCCGAGGGCACCTCATCTACATCTTGCGCCACAGCGCTACACATCAACAACATCTAGGAAGCCATGAACTATACCGCCGCTGCGGACATCGCCGCGACCATTGACGCCATGCGCGTCACTGCCGCCAAGCCCTCACTAGCTGCCACGTTCCCAACCCATGGACGCCATTGGGGCCGCCATTCTCCCCTGCCCGTCCGCATCACCCGTGCCGCCCGCCGTCTCGCCCACGTCGGCGGAATGGTTCCAGAAGGCTGCACCGCCAAAGACATGGAAAGGGTACGATGCAACCACCGCATCTCTGTCGATGCGATCAAGGAAATCCTCGGGACCCTCTGGTCCTTCCGGCTCCTCGGGTGGCTCCCTTCGGACACCATCTATCTGGACTATGACCAGATCACCGACACGGTAACCGCTGGCACCCATCGCCCCAAGGACACCCAAGACCTTATGCCCGACTGGTTCACCCGCCGTTATTCGGTCGATGAACTCAGGGTCTTCCAGGACGGCAAGCCGGTCTGAACTCCCTCGTAACCTGTGTGCCGTGCCCCGTCTCCACGACACTGGCCAGTAGGTCCGCTGTCATGCACCACCCAACCCCCCGGGCACCCATCCACGGCACCACCGCATACAGGAAAAGGAAGGCTACTCGCCACCGGCTCACGCTCGCTCCGTCTGTGTGCGGTGGCCCTGTTTCAGGGGCCATCGACCCACGCCCGCTGTCCTACACCACCCACACCTATCCAACCCCTGTTGTGGCCACCACCGCACACGGGAAGAAAGCCGTTCCATGTCCCTTCACACCACCACTATTGAACTCAACGGTTCCTATGCCGCCCACCACCCGGCATCAGGCACACGCATCGACACATCCGACAAGGCTTACGGTCGTCGGACCTACAAGGACCCGCTCGGTCCCCTCTGCCGCAGCCTCAGGGACACCCTCGGTTACCCGCCCGAGACCCGTATCCACGTTGAACGGGCAGGAACCCCGGTCTTGAAGCGAGACCTAACCCTGGCCTATTGGGCCGACCACGATGTCATTGACACTCAGGACCGCTCAGCGGTGCGGATCAAGTTCCGTCCATTCGAGGCCCTGTCTAGTGGCGAGACCCTTACTGAAAGACAAAAAATCGTTCTCGCTGCTTGAAGACGAGATTTGGCTCCCTATACGCGTACACGCGCGCACCCCTTAAGTTATCCTTAGTTATCTAGAGACTCCTCAAGGTTCTCTCTCGAGGATTACTACTAGGGATTATCTCTTAAGTACCCCTGAGTTCAGCACCAGTGAACTCGGGTTGAACTTGAGTTCCCCACAAGCTCGGCTCGAAGTTCAATCTTCGATGCAGCTTCCTATACCCCTCCCTCAAGGGGAGGCTCTCCATACCCCAAGGAACCCGATGGCATCTCCCGTCACCTCGGGACGCCCCCGCGATTGGCGCGTGGGTGCCCAATCTGTTTTTAACGCTCGGCAACTTCGCTGCCGCCAAATCAGCAACGAGACCAAACCTTGCGACTGCCCCGGTTGCGACCGCAAACGATCCGGGGTCTCCCGTTACTGCGGACCTCATCGGGACGCCACCAGTTCTCGGGGGGACCCCTTGGCCCGCCTTCCCTCCCGAAACGAACTGGCCATCTTCAAGAAGGCGATTGACCTCTACATGCAGACGGACCCCAAGTTCGCCGCGCGTGTGCGGGTGGACCTCAAGGCCCTTGAGCGCCGCATGGTCCTTCCGCCGTCCTTCTGTCTCGGGGTTTCCGACCTCCACCAGAAGCTCCCCCAGGTCGCCAAGGCCAAAGGTCTCCTCGCCAACTGGCAGCACAAGGACCACCGCACCTATACCGAAGCGGTCATTCACGCCCTGGCTCTCATCGGGTGGATGCATGTCTACTTCCATTCTGGTCAGGCCGGGGGCCTCTGGGAGAACCGCAACCGGTTCCTTGAGACCCGCGCGGGTGCCCTCTTGGGGGACTTCCGCAAGACCATCGGCACCACTTCGCTGGTCAAGAAGGCCTCCGGGGCAACCCACCGGCACCTTGGCCGCGACTTCGTGCGCCATGCCCAACAGATACACGGCAAGGACTTCTGGTCCTCCACCGTCTCCACCAACGACGGTCATTCAATGACCCTCCTCGACTACACCCGAATGGCCGTCAAGGCCGCTAACCTCCTTTAGGAAACCCCGCTATGTCCAATTACTACGACCACACCGCAGCCGAAACGATGCGCATGCCCAACCCCATGGACGACAGGTCCGGCTGGTCCCCCACGAGTAACCCCAACTACGCCAGCGGCTCCGCTGCCGGTCCCGCCCCTGATGGCAAGGTGTTTGTCGCCGGTCTCAACACCTATGTCGATGCTGACATTGCCGAACAGCTTGGCTTGACTGGACCGCAGGGCACCCCCAGTGCCCCCTCGACCGCCTACGCAACCAACGAGGTCGCGCTTGATCGCCGAGCAATCCCGGCTGGCGACGATCCTCTTGAACACGTTGATACCGACGAAATGTCCGACGAGGAACTTGAGGCTCTCCAGCAAGAGCTTGAGGTCGACGCCAATGACCCTACACTCGCCCTATCCGAAACCCTGGACGAAATTGCCGAATGCTTCACGCCTGAGGCGTTCGAGGCTGGCGTAGATGCCATGGTCGAAACAGGTGACTTCCACGACACGCTCGCCCGTCTAGCTGAGGCCACCGGCTTGGACGAGGTGACAGCCACCAACCTGCTCGAAACGACAGTGATGGAAGCGACCCCCATTGCATCCGAACAGATCGGTGGAGAACGCTGGAACTCGCTAGTCTATGCGGCATCCCGCACCGACGACAGCTTGGCCCGTCGCATCGTCTCAGATGTGGTGACTGGTCGGCTGGACCCTGCCCGATTGGCAAACGCCTATTCCCTCTGGTGGCAGTCCCTGCCGGATGTCGATGGCTGACCCATGTTGAACCTCGCCATCACCATCTACCTCGCCTCGATCTGCGTGATCGCTATCACTTCAATCATCTGACAAAGGACAGCCACCAATGGCAAAGAAACCTATGACCCGCGAGGAACTCCTCGCTCAACTCGATTCCATCGACAACTCAACCGAGATCGGCAAGCTCAACGCCGAGGTCTCCCGGCTAACCGAGGAGAACGCTTCACTGCTCGCCCAGCGCCAGGAACTTGAGCGACAGCTTAAGCACGAACGCGAGGCCCTCCAGTTGGTCCGTGAGGCAATCCGCAAGGTTGACGTTCAGACGCGCTCCCACGGCGCAGACAGGCCAGGCCATGCCGAGATTGCCACAGCTGCCGACCGCGCTGGCCGCATGGAATGGGCAGAGGTGCGTCTTGGTATTCAGAAGGGCACTCATGATCCCGCGACCGGCCTGCCCTATACCGCTGAGACCAAGCCGCAGCGTGATTTGACGGCAGGGGCACCCAAGGTGACCCAGACGGAACTCGCGTCCTTCTTTCCGTCCCTGAGTGGTCCTGAGGTGGACGTGACGGGCACTGCCGACGTCTTGGTTGATACCGATCTGTCGGAACTCAAGACCGCTTTGGAGATCGCCAAGGCTGAATAACGTACAACACCCTCGCTCCCCTACCTGCCCTCCTTTCGTATCTCAAATCCGGTTTGGAGACGGCGGAAGGGAGCGCGGGTTTCGCCCGGTGCCCATGCGTTCTCGTTACGGTCGACGCGTGGGCACCGGTGGTGAAGCTTAGTCAGGAACCTTGACCATCCCTGCTCGCCTTCTAAGAACGTGGAACGCCTCCTGGATGATTTCGTCATCCTTTCTGTCCCGATCTTGCCGTTCGTTCCCGAAGATCATCTTCCTCGACGTGAAAGTCGTCCCCTTTCGAGGGCATGTGCTTCCCCCCATTGGCAGGCATCCCAGTGGTCATTGCAGGCGGTAGCGCTGCCCGATGATCTGGCCTTGTTTCCCAAAAAAGATGATTTTAAAGTTGGTCATGGTCTCGGCTTCCCAAACAAAGTGGCTTGATTGCCGATGCCCATTGTTCACACAATGGAAGATAAAAAAGAGACCTAATCTGGGAGATTCCGGAACGGAGAGGCTTCGTTGCCGAAGGGATTTTATCCACGGGAGGTCCGCGAGCCAGTTATCCGATCCCCCGCTCAGAAATTCCTACCGAACATTCCTCTGCAACGGTCGCTTGCGCAGCGCCCTCGCGGCGGCCGCTCTTGCACGTCTCTCCTTCCGGTTTCCCTCAAGCCCGTTCAAAGGTCGAGAGAGCCTTTCACGCTCAACTTGGGGAAACTCTTCGCCGCCATACTCCCGTGGAACGAGCGACTTCATGATGCCGAGACCCTCACAGTCGTCTTTGATTTCAGCTAGCTCTGCATCAGTCCATTCAGCTTGCGCCGCATAGATACAGTCTTCCGACGCACCCCGCCCCTGATTTGGCGGCTCCATCGCTATGCCTACTACCCGTTTCAAATACGGGAATTTCACCAACAGCGCCTGCGCATAAGTTTTCAAGTAGAACGTTCGGAATATTCGATACTTTTCATAACCTCCGTCCGCCTCCATCCATGTCATGAACTTCAAGGTCATGAAGAAAAAGCCGGTTTCACAATACCTAGCCTCTGCAGGCGCGATCATGGCCCGAAAAAATACCTGCTCCGTCTCTCCTCTCTTCAGGGCTCCGAGGATGGCCTCGCTGTGGCTGCGTCGCTTGAAGCGGCTCTCTAGCGCCATGTACCTGACGGCCATTTCGCTGTTGGTAAGCGAGTAGACTTGTCCGGGGACTACAATCGAGGTCCCGCTGAGCATGTGTTGCGTGAATGTCTCAATCAACCTATCCCAAGCGTAAGAAACTTCATCAGCTCGTTTCTTGGCAATGTACCGGGGGTTCCGAACAAAGCTCCCGTAGCGAGGGCCTAGCGCTATAGCCTCGACTTCTTCCCATGATTTACCATCAGGAGGGACGAAATCGTGGTCGCCGCTCTCGTTGATGTTCGTTGCGTAGTACGCGAGGAGGTCTTCCTCTCCGTGAGCTGCCGCCAATCGCCCCGATCTGAGAAAGATTGAGCGTTTATCGAGGTAGTCAGTGAAATCGGAGATCGTGTCGAGTTCCGACATTAGGACATCTAGCGATGCTTCATCTAGGACATGGACAAAATCACTATTTGGCTCAATGTCTCCAATCGCAAATGGGATGTGGTTTGGGGCTTTTGCGTCCCAATGGTTGTCCCCGACCACATCCGGCTTGATTAGTAAGGTGCCCATGCCTCCGCCGAAGTGATCGCGGCAAGCCTTTGCAGCCCCATTCGCCACAATTACTCGATGTACTTTCCGGCGCTCGGCTGGAGGAAATTTGAGTGGAAATGGAACAGAACACGCTCGGTCGAGGAAAATCCGGTCAGGAAATTCTGCAATCCAACGCTCGGCGCCGCGAAGTTGTTTTGCAGCAGCGCTGACAGCTTTCTTAAACCATCTTGGCCACGCGACTTCGATCGGCCTATCGGGCCAGCCAATGTGCTTCTCGCTGAAGACGATGACGTGAGGGTCACAAACAACAAGGAGGTCACATAGCTCTTTTCCATCTGAGCCTCCCAGAAGCTTCTGTTCGCGGTACGGATTGGGGTAAGACCAAAGGTTGAGGAAGGTCCGATCGGCCAATGTCGCAAGATACTGTTCAGAAGCTGTCGAGCCTACGGATCGGACGATGGGTTGCCGATATTGCTCGAGGTGGTCCGCAATGCCACTTGGACGACCAGTCATCTTTTGTCCGACCTCTGTTCAGGTAAGACCCAAAAAATGGTCGATACCTGCCCCCTGCCTTCCTTCCAGACCACCTTCGCGAACTGGTCACCGATCTATCCGAATTGATCAACAAGGCACCAAGGCCATAAGCAGCCTGCCCTGCTCAAGGTCTCCTGTGTCTCTGTGCTCTCTACACCTTGGGAGAACGCAGGGAGCCAGAGGGGTACTGGCCGACCGTCACTCCATATCCGGCACGTCGCCACCAACAAAGAGCGTCGTCGGCCCACGTATTCGCCTAGCGCCGGGTTGTCATCGCGGGACCACGCAATGACACCGGCATGTTTCGCCGCCAGACCCTGAGGATTGGAGCAGGATTGTCAACGCCGGTTCATGAAAGCTCTTTCGATGGCGGTCTTTGTATCTGCGATAATCTGCTTCTCTGTGCTTTCCATAGCCTGGACATCGCCGCTAGAGGTTTTGAGGACCAGCGCAGCCTTTGGTTTTGCTCTGATGAAGAGTATCGCTCCCAGTGCAAGCAGAACCAATCCGACGAATACGTTGCTCTGCAGCAACAGAATAAGACCGACAATAGCCATTATCACACCGAGGGGTCCTGCCGGTCCCCGACCGATATCCTTTATGCTGACACTGCCGATATTAGCGATAGGATACGAGGTCGAACCAAAGTGCGCCATGGATGGGCCAATTATTACATTGCCGTGCCTGGAATAGACTTCTTCTGCCACTGTTGAGACTCCCCCCTTCTGATTATCATATCAGACTGCCCATTTTTCGCGCCAACATCTTGACTGTAACTATCTCTCCGGCTGCAGTACGAACCGGTCTCTCTCTCAAATCCAACACCTCAAATCCCGAAACCCTACTAGCTGTTTGGCCCGCAGTCGGGAGGGTTCCTCTATTAAGACCGTGGGCACCGAACGTCTCGTATATGAGAAACCCACCGGCGCGTATTAGAGGGCAGACCGCCTCAATGATCCTATCAGAAACGTAGTGGACAACCAGGACGAGATCGAACGCCTCCCTAGAGAACGGCAAAGACTGTTCGGCGTCGACCAAAACTGACCGCAAATTCCCGTGGCGTCGCGCTAAGGCTCGCCAGCTTGCCATCGACTGGTCAAGTCTGTGTTGGTCTATATCCGCCGCCACAACCCGATTACCTTGAGCGGCCAAGAACAATGAATGCCTGCCAAATCCGGAGGGGATATCGAGCACATCCAGCTCGGATACGTTTGGTAAGCGCCGGAGGCAGCCTCTGACGTATGGAGACAAATCTAGGTCGGTAGGGAAGCGGGCGCGGCGATCAAGCTGTTCTGGCACAAGTAGCTCTAATGGAACGCTACAATGTGAGCACTATGCGCGAGCTTGCTTGAGGAGAAGAACCCCCCACAATCGGCACGGCGGCTGCAGTTTGAGCATTCGTCTAGGTACTCATTCTTCCAGTCGCTGATCGATTGCCTAGCATACCGATGAATCGACGGATCAATCACGCATAACTGGTGATTGTACACTGACACATTCATCTTGGCGGCCGCTAAGAACTGAACCGCCGACCGAAGCTCCTCGCGATACTCGAAAGGGTCGATCCAGAGCTTGTCCATGTTTGCGCGGGTGAACCCGGTAATCTCCAATCCCATGAACGTGACGTGGTCAACGAATGTCAGATTTCTGAATATAAACTCGGAGAGCTCTAGAAGCCCTTGATATGTCTGCTTGTGCACAACAACACGTATTTCGACCTTCTGTCCAAGTGCTCCCAGGTTCAGAATGCCCTTAACAGTTTCGTCAAAGGCGCCCTTGGATTGAACAACATAGTCGTGGACTTCCGGATCAATCGAATAAAGAGGAATGCCTAGCGATAACTGTCTGTGGTTCAGTCTTGCATAGCGCGACGCAAACTCGAAATCTTGGAAAGCTCGACCGTTGGACAGAATGTGGACCGCCGTGTCTGGTAGGAGCGTTTTGGCTGTGGACAAAAGCTCAAAAAAATCTTGCCCAAGCAGAGTAGGTTCGCCTCCCGTCAGACCCATAAACGGCGTGCTGATCGGCAAAAGCGGAAGCAATTCTTGCATCTCTGCAGCGAGCCAACTGTCATCTATGTCTTTCGGGGGCTGCGAGCACATAAGGCAGTAGTGGTTGCAGCGCTCCGTTAGGAGAAAATAGTTCGCACTGGCCGTTACCCGAAAGAGCACCCGGATCGCATTCCGGCCGGGAACGAACCTTATGACATCTCCATCGCCAAGATAACCAAAGTGGTCCGGCAGGACGATAAGTTGCTTGTCACCAGCAATGCGCGCAGCTTCCGCCTCGTGAGCTTCAAAGGTGACAACCCATTCGAAACCTTCCGCTAGGTTCCCGCCTCTGAAGAGGGAGGCGTCATGCTCTGGATTAACATGCCGCTCTGCCCGATGGGCGCCGATCAGCCGGAGTAATACGGGCCGAAGGTCGGCTGCTGGGGTGTCCGTCTTGGCGAAGCCGCTGAGCTGGAGCATCCTAGTTGGCCCACTGTAAGAACAACTGGCGGATCATTGGGCTGTCTTCCATTAGGCTGATGAGCCTCTTGAAAATCGTCATGTTTCGATGACAAAAGGCTGACCTCGTCTTCAGCCCTACGAAGTCACGCTGCGTGGCCATGTGAAAGACAGGGTCGGACCCGCAGTAAGGTTCAAAAGCGCACTCTGAGCACATTGGGGCCGAGCCAGCGAAGGATTGCTCTATTGGGTCCAGCAGGGCGTCTGACGCGAATATCTCATGGTAACTGTTGTGATGGACGTTGCCGATACGGAACGTCTTATCGCCCATCTCAGCCAGCATTCGAGCTTCATCGGAGGCGTACACATCGCCGTCATAATTGTACACGACCGCCGAAATCCCGATTCCGGCTGGGCTCATCAAGTCCACATACCCCGGCTCAAATGGGGTGAGCATCTTCGTCAGAATAGTTGACGCGTATAGCTCCTTGAACGGCAAGCCCCTCCGGTTCAGGTCGATTATGTATTCCAGGCCGTCGAAATAAAAATCCAGCCATCTGTCGACATCATAGGCCGCATACGACTTGGTTTTGATCGCGAAACCATATGGCGACAAAGGTCGAAGAAATATTCCCGGAAACTGCAGCCGCACGTATTCGTCTATGATCTCACGGCCCCTAGAGAGGCTCGTTTTGGTCGTGGTCATGAGGGCGCTAACCCGTTCGTTCCCCAGCACCTTCCTCGCCTTCTCGATTCCGGCAACAGCCAGCTCGTAGCTGTTCTTGCCCGGGCGTGGACGGTTTGGGTTGTGAAGGTCAGCGGGTCCGTCCAATGACGTTGAAATGAGAATGTCGTGTAGGCGGCAGAACTCGAGAATGGCATCATCGACGACAGCGAGGTTTGTCGTGATTACGAATTGCAGGTCCCTTTGCTCCGACGCATTTACCTGTTCCGCCCGTCCTACGACGTAACGGATCAACTCAAAGTTCAGAAGCGGCTCGCCCCCCTTGACGTTGCCCCCAGTTTCTATCCAGTTTTGAGTTCGTTTCCGGCGTGGGTTGTGCCCTGCTGGGCGGGTGAAGCGACGGGCGCTGGCGCGGAGCCTTTGGCATCGCGCAGCGCGAGCGACCGTCGCAGATTGAAGGTGGTGGCGAACTCGGCCGGTGTCTGCCAGGCGATTTGGGAATGCGGCCGGGCGGTGTTGTAGTCGGCGCGCCACAGGGCGATGGCGACGCGTGCCTGAGCCAGCGAAGTAAACAGCGTCTCGTTGAGCAGTTCAT